>NZ_JACNDU010000014.1:0-140932 GCF_017351735.1 Pseudomonas sp. FW300-N2A2 | reverse complement strand
AAAAGAACGGATATGTACTCCGACCGAAAACAGAGTCTGGATCTTAGTAAGCCATCGCCAGCAAGCCGGCTCCTACAGTTGATCGGTGTACGGCCGCTCCGAAAACACACCGGGCCTTTTCGGCCAAGCGGGCTGCCGTTTCCGGCCGTTTGCCGTTATACTCGCCGGCTTTCAAAAGTTCGCCAACGAGTGCTGCCCGCCATGGAAATCAACCCGATCCTTAACACCATCAAGGACCTGTCCGAGCGCTCCGAAACTATTCGGGGGTATCTTTGACTACGATCAAAAGCACGAGCGTCTGACCGAAGTCAATCGCGAGCTTGAAGATCCGAGCGTCTGGAACAAACCTGAATATGCCCAGGAGTTGGGCCGCGAGCGCTCTGCGCTGGCACAGATCGTCGATACCCTGGACGAGCTGAACACCGGTCTGGCCGATTGCCGCGACCTGCTGGACATGGCCGTCGAAGAAAACGACGAAGGCGCAGTGGGCGATGTCGTCGCCGAGCTGGCCCGTCTCGAGGAAAACCTCGCCAAGCTTGAATTCCGCCGCATGTTCAGCCATGAAATGGACCCGAACAACGCCTACCTGGACATCCAGGCCGGCTCCGGTGGCACCGAGGCCCAGGACTGGGCCAACATCCTGCTGCGCATGTACCTGCGCTGGGCTGACAAACGCGGCTTCGACGCCACCATCATGGAACTGTCGGCCGGTGAAGTCGCCGGCATCAAGGGCGCGACCGTGCACATCAAGGGCGAATACGCCTTTGGCTGGCTGCGTACCGAGATCGGCGTACACCGCCTGGTGCGCAAGAGCCCGTTCGACTCCGGCAACCGTCGTCACACTTCGTTCTCGGCGGTTTTCGTCTCGCCAGAGATCGACGACAAGGTGGAAATCGAAATCAACCCGGCAGACTTGCGGATCGACACCTATCGCTCCTCCGGTGCCGGTGGTCAGCACGTAAACACCACCGACTCGGCCGTACGTATCACCCACGTACCGACCAACACCGTGGTCAGCTGCCAGAACGAACGTTCCCAGCACGCCAACAAGGACACCGCCATGAAAATGCTGCGGGCCAAGTTGTACGAGCAGGAAATGCAGAAGCGCAACGCGGCGTCCCAGGCGCTGGAAGACACCAAGTCCGATATCGGCTGGGGTCATCAGATCCGTTCTTATGTACTCGATGCCTCGCGCATCAAGGATCTGCGCACTAACATCGAGCGCAGTGACTGCGACAAGGTACTCGACGGTGATATCGATGAATACCTCGAAGCGAGCCTGAAGTCGGGCTTGTAAGCAATGCAATACGGGATCGGCTGACACCCCCCGATCCCCTGTAGGAGCCAGCTCGCTGGCGATCCCCGGCCGCAGGCCGGGGGCAACGAACCAGATGGAATATCTAAAGACATGAGCGACCTAGAACTCGACCCGCAAGCCCTGCAACAGGAAGAAAACTCCCTGATCGCCCTGCGCAAGGAAAAGCTTGCTGCCGAGCGCGCCAAGGGCAATGCCTTCCCGAACGACTTCCGCCGCGAAAACTACTGCGAAGACTTGCAGAAACAGTACGTGGACAAGACCAAGGAAGAGCTCGCAGAGGCTGCAATCCCGGTCAAGGTTGCCGGTCGCATCATGCTCAACCGTGGCTCGTTCATGGTGATCCAGGACATGACCGGTCGCATCCAGGTCTACGTCAACCGCAAGACCCTGTCCGAAGAAACCCTGGCCGCGGTGAAAACCTGGGACATGGGCGACATCATTGCCGCCGAAGGCACCCTGGCCCGTTCCGGCAAGGGCGACCTGTACGTTGAAATGACCAGCGTGCGCCTGCTGACCAAATCCCTGCGCCCGCTGCCGGACAAGCACCACGGCCTGACCGACACCGAACAGCGCTATCGTCAGCGTTACGTTGACCTGATCGTCAACGAAGACGTGCGCCAGACCTTCCGCGTGCGTTCGCAAGTCATCGCCCACATCCGCAGCTTCCTGATGCAGCGTGACTTCCTGGAAGTGGAAACGCCGATGCTGCAAACCATTCCGGGCGGTGCGGCGGCCAAGCCGTTCGAAACGCACCACAACGCGCTGGACATGGAAATGTTCCTGCGTATCGCGCCTGAGCTGTACCTCAAGCGTCTGGTGGTTGGCGGCTTCGAGAAAGTGTTCGAGATCAACCGCAACTTCCGTAACGAAGGCGTTTCGACTCGTCACAACCCTGAATTCACCATGTTGGAGTTCTACCAGGCTTACGCCGACTACGAAGACAACATGGACCTGACCGAAGAACTGTTCCGCGAGCTGGCGCAGCTGGTTCTGGGCAGCACCGACGTGCCTTACGGCGACAAGGTGTTCCACTTCGGCGAACCGTTCGTGCGTCTGTCGGTGTTCGATTCGATCCTCAAGTACAACCCTGAGCTGACTGCCGATGATCTGAATGACATCGACAAGGCCCGCGCCATCGCCAAGAAAGCCGGCGCCAAGGTGCTGGGCTTCGAAGGCCTGGGCAAATTGCAGGTGATGATTTTCGAAGAGCTGGTCGAGCACAAGCTGGAGCAGCCGCACTTCATTACCCAGTACCCGTTCGAAGTGTCGCCGCTGGCCCGTCGCAACGACGACAACCCGAACGTCACCGACCGTTTCGAGCTGTTCATCGGTGGCCGTGAAATCGCCAACGCCTACTCCGAGTTGAACGACGCGGAAGACCAGGCCGAGCGCTTCATGGCGCAGGTGGCCGACAAGGACGCCGGCGACGACGAAGCCATGCACTACGACGCCGACTTCGTTCGCGCGCTGGAGTACGGCATGCCGCCAACGGCCGGTGAAGGCATCGGCATCGACCGTCTGGTGATGCTGCTGACCAACTCCCCGTCGATCCGCGACGTGATCCTGTTCCCGCACATGCGGCCGCAAGCGTAAATGTTTCAATTAAAAAGCCGCCTATAACAGGCGGCTTTTTATTGCCTGTCTGGTACAAACGTATCAATTGGTTACTTTTGAAATGAGAGAGGAATTCCTGTCGTGAACCGTGCAATGGCTCAAGAAGGTGCAGCGGGTATCGCCACTGCGGTCGCTGAAAGTGTTCAGTACCAGGGCCGCAAGGCCAGCCGTCAGGGCAGCGAGCAGCGTCGACAGGACATTCTCGATGCGGCCATGCGCATTGTCGTGCGCGATGGCGTGCGGGCCGTGCGTCACCGTGCGGTTGCTGCAGAAGCGGGTGTGCCATTGTCGGCCACCACTTACTATTTCAAGGACATCGATGACTTGCTCACCGATACCTTTGCCCAATATGTGGAACGCAGCGCGGCGTTCATGGCCAAGTTGTGGGTGAACAATGAAGGGTTGCTGCGCGAGATGGTCGTCAGCGGCGACGGCAGCCCGGAGTCGCGCTCGCAACTGGCGGACGACATTGCACGGTTGATGGCGGACTATGTTCACCGGCAACTGATCAACCGTCGCGAACACCTGATGGCCGAACAGGCGTTCCGTCAGGAAGCGCTGCTGAACCCGCGCCTGGCGGAGCTGGTGCGCTCGCATCAGCAGATTCTCCTGCAGGGTACGTGTCAGCTTTTCCAGGTTTTGGGTTCCCGTGAGCCACACCAGGATGCCAAAGTGTTGACGGCGATTATCGGACGGATGGAATATCAGGGGCTGCTCAACGACGCCGAGCCTGACGCCGAAGCTGAAATGCTCGGTATCCTGACCCGCTACATGCACTTGGTATTGGCGTCGGTGTGATCCTGCGATGAACCGCGACCTGTAGGAGCGAGGCTTGCCCGCGAAGGCGATTTAACATTCAACAGATGATGTGTTGACTGACGCATCGCCTTCGCGGGCAAGCCTCGCTCCTACAGGGACAGTGAGCATTCGGGGACTGTGTTCATAGGGAGTATTGAATGAAAGCCTGGCGCGTCGTTGTGATCGCCTTGTCGATCCTGCTGCTCAGTGGCTGTCTGGTGACCTTCAGGGAGCCATTGCCCACGAGCGACCCCGCGCCCAAAGGATTACTCGGCAAATGGACCAGCACCAACGCCTGGGGCGAGCCGCTGAACCTGGAGCTGACGCGCATCGGCGACAATCGCTATCAGGCGGTCAGCTACTTCAAGGCCAAACCCAAGGAACGCGAAGCCTATCCCTTCACCGTCTCGCGCCATGGCAACCGCTGGTACCTGTCGGCGAAAGTCCCAGCGCAGTTTGGCGGGCATTTCACCATTGCCGGTTTCGAACTCACCGACAAGCATGAACTGGTGGTCTACAACCTCGACCTCGAGCAGATCAACCAGGCCCTGGGGCAAAAAGTCCTCAGCGGCGAAGGTTTCCAGACCGACGACGGCGACGGCGTGTTGATCAACACACGCATGGACCAGGTCTTCGCTTACCTCGACGATCCGGCCAATTCCGATGTCTTCGTCGAAGCCGTGCGCTATCAGCGCCTGGCCAAAGCCAAATAAACCCAGCACATAACGGTTTTTCTACAGGAGTTTCGGGTGGACGATTACCAGCAGACGATACGCATGTTGTCCGATCGCATTGTGCTGGCGCAGACGCCGATTCGCGTCCTGGATGCAGTGAAGTGGGACGACAGCATCCGCAAGGGTTTCCTCAAGGCCAAGGGCAAGGAAATGCCGGCGGTGGACCGTGATTACTACCTGAACCGGCCGCTGTCCTTCGACTCCAGCAAAGTGAAACTGGAATTCCAGAACATCGAGCGTGACATCACCCGTCAGCTTGGCCAGTTCAACCCGGTCGGCCAGATCATGCGGCGCATGTGCAAGGAATACCGGATGGTGGTGCGCATGCTTGAAGCGCGCGGCACCGAGGATTTCGGCCTGATTTCCCAAGAGTTGTATGGCGCCGCATCCGACGCGTTTCACGCCGGTGACCCGACCCTGTCCGACCTCGGCCTGATGCTCTCCGATTATCTGAATAACATCGATGGTCGTGGTGACCTGAAGGATGAGCCGAAAATCCTCACCGCCAAGGACGCCGTGCATCTGTTGCAGACCCGGCTGAGCAAAGTGTTTGGCGAGGCCGAGGAAACCATTCGGGTGTTCGAGTCCGACGGCATCGTCGCCGATGCGGCGGCCGGCGCCGACTACATCAAGATCCGCACCGACGCGATGTTCAACGAGCGCGACGTGCGGGCGCTGGAAGTCCACGAAGGGCTGGTGCATGTCGGCACTACGCTCAACGGTCTGAACCAGCCGATCTGCACCTTCCTGTCCAAGGGGCCGCCCTCGTCGACGGTGACCCAGGAAGGCCTGGCGATCCTGATGGAAATCATCACCTTCGCCTCTTACCCGAGCCGCCTGCGCAAACTGACCAACCGTACCCGCGCCATTCACATGGTGGAGGAGGGCGCGGACTTCCTGCAGATCTTCGAGTTCTTCCGCGAGCAGGGCTTTGAAATGGCGGAAAGCTACGGCAACGCCAGTCGGGTTTTCCGTGGTTCGGTGCCGAATGGTCTGCCATTTACCAAAGACTTGTCCTACCTCAAGGGCTTTATCATGGTTTACAACTACATTCAGTTGGCCGTGCGTAAAGGCAAGCTTGAGCAAGTGCCGCTGCTGTTTTGCGGCAAGACCACGCTGGAAGACATGCGCACCTTGCGCCAGTTGGTGGACGAAGGCCTGGTGGTACCGCCGAAATACCTGCCGGAACAGTTCCGCGACATGAACGCGCTGTCGGCGTGGATGTGCTTCTCCAACTTCCTGAACCACCTGAGCCTGGACCGGATCGAAGCGGATTACTCCAACATCCTGTGAGCAATGAATCCCCCCCTGTGGGAGCGAGCCTGCTCGCGATAGCGGCCTGACATTCAACATTGATGTTGCCTGACACACCGCTATCGCGAGCAGGCTCGCTCCCACAGGGGAAAGGTGTGTTCCAACTCCATTTTCGCGAGGTTTCAACGGATGAGAATCCTCGGCATCCTCTTCCTGCTTCTAACCCTCGGCGGTTGCAGCTCTTTGCTGTTCTACCCCGAGCCCGGACAGTTGTTCACCCCGGAAAAAGCCAAACTCGAATACCGCGACGTCACCCTCACCACGGCCGATGGCCTCAAGCTGCATGGCTGGTGGCTGCCGGCGAAAAAAGGCGTCGAAGTCAAAGGCACGGTGCTGCACCTGCACGGCAACGGCGGCAATCTGCCGATGCATCTGGGCGGCAGCTGGTGGTTGCCGGAGGAAGGCTATCAAGTGCTGCTGATCGATTATCGCGGTTACGGTTTGTCCGAAGGCGAACCGAGTTTGCCGGCGATCTATCAGGACATCGACGCCGCGTTCAAATGGCTCGACCAGGCGCCGGAGGTCAAAGGCAAACCGTTGATCCTGCTCGGGCAAAGTCTGGGCGGCTCAATGGCCGTGCATTACCTGGTTCAGCATCCCGAACGCCAGAAACAACTCAAGGCCTTCGTCCTCGATGGCGTGCCCGCCAGTTATCGCAGCATCGGCCAATTTGCCCTGAGCAATTCCTGGCTGACGTGGGCGTTCCAGGTGCCGTTGTCGTGGCTGGTGCCGGACGGTGACAGCGCGATCCACTCGATGACGCAGCTCAACGGCGTACCGAAACTGATCTATCACAGCATCGACGATCCGATCGTGCCCCTTTCCAACGGCATCCGTCTGTATCAAGCTGCGCCGCCGCCGCGAGTGCTGCAACTGACCCGTGGCGGTCATGTGCAGACGTTCGCCGACCCGGTCTGGCGCAAGGTCATGCTGCGATACCTTGATGACCCGCAGCATTTCAATGGCCTGCGCCGCTTGGGTGAAATTCCCAACTACCCGGCACCCCCGAATTCAGAAGATGAACCACCAGAGAGTCCGCAATGAGTGAAGAACGTAACGCCATCCCGCTGATCATCACCGGTATCTGCAGCATCCTCGGCACCGTCGGGGCCTTGTGGTACTACGGTTACCTGCACTTCGCCAAACCCGAAGATGCGCTGCTGCTCAGCGACTTCACCATGCTCAAGACCGTGCCGGGCGAAGATTACAAAGTCTCCCTGGAACCGGCTCCACAAGTCGCCCAGTGCATCGATGGCGTGCTGGTGATGTTCGACACTGAACAGAAAGGCCTGACCGGCGTATTGGTCAACAACAAGAAAAAAGCCGTGCGCTGCATGGGCCAGGAAACCCCGCAGAAGCTGGAGCAGTAACTGTAACGCGGTTAAATCACACAGACCGCGTTGCCTTCATCGCCAGCAAGCCGGCTCCTACAGGTTTGCGTTGATCCTGTAGGGGCCGGCTTGCTGGCGATGGGCGCGACACGGTGTTCTGCCAAACCGCGAAAACAAAAAGCCCCGCCTGATCCGATCAGGCGGGGCTTTTGCGTTACGGCATGAAGCTTAGTTGGCGCTCACCGCCGAACGTGGGATCACCGGCTGGTTGTCGTTGGAAATGGTCACTTCTACACGGCGGTTCATGGCACGACCCGAAGCGTCGCCGTTTTCAGCAACCGGGTATTCCTTGCCATAACCCTGGGCAACGATGCGCGCAGGATCAACGCCCATTTTCACCAGTGCCATGCGCACGGAACCGGCGCGACGCTCGGACAGCGACTGGTTGTGCGACGCCGTGCCGGTGCTGTCGGTGTAGCCTTCGACGATCACCTTGCGGTCCGGGTTTTCCTGAAGGAACTGCGCCAGTTTGTTGATGTTCGCCAAGCCGCTGGACTTCAGGTCGGCACGGTCGGTCGCGAACAACACATCACCAAAGGTTACCAGCGTACCGCGATCGGTCTGCTTGGCGTTCAGGCTGTCCTGCAACTGTTTGATCTGCGCGTCGCGAGCATCCAGACGCGCCTGGGCGCGCTGTGCGGCAGCATTCTTCAGATTGGCTTCAGCGGTGCGCAGGGCGATGGTTTGCTTCGCCACTTCAACACGCTGATTGGTCAGATAGGCCAGTTGATCGACCTCGTTCGCGTCTCGCTTGTCCAGATAAGCCTTGTCGGCCTTGTCCAGATAATCGCTGGCGTCCTTGGTTTCCAGTGCCGCGACTTTGCTCGCCTGCGGGTTGGCTTGCAGGCCGCTGTAGTTGGTGCGGGCCTGTTCAAGGTTCGCATTAGGCGGCGTCGAGCAGGCAGCCAGAGCTACGCTTGCGGCCAGCAGGGCAGGGATCATCAATTGATTGCGCATGTGGGTATCGTCCTTTTAAGTCGAGTAAGAAGTACGTCGTGGCGGCGCTTATTGCACGGTGCGCCGGCTTTCCTGACGCAGTTCCTGAACCCCTATCCGAGAGTCCTTAACCGCCTGTTCGGCTTTGATCGCCTGGGCTTTGCGTTCGGCGACGCGCGCGTCCCACTCGGCCTGTTCGGCGAGCACTCGGGCTTCGTCGTACTTTTGGTCGTGCATCGCGATTTCGGCTTGTTTGAGTTTGTCCTGGGCGGACTTCATCTCAACCGCCGAGAATTCGGTGCCGCCCGCGCTGACGGCGCTGTTCACGGCCGATTGGGTCACGGCGTATTGCTCGGTCGGCGGGTTACCGGCGCAACCGGCCAGAACCAGGCTGCTGCCGATGGCCAGGGCGGCCAGTTTCAGGCTGCGCAGGGGGGTGGAAGCGGGCTTGGCAGTGTTGATCTTCATGGTCTTCAACTCCATTGGAATAACTCCTGAAAAACTGAACATCCATCCTGGGCAAGGAGCCGCAACCATCAATTTCCGAAGCGTTTTGAAACGGCCGTCCCAGGCGTGGTTACTGGTTACGACCCGAGGCATTTTTTAAAAGTTCAGAGAATATGGCCTGTCGCCCGAAAAAACTTTGACCGAACGGACAAGGCTCTAAATCGGGAACTTTGGCGATAGGAGGGGGTATTCCAAGGGCGGAAACACGCAATTGTTGAAAGTCACGCAGGTCAAATGTGGGAGCGAGCCTGCTCGCGATGGCGGCTTAACATTCAACATTGATGTCGCCTGACACACCGCTATCGCGAGCAAGCTCGCTCCCACAGGTTCTGCTGCAAATTCAGTGTTTCTGCTTGTCCTCACCAGACGACAAATCATGCAAATGCCGCCGGGACAACGCGAGAAAACGCGGGGTCGGGCCGATGTCTTCGTACAGCGGATCGCCTTCTTCATCGGTGGCCACGATGGTCGAGCCTTTCACGTACGGGAAGCTCTTTTCCAGCTCTTCGAGCGCCGCGCCGATCAACTCGCCGAGCAGTTCTTCAGGGTGCCGCTTGGGGTACATCTCGATGATCGCCGCCAAGCGCGCGGCGGCCTCCACATCCAGATGAATCGAGTAGCCGGTGTCGGTCAGGCGACCCTTGGCGTTTTCTTCCCAATGATGGGCAAGCTCGCGGATTTTCATAAAAACCTCATGGCACGCCTGCTCATGGCAGGGCGGGTAAGTGTCCGGCCATGGCCGGCGAAAGCCGTTGTGCGGCTTACTCTTCAGACTAGCTTGCGTGCCCGGGGTTTAAAGTCCCTTCGTCGTGTGCTTGTAAGAAGCGCTTTACGGCGGCACTCTTGAACCACAAGGCACCCCGGATTTTTCGCTGGAGAACGGCTGATGACCGATATTGATGCACGCTTGCGCGAGGATGTTCACCTGTTGGGTGAGCTGTTGGGCAACACCATTCGTGAACAGTACGGGGACGATTTTCTCGACAAGATCGAGCAGATCCGCAAAGGCGCCAAGGCCGACCGTCGCGGTTCGATGGACGCCGAACTGAGCGCCAGCCTCAATCAACTGAGCGAAGACGAATTGCTGCCGGTGGCGCGGGCGTTCAACCAGTTTCTCAACCTGGCCAACATCGCCGAGCAATATCAACTGATCCATCGCCGCGAAGAATCCCAACCCGCGCCGTTCGAGGCGCGCGTGTTGCCGGAGTTGCTAGCGCGCCTGCTGGCCGAAGGTCATGCGGCCGAATCCCTGGCACGACAGTTGGGGCGCCTGGATATCGAACTGGTGTTGACTGCGCACCCGACCGAAGTCGCGCGCCGCACGCTGATCCAGAAATACGACGCCATCGCCGCGCAACTTGCCGCTCAGGATCACCGCGACCTGACCAGCGCCGAGCGCGAGCAGATTCAATCGAAATTGCAGCGCCTGATCGCCGAAGCCTGGCACACCGAAGAAATCCGTCGCACCCGCCCGACCCCGGTGGACGAAGCCAAATGGGGCTTCGCGGTGATCGAACATTCGCTGTGGCAAGCGATCCCGAACTATTTGCGCAAGGCCGATAAAGCTCTGCATGACGCCACCGGCCTGCATTTGCCGCTGGAAGCCGCGCCGATTCGCTTTGCTTCGTGGATGGGCGGCGACCGCGATGGCAACCCCAACGTCACGGCTGCCGTGACCCGTGAGGTGTTGCTGCTGGCACGCTGGATGGCCGCCGATCTGTACGTGCGCGATGTCGATCACCTCGCCGCCGAGCTGTCGATGCAACAGGCCAGCGACGCGCTGAAAGCCAAGGCCGGCGACAGCGCCGAACCCTATCGTGCCGTCCTTAAACAACTGCGTGAACGCCTGCGCGCCACTCGAAGCTGGGCCCACACTTCCTTGACGACAGCCACGCCGGCCCCCGCCGATGTGCTGCAAAACAACCGCGATTTGCTCGACCCGCTGGAGCTCTGCTACCAGTCGCTGCATGAGTGCGGCATGGGCGTGATCGCTGATGGGCCGCTGCTCGATTGCCTGCGTCGTGCGGTGACCTTCGGCTTGTTCCTGGTGCGCCTCGATGTGCGCCAGGACTCGTCCCGTCACACGGCGGCGATGACGGAAATCACCGATTACCTTGGCCTCGGTCGCTACGAAGACTGGAGCGAAGAGGAGCGCATCGCCTTCCTGATGCGCGAGTTGAACAACCGTCGGCCGTTGTTGCCGACTTACTTCAAACCCTCCGCCGACACCGCTGAAGTGCTCGCCACGTGCCGGGAAATCGCCGCCGCACCGGGCGCTTCGCTTGGTTCGTATGTGATCTCCATGGCCGGCGCCGCTTCCGACGTGCTGGCTGTGCAACTGTTGCTCAAAGAATCTGGTGTATTGCGGCCGATGCGTGTGGTGCCGCTGTTCGAAACCCTTGCCGACCTTGATAACGCCGGCCCGGTGATTGAAAAACTGTTGCTGCTGCCGGGTTATCGTGCGCGCCTGCAAGGCCCGCAGGAAGTGATGATCGGCTATTCCGACTCAGCCAAGGACGCCGGCACCACGGCGGCAGCCTGGGCGCAATATCGGGCGCAGGAGCGTCTGGTCGACATCTGCCGCGAGCAGCAAGTGGAACTGCTGTTGTTCCACGGTCGCGGTGGCACCGTGGGGCGTGGTGGCGGTCCGGCGCACGCGGCGATTCTGTCGCAGCCGCCGGGGTCGGTGGCGGGGCGTTTCCGCACCACCGAGCAGGGGGAAATGATTCGTTTCAAATTCGGCCTGCCGGACATCGCCGAGCAAAATCTCAACCTGTACCTGGCGGCGGTGCTGGAGGCGACGTTGTTGCCACCGCCACCACCGCAACCCGCCTGGCGCCATTTGATGGACGAATTGGCGGCAGACGGTGTCAGTGCTTACCGCGCCGTGGTGCGGGAAAATCCGCAATTCGTCGAGTATTTCCGCCAGTCCACCCCGGAGCAGGAGTTGGGGCGCCTGCCACTGGGCAGTCGCCCGGCCAAGCGCCGCGCCGGCGGGATCGAAAGCCTGCGGGCGATCCCGTGGATCTTCGGTTGGACCCAGACCCGCTTGATGTTGCCGGCCTGGCTCGGCTGGGAAGCCGCGTTAAGCAAGGCGCTGGCGCGCGGCGAAGGCGAGCTGCTGGGGCAAATGCGCGAGCAGTGGCCGTTCTTCCGCACGCGCATCGACATGCTGGAGATGGTCCTGGCCAAGGCCGACGCGGATATCGCCCGCTCCTACGATGAGCGGCTGGTTGAGCCGGATCTGCTGCCTTTGGGTGCGCACTTACGCGACCTATTGTCGCAGGCGTGTTCGATTGTTCTGGGGTTGACCGGTCAGTCGCAGCTACTGGCACATAGCCCAGCTACCCTCGAATTCATCCGCTTGCGCAACACCTACCTCGACCCGCTTCATCTATTGCAGGCCGAGTTGCTGGCACGTTCGCGCCTGCAGGAAGTGGCGCAGGGCAGCCCGGTAGAACAGGCGTTGCTGGTGTCTGTGGCGGGGATTGCCGCCGGTTTGCGAAATACCGGCTAAGGTTTTCGTCGTGGGTTCGGGCACTCGACGCGGGCGTCGAGTGCCGGTTTGCGCGGGGTTGGAAAGTGCTGCAAGGCGACACTTAATGATGGGGTTGCGACTTGGGGTACCCCGTCGCAAGGTCACGCAAGGCGCGGGTTTCTCCGACTTTCGACGGCTTGTGTGCGTAGGATCTGCTGTGTATCTTGATCAGCCTTTGGCCGTTTGGGCGGTCACGACCCTGTTTTGAGATTGGCCCCACGAGGCGAATCCTTTGTTATCTATATAAAAATTGAGGAGCACATCGATGCGCGTCATTCTGCTGGGAGCTCCCGGGGCCGGTAAAGGTACTCAGGCTAAGTTCATCACCGAAAAGTTCGGCATCCCGCAAATCTCCACCGGCGACATGCTGCGTGCTGCGGTCAAGGCCGGCACCGAGCTGGGCCTGATCGCCAAGAGCGTCATGGACAGCGGTGGCCTGGTTTCCGATGACCTGATCATCAATCTGGTCAAGGAACGCATCAGCCAGGCGGATTGCGCCAACGGTTTCCTGTTCGACGGTTTCCCGCGCACCATTCCTCAGGCTGAAGCCCTGGTGAAGGCCGGCGTCGAGCTGGACCACGTGGTCGAAATCGCGGTCGATGACGAAGAAATCGTTCAGCGTATCGCTGGTCGTCGCGTTCACGAGGCCAGCGGCCGCGTGTACCACACCGTCTACAACCCGCCAAAAATTGCTGGTAAAGACGACATCACCGGTGAAGATCTGGTGCAGCGCAAGGACGACACTGAAGAAACCGTGCGTCATCGCCTGTCGGTCTACCACTCGCAGACCAAGCCACTGGTGGATTTCTACCAGAAGCTGTCGGCGGCTCAAGGCAAACCGAAGTACAGCCACATTGCTGGCGTCGGTTCGGTTGAAGCGATCACTGGCAAGGTGCTTGAAGCGCTGAGCTGAAAAGTCTGAACCGCGTCATCTTCTACGGCCCGCTTGCGGGCCGTAGTTGTTTATACTGGCGAACTTTTTCTGACCTCTCTTACGGAAACATCGATGAGCACCTTGCTGGCCCTGGACACCGCGACTGAAGCTTGCTCCGTTGCCTTGCTGCATGACGGCAAAGTGACGAGCCATTACGAGGTGATCCCGCGCCTGCATGCGCAGAAGCTGTTGCCGATGATCCAGCAATTGCTCGCCGATGCCGGGACCACCTTGCAAGCGGTCGATGCCATCGCTTTTGGCCGTGGGCCGGGCGCATTCACTGGCGTGCGTATCGCCATCGGCGTGGTACAGGGCCTGGCGTTTGCCCTGGATCGTCCGGTCCTGCCGGTGTCGAACCTGGCGGTGCTGGCGCAGCGGGCGTATCGCGAACACGGTGTGAGCCAGGTCGCGGCCGCCATCGATGCGCGCATGGATGAAGTGTACTGGGGCTGCTACCGCGAAACGGCGGGTGAGATGCGCCTGGTCGGCAACGAAGCTGTATTGCCGCCGGAAGTGGCGGCGTTGCCGGCGGATGCCAGCGGTGACTGGTTTGGCGCCGGCACCGGTTGGGGTTATGCCGAACGCATCGCCGTCAGCCTGAGCGGTCAGGACGCGGGCATGCTGCCTCACGCCGAAGACCTGCTGACCCTGGCGCGATTTGCCTGGGAACGGGGTGAAGCGATTGTGGCGGACGAGGCGCAGCCGGTTTATCTGCGGGACAAGGTTGCGACGCCCAAAGCGCGTTGATTTCCGGCACCGAGTCGGCCCTATCGCTGGCAAGCCAGCTCCTACAGGATTATCGCTAACCTTGTAGGAGCTGGCTTGCCAGCGATGGCGGTCTCCCGACCAACACCAATCGTCGTTTTATCCCCCCGCCTTTAAACCTTTTCGCAATTCTGTGTTCTAGTTATCACCAAGCGGTTTGCGAAGTGGGCTATGCGCCACTAAACTGCCATCACTGATACCGAGCATGACATTATGCGCATAGACGGCCTTTCCTCTCAGTCCTACCCCATCAAGCGCAAGCCTCGCAAAGGGCATGTGGTTGAAGACGAATCCGTCGATATCGAGGGCGAGCTGGAATTCCCTTCGGAAGAGCAAATGGCCGCCCGCGCCGCCAAAGCCTCCGCGCAGCGCCTGAGCAATCTGCCGGCGCGCCAACAAGACATGATTTACCACCGCGCCATGAGCAAAAGCGTCGCGATGGCCCTGGCCAGCTACCTCAGCACCGCCAATTTTGTCGATTGGGATTCGGATGTGATGGGTCTCGACCTGTATATCTGATGCGGCTGCCTTACTACCTTGGCTGCCCGTCCTGGAGTGAAAACGCCTGGCGCGATTACCTTTATCCGCAAGACGCGAAAACCTCCGAATTTCTCAATCTGTATTCTCAAGTATTCAACGCCGTGGAAGGCAATACGACCTTCTACGCGAGCCCGGCTGCCAGCACCGTGCAGCGTTGGGCCGAGACCATGCCCGAACACTTTCGCTTCACCGCCAAATTCCCCGGCGACATCAGCCACGGCGGTGACCTGCGCGAACAATTGACCGCCACTGAAACCTTCCTGCAATTGCTCAGCCCTTTGGGCGAGCGGGTGTCGCCGCTGTGGTTGCAGTTGTCGAAAAGCTTCACGCCGCAACGATTGCACGAGCTGGCGGGTTTTATCGATGCGGTGGACCGGCCGCTGGCCATCGAAGTGCGGCATGACGATTTCTTCGCCAAGGGTGAGGCCGAGCGCTCGCTCAATCGCCTGCTGCTGGATCGCGGTGTCGAACGTATCTGCCTCGATCCGCGGGCGTTGTTCAGTTGCACGTCCACCGATCCGTCGGTGCTCCACGCCCAATCGAAGAAACCCAGGGTTCCGCCACGTCCGGCGGCCTTCACGCAATTCCCGCAAGTGCGCTTCATTGGCCATCCGCAACTGGAAGCCAACGACCCGTTCCTGGTGCCCTGGGTCGAGAAAATCGCCCTGTGGATCGAAGAGGGGCGCACGCCGTATATCTTCCTGCACACCGCCGACAACCTGCTGGCGGCGAAACTGGCGCAACGTTTTCACGCAAAGCTGATGCTGCGTTTGCCTGGCTTGCCGCCGCTGCCTGAGCTATACAGAGAGCCCGCCGCCGAGCAACTTGGCCTGCTCTGAGGCGGATTCCCTGCCTTTTTCAGGAGCCTGCCAATGGATGCGCAAACCCTTCGAGCCCAAGCCTTCAAAGCACTGCATGAACGCGCCGGGGCTTTTGTCATTCCCAACCCGTGGGACGCCGGCTCGGCGAAAATGCTCGCCAACCTGGGCTTCGAGGCGCTGGCGACCACCAGTGCCGGTTTTGCCTTTTCTCAGGGGCGACCCGATGGCGGGCTGACGCTGGACGATACCCTGGCGAACGTTCAGGCGATTGTCGCGGCGACGGACCTGCCGGTTGCGGTCGATCTGGAAAACGGTTTTGCCGACGATCCCGCCGAATGCGCCCAAAGCATTCTGCGAGCCGCTGCAGCAGGCGCTGTCGGTGGTTCGATCGAAGACGCCACGGGACGTGCAGACGCGCCGATTTACTGCTTCGAGCATGCAGTGGCGCGAATCGAAGCGGCCGTCGCCGCCGCCCGCAGTTTGCCGTTCCCGTTCACGCTGACGGCCCGGGCCGAGAATTTTCTGCATGGCAATCCCGATCTGGACGACACCATTCGCCGCTTGCAGGCCTTTGCCGAAGCGGGCGCCGACGTGCTCTATGCGCCAGGTTTGCGCAGTGCTGAAGACGTGTTGGCGGTGGTGCGCGCCGTGGCGCCGAAACCGGTCAATGTGTTGATGTCCGGCGGGTTGAAACTGACGGTCGAGCAGTTGAGCGAAATGGGCGTCAAGCGCATCAGCGTCGGTTCGGCGCTCGCGCTGGCAGCGCTTGGCGAATTCTACCGCGCGGCCGAAGAGATCAAGACCTCGGGCACGTTCGGCTTTACCTCGCGGTCGATGCCGTACGCACAGGCCAATCAATTGTTCAAAGGCTGACAACGCGGTTTTTGCGGGTGATCGCTCACCCGCTACAAACTGATGCGGCTGCGTGAGGAGAGGGTGTCGCTGAGGGTCAGGCGGCGATGCGCAGGTTCTGCAGCACGATCGGGCGAGCCCAGCCGATATCGAAATCGAAGTTTTTCTGTTGTTCCGCCAGCTCTTCCGGCGGGAACGGCGGGAATGGCTTGTCCAGCAGGTCCATTTCGAATTCGGCGATCGGCAGGTGCAGTGGACGTGGTTGCGGCGCCGGGCCGGCTTCTGGCACGGGTTGCCCGGCCGTCAGTACGATCGGGCGAACCCAGCCGCTTTCGAAGTTCTGCTGCTTTTGCTGGGCAGCGATTTCTTCCGGTGGGAACGGTGGGAATGGTTTGTCGGCCAGGTCCATTTCGAACTCGGCGATCGGCAGGAACAGCGGCTCGGGTGGCTTGACCTGGGTTTCCTTCACATCGCATTCACGCTGGGAAACGATGTGCGCCAGCAGTTCGCTGCCAACTGTGGGTTCTTCCGGACTTTCGAGATCGACCGGTGGAAAGTTGAGAGACGCCGGCACGACATCGCCCGACTGATCGGCCAGGGCCTGGGCAAAGAAATCCTGCCACAGGTGACTGACGCCGCTCAGTGCTTGGGAGTTTCGCAGGCCAAAATCGCCGTGGGGCGAGATGTAACCTATCGATGTGCGTTGAATGTCTGACATTTCTCTCGGTCGACGCTCAGCTCTGGCAAAATGCTCGTTAGTTTTGTTATCGGCCGTTTCTGCCGATCATTAATTTTTTTGAGCGTGTTTTCCCATGATTGAGCAACCGGCGGCTTGCCGCATCCATGTCGAGGCCCTGGGCACGGCTTTTCAGCCACAGGCCGAGCAATGGGCCGAGCGCCTGGGCCTGCCTTTGCAGGTCGATGACGGTGAATTTGCCTTGCAGGTGGGTGAACAGGGTTTGCAACTGCAACAGCTCGGCCCGGACGCACCGGGACCGGTGCGGGTGGACTTCGTCGAGGGCGGAGCCGCCCATCGCCGCTTGTTCGGCGGTGGCACCGGTCAGATGATCGCCAAGGCGGTCGGCATCGCCCAGGGCGTGCGTCCGCGGGTGCTGGACGCTACGGCGGGGCTGGGCAAGGACGCGTTCGTGCTGGCGAGCCTGGGTTGTGAGATGAGCCTGATCGAACGTCAGCCGCTGATTGGTGCCTTGCTTGAAGATGGCCTGGCACGCGGCGCGGAAGATTTCGACGTGGCGTCGATTGTGGCGCGCATGCGATTGCTCAAGGGCAACTCGATCGAAGTCATGCGCAACTGGGAAGGCGAGCCGCCGCAGGTCATCTACCTCGACCCGATGTTTCCCCATCGTGAGAAAACTGCGCTGGTGAAGAAGGAAATGCGCCTGTTCCGGCCGTTGGTGGGGGATGACCCGGATGCACCGGCGTTGCTCGAAGCGGCGTTGGCATTGGCCAGCCACCGGGTGGTGGTGAAGCGTCCGCGCAAGGCACCGTGCATTGCCGGGCCGAAGCCGAGTCATGCGCTGGACGGGAAATCCAGTCGGTATGACATTTATCCGAAGAAGGCGCTCAAGCCTTAAGACCGAGTCGCGCCCTTCGCGGGCAAGCCTCGCTCCTACAGATTTAGAGTCGATCACATTTT
The DNA here is from genome assembly GCF_017351735.1 of Pseudomonas sp. FW300-N2A2. Lineage (NCBI taxonomy): Bacteria > Pseudomonadati > Pseudomonadota > Gammaproteobacteria > Pseudomonadales > Pseudomonadaceae > Pseudomonas > Pseudomonas sp. FW300-N2A2. Next base: position 123,213 of record NZ_JACNDU010000014.1, on the reverse strand, counting down.
TTGCGAACGACACTACCCTGTAGGAGCGAGGCTTGCCCGCGAAGGCGTCCGTTAGAACGATATCAATCTATCAGGCTGACTAGGGACGATAAGCCCGCATAAACAAACCCACCACTTCCCGCACATGTTCCTCCGCCGCATCCCCGGTCAACGGTTCGCCACAGCCATACAACAACCGAAAATTCCCCGCGCCCTTGAGCAGGCAAAAGAAATGCTCCGCCGCGTTACGTGGCTTGTCGATGCTCAACACACCGCTCTGATCAACCTTGGTCAGCAGCCGCTCCATGCCATGCAGCATGCGCTCCGGCCCGGCCTCGAAGAAGATCTGCGAGAGTTTCGGGTCCTGGCTGCCCAGCGTCATCATCAACCGGTGCAGGTTCACCGATTCATCGCTGTTGATCAGGTGATGAAAGCCGCGCGCGATATTCAACAACACCGTTTCCACTGAAATGCCGTCAGGCAATTCGAAAAACAGCGTAGGCAATTGCTCTTCGCATTTGGCGACAACGGCGGCGGAGAACAGCGTCTCCTTGTCGTTGAAATGACTGTAGACAGTCAGCTTCGACACGCCAGCTTCAGCCGCGACGGCGTCCATGCTGGTGCTCGCATAGCCATTGCTCAGGAACAGGATTTTCGCCGCATCGAGGATTGCCTGGCGCTTGGCCAGATCCTTGGGACGGCCCGGACCATTGGGTGCTGAAAAGTTGTTCGGCATTATTCGCTTTTAATACTGGACTGGTGAGTTTGCTATTAATAACATACTGGTCAGTATAATTATTCCAAGCACCATTAGCGAAAGGTCCTTCACCATGTTCCGCTATGCCTTGCCCCTCGCATTGCCAGTCAGTCTGGCGCTTTTATTGTCTGCGTGTGGTCACGAAGAGGCACCGCAAGTCACCGTCCGACCGGCCATGGTGGTGCAGCCAGAGCCTTCGGCACAGGCGATGGAAAGCTATCCCGGTGAAGTCCGTGCTCGCTACGAGCCGGATCTGGCGTTTCGCATTGGCGGCAAAGTCAGCCGACGACTGGTCGAAGAAGGACAGCGGGTCAAGGCCGATCAACCGCTGGCCGAACTCGATCCCCAGGACGTCCGCCTGCAACTGGAAGCCACCCGCGCTCAAGTCGCGGCGGCCGAAGCCAATCTCAATCTCGTACGTGCCGAGCGCGATCGCTACAAGACCCTGATGGATCGTCAGATGGTCAGCCGCTCGCAGTACGACAATTCCGAAAATCTATACAGATCCGGTGAAGCGCGCCTGAAGCAGATCAAGGCCGAATTCAACGTCTCGACCAACCAGGCCAGCTACGCAGTGCTGCGTGCGCCTCAGGATGGTGTGGTGGCCAAGCGTGCGGTGGAAGTCGGGCAAGTCGTCGCCGCCGGTCAAACCGTGTTTACTCTCGCCACCGATGGCGAGCGCGAAGTGTTGATCAGCCTGCCGGAACAGAGCTTCGGTCGTTTCAAGGTCGGGCAGCCGGTGTCGGTGGAACTCTGGACGCAACCTGACCAGCGTTTTGCCGGGCGCATCCGTGAGTTGTCGCCCGCCGCCGACCCGAAATCCCGCACCTTCGCCGCCCGCATTGCCTTCAACGCCGGCAAGGTTCCGGCCGAGCTCGGCCAGAGCGCCCGGGTGTTTATCCAGACTGCCGACGTCGTGGCGCTGTCGGTGCCGCTCTCGGCGGTTACCGCCGAAAACGGTGCCACTTACGTTTGGGTGCTCAGCGTCAACAACACCCTGAAGAAAGCGCCGGTCCGGGTCGGCCCGTTCGGCGAGAAAACCGTGCCGGTGCTCGAAGGCCTGAACGCCAGTGACTGGGTGGTGGCGGCCGGTGTGCATGTGCTTCACGACGGGCAGCAAGTGCGCCCGGTGGATCGCTCCAACCGCGTGGTCAATCTAGCGGGCAAGGAGTAATCCCTGATGGGTTTCAATCTTTCCGAATGGGCGCTGCGTAACCGCCAGATCGTACTGTTCCTGATGCTGTTGCTGGCCATCGTCGGCGCACTTTCCTACACCAAACTGGGCCAGAGCGAAGACCCTCCGTTCACCTTCAAGGCCATGGTGATCCGCACCAACTGGCCGGGGGCCACCGCCGAGGAAGTGTCGCGCCAGGTCAGTGAACGCATAGAAAAGAAGTTGATGGAAACCGGCGAGTACGAGCGCATTGTGTCGTTCTCTCGACCGGGTGAATCCCAGGTGACGTTCGTTGCGCGTGACTCCATGCACTCGGTGGAGATTCCGGATCTCTGGTACCAGGTCCGCAAGAAAATCGGCGACATTCGTCATACCTTGCCACCGGGCATTCAGGGCCCGTTCTTCAACGATGAATTCGGCACCACCTTCGGCAACATCTACGCGCTGACCGGCGACGGTTTTGATTACGCGGTGCTCAAGGACTACGCCGACCGAATCCAGATTCAGCTGCAACGGGTCAAGGATGTGGGCAAGGTCGACCTGCTCGGGTTGCAGGACGAGAAGGTCTGGATCGAACTCTCCAACGTCAAGCTCGCCACCCTCGGTTTACCGTTGGCAGCGGTGCAGCAGGCGCTTGAAGAGCAGAACGCGATGTCCACGGCCGGTTTCTTTGAAACCACCAGTGAGCGATTGCAGCTACGGGTTTCGGGGAATTTTCAGACGGTCGAAGAGATCAGGAACTTCCCGATTCGCGTCGGTGATCGCACGTTCCGTATCTCCGATGTCGCGGACGTGCATCGTGGTTTCAACGATCCTCCGGCGCCGCGCATGCGTTTCATGGCCGAAGACGCCATCGGTCTGGCCGTGGCGATGAAGGACGGCGGCGACATTCTGGTGCTGGGCAAGGCGCTGGAAATCGAGTTCGCCAGGATCCAGAAAAACCTTCCGGCCGGCATGCAGTTGCGCAAGGTTTCCGATCAACCCGCTGCGGTGAAAACCGGTGTCGGTGAGTTTGTCCAAGTGCTGGTGGAAGCACTGGCCATCGTCCTGTTGGTGAGCTTCTTCTCTCTCGGCGTACGCACCGGCATGGTGGTGGCGCTGGCGATTCCGCTGGTGTTGGCGATGACCTTCGCCTGCATGTATTACCTGGGCATCGGCCTGCACAAGATTTCCCTTGGCGCGCTGGTGCTGGCGTTGGGCTTGCTGGTGGACGACGCGATCATCGCCGTGGAAATGATGGCGATCAAAATGGAGCAGGGCTTTGACCGGATCAAAGCCGCGAGTTACGCCTGGACCAGCACCGCGTTCCCGATGCTCACCGGCACGCTGATCACGGCCGCCGGTTTCCTGCCGATTGCCACTGCGCAATCGGGCACTGGCGAGTACACGCGTTCGATCTTCCAGGTAGTGACCATCGCGCTGCTGGCGTCGTGGATTGCCGCCGTGGTTTTCGTGCCGTACCTGGGGGAAAAACTCCTGCCGGACCTGGCGAAGATTCACGCAGCGAAACACGGCATTGGTCAGCCTGATCCGTACGCCACGCCTTTTTATGAACGTGTCCGACGCCTGGTGGAATGGTGCGTGCGCTGGCGCAAAACGGTGATCACGCTGACAGTGGTGTTGTTTATCGCCTCCATCGTGTTGTTCCGTTTTGTACCGCAGCAGTTCTTCCCGGCCTCGGGACGACTGGAGTTGATGGTCGATCTGAAACTGGCCGAAGGCGCTTCGCTGAGCAACACCGCCGACGAGGTTAAACGCCTTGAAGGTTTACTGAAGGATCACGCCGGCATCGATAATTACGTGGCCTACGTCGGTACCGGTTCGCCGCGCTTTTACCTGCCGCTGGATCAGCAACTTCCTGCAGCGAGCTTCGCCCAGTTTGTCGTCCTGGCCAAGACTATCGAGGACCGCGAAACCCTGCGCACCTGGCTGATCGAAACCCTCAACGAACAATTCCCGGCCCTGCGTTCGCGGGTGACGCGTCTGGAAAACGGCCCGCCAGTCGGCTATCCGGTGCAGTTCCGGGTCACCGGCGAACACATCGAGGACGTCCGCGCCCTGGCTCGAAAAGTGGCGGCCAAGGTTCGCGAGAATCCCCATGTGGCCAACGTCCACCTGGACTGGGAAGAGCCGAGCAAAGTGGTTTATCTGAACGTCGATCAGGACCGCGCCCGCGCGCTCGGCGTGAGCACCGCGAACCTGTCGAAGTTTCTGCAAAGCTCGCTGACCGGTTCCAGCGTCAGTCAGTACCGCGAAGACAACGAGTTGATCGAAATCCTGCTGCGCGGCACGTTGCATGAGCGCACTGAACTGTCGTTGCTGCCGAGCCTGGCGGTGCCGACCGACAACGGTCGCAGCGTGGCGTTGTCGCAGATCGCGACGCTGGAATACGGCTTTGAAGAAGGCATCATCTGGCACCGCAACCGCTTGCCGAACGTGACGGTCCGCGCCGATATCTATGGCAAGGAACAACCGGCGACGCTGGTGCAGCAGATCATGCCGACGCTCGATCCGATCCGCGCGGAACTGCCTGACGGCTACTTGCTGGAAGTCGGCGGCACCGTGGAAGATTCCGCCCGTGGGCAGAATTCGGTGAAGGCCGGTGTGCCGCTGTTCATCGTTGTGGTGCTGACGTTGTTGATGCTGCAACTGCGAAGCTTCTCACGCACGGTGATGGTGTTTCTTACAGCGCCATTGGGATTGATCGGGGTGACCCTGTTCCTGATGGTGTTCCGCCAGCCGTTCGGTTTCGTGGCCATGCTCGGGACCATCGCGCTGTCCGGGATGATCATGCGTAACTCGGTGATTCTGGTAGACCAGATCGAGCAGGACATCGCCGCCGGGCTCAAACCGTGGCAGGCGATTATCGAAGCCACGGTGCGTCGTTTCCGGCCGATCGTGCTGACCGCGCTCGCCGCCGTATTGGCGATGATCCCGCTGTCACGAAGCGTGTTCTTCGGGCCGATGGCGGTGGCGATCATGGGTGGATTGATTGTCGCGACGGCGTTGACGTTGCTGTTTTTGCCGGCGCTGTATGCGGCGTGGTTCCGCATCAAGAAAGAAACGGTTTGATGTGTGGTCTTGGCGGCCTTCGGGCCGACCAGGTTCTTGGTTATTAAGTACATATCCATTTCTGCGGTTACGGCCGCTTATGGTTTCGCCCTTACGGCGAGGCACTTTTTTCAAACGCCAAAAAAGTACCCAAAAAGGCTCGCCCCGGCGTCCGGCTCCTCGCTAAGGCTCGGCGTACCCTCGCTCCGGTCCTGCTCCGTGGGCCCGCCGCCATCGGCCATCCATGGCCGGGGGCGGCTAACCCGGCATCCATGCCGGGTTGCCCACTGCGCAGAACCTCCACTCGGCCTCCCGAAGGGGCGGGTGGATCAAGATCAAGAGCTGCAGGCGAGCTAACGCTCGGCCTGATGAGTGGTGAGAAGCGAGTGTACGCCGATCCCCTGTAGGAGCCGGCTCGCTGCGGGCGGCGTTCCGACGATGGCGGCCTGACAGCCGACCTGTTTTCGCGGATGTACCACGCCTTTGTAGGAGCCGGCTTGCCGGCGAACGCGGTGTGTCAATCGACATCAAATTCGACTGACACTCTGTATTCGCCGGCAAGCCGGTCTCGCTCCCACAATGGCGTTGTGTTGAGGCTTAGAGCGAACCAAACACCTTCTTCGCCAAACTGGTCGCCGCCGCCGCAGGGTTCTGGCGAATGGTTTCTTCCTGTTTGCCGATCATCTCGAACAAACCGTTCAGGGCCTGCTCGGTTACGTAGCTTTCGATGTTGGCACTTTTCGCATCCACCACGCCCATGGTCGCGGCTTGTCCGGCGAACGAGTTGTACTGCTTGGCCAGGCCAACCTGGTCGGTGGCTTGTTTGACGATCGGCAGGAACTTGGCGCGGATCTGTTCGCGGCTGGTTTTGTTCAGGTATTGCGTGGCGGAGTCATTACCGCCGCTGAGAATGCCCTTGGCATCGTCGACCGTCATCTTCTTCACGGCATCCACGAGGATCGGCTGAGCCTGGACCACGGCCGTTTCCGCCGCTTTGTTCATGCTGGTTTCCAGCTGATCGACCTGATCGCCCATGCCGAACTGTTTCATTTTGCTGGCGACCTTGCCCAGTTTGCCCGGCAGTTCGATCTTCACGTCCGGGTTGTTACTGAAGCCGCCCGGCGTGCCGAGTTGTTTCACGGCCAGTTGCGCGCCTTGGGTCAGGGCATCCTTGAGGCCGCCCGTAGCGTCTTTTTGCGACAAGTCACTGAGCGACAGCGCCATGGCACTGGCGGAAATCATCAAACCTGCACACAGGCCGGCAAAGCGAAGGGTAGGGCGGAACATGGCGGCTTCCTTGTTCGGAAAAAAATGAGCAAAAAAAGAATTATCGGACGGCGTCGACGCGAATTTTCAGTGGCTGCGGGTCGCTGCCATTCAGTTGCACGGCGTGATGTTCGGTGGTGATGAACATCAGCTGGCCATTCACTTCGATTCGCGCGCTGACGGAATAACGATGGCCGGGTTTGACCTGGGCCGGATCGTAACTCAGATGGAACGGCAGTGGCACCTGGCCTTTGACCGGGCCTTTCTGCTCGTCGAGCACCACGGCAGGAGCGTCGGCCAGCGATACGTCCTGCAAGCTGACGCTCAGGGTGGCAGTCGGCGGCAGGGCGATGCGTTGCAGGTAGAAGACTTCGCCATCGAGGCTGGTTTTGGCGGCGGGTTGCGGGGTTTGGCAGGCACTGAGCAAAGCAGCCAGTCCCAGAAGCGGAAGTTTTTTCATGCATTCAATCCTTGTCGTTGGCACCTGAAGAAGACTGGCGCCAACGACAATTTAGCGTTTTTTTCAGGCGAGGGCTTAGAAGTTACCTTCCGGTGTTTCACGAACGCTACGAACGACAACGTCCTCCGGGCGCAGGTGGTTTACACCCAGCTCCACTCGATGAAGTTTGATGGTCTTGTAAATCATATGCTCGGGGGTTTCGATGCGTGCACGGATTGCATAGCTATTGCCAGGCAGGACATCCGCAACCTGGTACAGCAGGGAAAAGGTTAACGCTTTCTTTTCCGCATCAGAGATAACTTGTCGGGCAAGTAGTTTGGCTGGGGCATCAGTCGCAGTGACATCCAGCAGATCGACGTAAAGTGTCGAGTTCAGTGGAAGGGCAATCTTGTGCAGGTAGTACACGGTACCGCTGATGTTCATTACAGGTTCGCTGCTCATTTTGATTTCCTTATCAAATAAATCGTCGGAAATGACGAGGGGTCAGCCTATCGCCAAGGCACCGGAACCAGATGTAGGGGAATTCCCTGATTAGGGGGTGAATTGATGTCAGGGTGGATCGGAAGCTTCCTTGCTTCTGAACCCCTGGGGGCCGTGCGATCAAACAGGCGTGACCAACTCCGCCGCATCTTCACTGCGATGCAACGCCACCTGACGGATCGACAAGCGGATCTCCGCCGACAACACCCGTTTCGCCGCACCTTCGGCCAGTTCGCCGAGCAGTTCGTGATAGCTCAGCTTGCCGGCCTCGTCACGCTTGAGCACGTCGAGGTCGAGCATCGTCTGGATGAAGTGGCGGAACAGGCTCTTGTCGAAAAATTCCGGCGCGTTCAGGCCATGCAGGATCGACAGGCGCTGGGCCATGACCGTGCACAGGTCTTCCAGTTCTTCGGCGCTGATGCTGTTTTGGCCGCTGTTGAGCAGCAGGGAAACCGTCATGTAGAAGCGCTGCAAGGTCTGGGCGATGCTCTTCGACAGCAGCGTCAGCAACACGAAATGCCGCGAGCTTGGTGCCGGGCGCAGGTAAACGTCGTTCTCGAAACGCAGCAGGCCTTGCTCGACGAACGCTTCGAGCCATTGATCGATCACGGCATCCAGTTCGTCCAGCGACCAGCGAATGAACAGCTCCGATTGCAGGTACGGATACAGCGCGCGGGTGTAGCGCAGGATCTGTTCGCGACTCATGCGCGACGCACTCTGGAAGAAACTCGCGAGCAACGCCGGCAACGCGAAAATGTGCAGCACGTTGTTGCGGTAGTAAGTCATCAGGACTGCGTTTTGCTCGTCCAGATAGAGGATTTTGCCCAGCGCATCGCTTTGCTCGGACAGCAGGTCCATGTCCTTCACATGCTCGATCAACGCGCGTCCGTCACCTTCCGGCAGCGTGGTGTGCGGCGAGTACGGAACCTTGCGCAGCAGCGCCAGATACAGATCCAGCACCCGCGCCATGGCGCGATCGTCCAGCGCCAGACGACTGGTGGACAGCAATGCCAACGCCACGAGGTTGACCGGGTTGATCGCAGCCGCTTCGTTCAGGTGCTGCGCGACTTTCTCGCCGAGGCGGTTGGTGGTTTCGTTGAGCCAGGCCGGTTTGAACTGCGGGCCGAGTTCCTGTTGACGCCAGTCTGGCTGTTCGCTGTCGAGGAATTCCGCCAGTTTGATCGGCTCGCCGAAGTTCACCGCCACCTGGCCGAAACGCTGCTTAAGGGCGCCGATGACTTTGAAGATGTCGAAGATCGATTCTTTTTTCTTGCTCGCACCACGCAGTTCGCCGAGGTAAGTCCGGCCTTCCAGTACGCGCTCGTAGCCGATGTACACCGGCACGAACACGATCGGCATGCGCGAGGAGCGCAGGAAGCTGCGCAAGGTGATCGCCAGCATCCCGGTTTTCGGTTGCAACATGCGCCCGGTGCGCGAGCGGCCGCCCTCGACGAAATACTCGACCGGAAAACCTTTGGTGAACAGGGTGTGCAGGTATTCGTTGAACACCGAGGTGTACAGCGGGTTGCCCTTGAAGGTACGGCGCATGAAGAACGCACCGCCGCGACGCAGCAGGCCGCCGATCCCCGGCATGTTGAGGTTGATCCCGGCGGCGATGTGCGGCGGGGTCAGGCCGTTGCGAAACAGCAGATAGGACAGCAGCAGGTAGTCGATATGGCTACGGTGGCACGGCACATAGATCACTTCGTAACCCGGGGCGACCTTCTGCACGCCTTCGATGTTGTTGACCTTGATGCCGTCGTAGATCTTGTTCCAGAACCAGCTCAGCACCACTTCCATGAAGCGTATCGCGGTGTAGGTGTAGTCCGAGGCGATCTCGTTGCCGTAGCGCAGGGCCTGGGCCTTGGCTTTCTCCGGGGAGATATTCTCGCGTTCGGCTTCGTCGAGGATCGCTTGCTTGACCAGCGGCTGGTTGAGCAGGCCTTTGACCAGGTTGCGACGGTGGGAAATGTCCGGGCCGATCACCGCGGCTTTGAGGTTGCGGAAGTGCACCCGCAGAATCCGTTGGGCCATGCGCACGGTGCGCTCGTGGCCCTTGTTGTGCTCGATCAGTTCGCGCAGGTGAATCGGCGCGGAGAATTGCACGCGGGTCTTGCGCCCCAGCACGATGATGCTCAGCAAGCGGCGCAGGCGCCCGGTAACTGCCCAGCTATCGGCGAACAGCAGTTTCCATGGACTCGATTCGCTGTCCGGCGACTGGCCCCAGAACACGCTGACCGGAATGATCTGCGCGTCTTCGGCAGCGTTCTGGCTCAGGGCGCTGACCAGTCGGGTCAGGGTCGGTGGCGCGCCGCGTTTGTCCTGGCGACCGAGCCAGTCGGGCTCCGGTGTCAGGTAAAAGAACGCGGCAGGTTCCAGCAGATTGCCGACAGACACCGGCAGCACCGGGCGCGGCAGGCCGGCCTTGCTGCATTCGGTGTCGACCACGGCGAGGTCGGTCAGCGAAGGGTTTTGCAGGACGTAGAACACCGGACGGCTGCGGTCGAGGTTGAGGGTGAACGACGACTGATTGATCGTCTCCGAGCGAACCCAGAGATAGAGCAGTCGGCGCAGGGTGCCAAACACAAGACGGCGGAACGGGGAACGGGTCATACGGCTTCTGCGTGAGTGGAATAAACCGAGCGTTTGCTCGGGCGGTCGATAGTGTGCCGGATTCACTGAAAATCGGCAAAAAAGCGGCAATCAAAGTGCTATTGAGAGATTAAATGTCTGACATATACTCGGCGCACTGTCGCCGTCACCCTCATGGGACCGGTATGCGCAGGCTGACGTTCCCGAGGCTTTCCTGCGAAAAGCCCGATCAATAATAAAAAGGGAGTATGAACAAATGGCAACACGCGAAACCGGCAACGTGAAGTGGTTCAACGACGCCAAGGGCTATGGTTTCATCCAGCGCGAGGACGGGGTGGACGTGTTCGTGCACTACCGCGCGATTCGCGGTGAGGGGCATCGTTCGCTGACTGAAGGCCAGCAGGTCGAGTACGGCGTTGTGACGGGGGAGAAGGGTTTGCAGGCTGAGGATGTGGTGGGGTTGTAAACCCACCCTCCAGATCACCCAAAACCCACTGTAGGAGCGAGGCTTGCCCGCGAAGGCGTCATCACTGACGCCAAAAGCTTCGCGGGCAAGTCGGATCGCCGCCCGCTCGCTCCTACAGGTTCGTGGTGTGATGGGTTACGCAGTTTTCCAGGTGATCTCTTCTTCGCCATCGGCGCTGATGCGCATCCAGCGATCCGCTGTCTCTTCACCTTCTTCCTCGACCCAACTACCCGGTGCACAACGTACTTCTACGTTCAGCGCGGCAAACGCGGCGCGGGCGCAGGCGATGTCGTCTTCCCACGGGGTCTGGTCGCTTTCCAGGTACAGGCTGTTCCATTTTCCTACCGCTTTCGGCAGCCAGGTCACTGGCACGTTGCCGGCCTTGCACTTGTAGGTCTGACCTTTCTGTACCCAATCGGTGCACGGGCCCAGCGCCGCGCCGAGCCAGGCGGATACGGCCTTGTGGTCGACGTCGGCGTCTTTCAGGTAAATCTCGATATCGGGTTGGCGCATGGATGTCCTCACTGCGGGTCTGAAAAATCCATTCGCGGATTTAGCCGGCCTCAAGCTGCTGCTCAAGACCAAAAATTAAGATTGAAGAACAAAATAATCGTAGCGCATCGAAACAGTGACCTCGAACGGTTCCACTTGTTCGATGACCGCCGCCCGGCGTTCGGCACTGGCGCGCCAGCCGTGAGGCGTCATGGCCAACAGGTTGGCGCGATCCTGACCACTTGCAAGCGTCAGCTTGAATTCCAGCGTTTCACTGTGTTGCAGCGCCATGCCGTCCGGCACCAGGGCCAGATGCTTGTCGTCGGTGTACTCACGCACTTCGTCGTACAGCCGCTCGCGCAATTCCATCAGGTGGCCGCTGGTCGGCCCGACTTTCATCAAACCGCCGCCGGGGCTGAGCAGGCGCTTGGCTTCTTCCCAGTCCAGCGGGCTGAAGACGCTGGCGAGAAACTGACAACTGCCGGACGCCAACGGCACCCGCGCCATGCTGGCGATCAACCAGGTCAGCTGCGGGTTGCGTTTGCAGGCGCGTTTGACCGCTTCCCGGGAGATGTCCAGTGCGTAACCGTCTGCGTTCGGCAACGCCTCGGCAATTTGCGCGGTGTAGTAACCCTCGCCACAACCGATGTCCAGCCAGCGCTGCGGCGCGTATTGCGCCGCCAGCTCAGCGAGACGCCTGGCCACCGGCGCGTAATGGCCGGCGTTCAGGAAGTCGCGCCGGGCTTCGACCATCGCCAGGTTATCCCCAGGGTCGCGGCTGTTCTTGTGCTGCACCGGCAACAGGTTCAGGTAACCCTGGCGCGCGCGGTCGAAACGATGCCCGGCGGGGCAGGCCACGCCGTTGTCCACCGCGTTCAGCGGTTCGCTGCAGATCGGGCAGGCAAGCATCAGGCGAGCAACTTGATCAGGGTCTGGTAGTAGATTTCGGTCAGCACGTCGAGGTCGGCGGCCAGCACGCGCTCGTTGACCTGGTGGATCGTCGCGTTGACCGGGCCCAGTTCAACCACCTGTGTACCCATGGTCGCGATGAAGCGGCCATCGGAGGTGCCACCGCTGGTGGAGGCTTTGGTTTCGCGACCGGTGATGTCCTTGATGCTCGACGCGACGGCGTCCAGCAACGCGCCCGGTTCGGTGAGGAACGGCAGACCGGACAGCGCCCAGTCGATGTGCCAGTCCAGGCCATGCTTGTCGAGGATATCGGCGACGCGCTTCTGCAAGCCTTCAACAGTGGACTCGGTGGAGAAGCGGAAATTGAACACCGCCACCAGATCACCGGGGATCACGTTGGTCGCGCCAGTGCCGGAATTCACATTGGAAATCTGGAAACTGGTCGGCGGGAAGAAATCGTTGCCGTGGTCCCAATGCTCGGCGGCCAGTTCGGCCAGTGCCGGGGCGGCGAGGTGGATCGGGTTCTTGGCGAGGTGCGGATAAGCGACGTGACCTTGCACACCGCGTACGGTCAGCTTGGCGCCGAGGGAACCGCGACGGCCATTCTTGACCACGTCACCGACCAGCGTAGTGCTCGACGGTTCGCCGACGATGCACCAGTCCAGACGCTCCTTGCGCGCCGCCAGACGTTCAACCACCGCTTTGGTGCCGTGGTGCGCCGGGCCTTCTTCATCGCTGGTGATCAGGAACGCGACTTTGCCCTTGTGATCCGGGTAGTCGGCGACGAAGCGCTCGGCGGCCACGGTCATGGACGCCAGGCTGCCTTTCATGTCCGCTGCGCCACGACCGCAGAGCATGCCGTGTTCGTCGATCAGCGCATTGAACGGGTCGATCTGCCAGGCGGTCACCGGGCCGGTCGGGACCACGTCGGTGTGGCCAGCGAAGCACAGCACCGGGCCGTCGTGTTTGCCGTGGGTGGCCCAGAAGTTATCCACATCTTCGATGCGCATTGGCTCAAGCATAAAACCGGCATCGCCCAGGCGCTGCATCATCTGCTTCTGGCAATCGGCGTCGACCGGCGTCACGGACGGACGGCGGATCAGGTCGATGGCGAGTTGGAGGGTCGGCGAAAGGTCGGCGTGGGCCGTCATGGAAAAAACTCCGGAAAACTTGAATATGGGCGCGGTCTAAATGTGGGAGCGGGCTTGCTCGCGAATGCGGTGTGCCAGTCAATGTAAATGTTGATTGTTACACCGCATTCGCGAGCAAGCCCGTTCCCACAGGTTTTGAGTACGGTCAGTAAGACCGTATATCACGCCAAGCCCCGCAAAATGGCGGTTATCTTAAAGCAAAACGGCGGCCATTGGCCGCCGTTTAGTGCATCTGCAAAGATTTAGACTGCCGGTGCCGTTTCAGCCTCGACGGCCGGTTTCGGCAGCGAGGACAGGAACGCCATGATCAGCGCCGCCAGGTACGGCAGCGACTGCACCAGCAACATGATCACCCAGAAGCGCATGTCGTTGCTCGGCAGCCCGTTCACCAGGAAGATCCCCAGCGCCGCGCCCCACAACAGCAGCATGATGAACATCTCTTCACGCGCTTCCGAAATCGCCACCCAGAAGCCGTGGTTGTCGGCATTTTTCGGCGTGCGGAAGAACGGAATGCTGCTGGTGAAGAAGCCGTACAGCACCGCTTTGGCGATGGTGTGCGACAACGCCAGCCCGGCAAGCGCCGCACAGAACGCATCCTTGAGGTTCACGCCAACGGCGCGACGGTAGAGGAAGATGATCTTGCCGACCTTGAACACGAACAGCGCCAATGGCGGGATCGCGAAAATCAGCAACGGCGGATCGACCCGTTGCGGCACGATGATCATCGCCGCCGACCACAACAGTGCGCCCACGGTGAAGAAGATGTTCATGCCATCCGCCACCCACGGCAACCAGCCCGCGAGGAAGTGGTAACGCTGGCCACGAGTCAGCTCGGTGTCCTTGCCGCGCAGCAGGCTGGCGGTGTGACGCTTGATGATCTGAATCGCACCGTAGGCCCAGCGGAAACGCTGTTTCTTGAAGTCGATAAAGGTATCGGGCATCAGGCCTTTGCCGTAGCTGGTGTGGTAGTACGCCGCCGACAAGCCTTTCTCGAACACGCGCAGACCCAACTCGGCGTCTTCGCAGATGCACCAGTCGGCCCAGCCGAGTTCCTCGAGCACCGAGCGCCGGGTCATGGTCATGGTGCCGTGCTGGATAATCGCGTCGCGGTCGTTACGGGTGACCATGCCGATGTGGAAGAAGCCTTTGTATTCCGCGTAGCAGAGCTTCTTGAAGGTGCTTTCGTTCTGGTCGCGATAATCCTGCGGCGACTGCACCACAGCGATTTTCGGATCGGCGAAGTGCGGCACCATGTGCTTGAGCCAGTTCGGGTCGACGCAGTAATCGGAGTCGATCACCGCAATCACTTCGGCATCTTTGGCGGTGTGCGGAATCAGGTAGTTCAGCGCGCCGCCCTTGAAGCCGGCCAGCGGTGCGACGTGGAAGAACTTGAAGCGCGGACCGAGGGTTGCGCAGTAATCGCGCACCGGCTCCCAGACGGCCGGGTCCTTGGTGTTGTTGTCGATGATCAGGACTTCGAAGTCCGGATAGTCGAGGTTGGCCAGGGCGTTGAGGGTCTGTTTGACCATCTCCGGCGGCTCGTTGTAGCAAGGCACGTGAATCGACACTTTCGGCCTGTAGTCCGAATCGCCCACCACCGGCAGGAATTCACGCCGACGCTTGTGGGTCCAGACCGCTTCGGCCAGTTCATGCGCCTCGGTCAGCAGTACGATAAAGACCCCAAGTGCGCCGAGTGCGAGGAGAAATCCTACGGTCAGGCTGAACCAGGTGCTGTATTGCTGGCTGTAGTCGTAGCCGATCCACACCAGCACCGAACCGCACAAGAAGGCGATAAAAGTCAGGAAGGTGCGGCCACGTTGACGCAGGGCCGAGCCGTCAATCATCAGCAAGGTCAGGGACAGCAGGGCCAACACCGCCGAGCCGATGGCCAGCACGCGCCATTGCGGGATCGCGACGACCGGGCCTTCGAAGTTGAATTTCTGCTGACGCGCAGCGTTGAACACGCCCCAATACGCGCCCACCGAACCTTCGTCACTGGCCTTCCACGGCTGGTCGAACGCTTCGATCACGAAGTAGTTGAAACCCTGGCGGTTAAGCTTGTTCACCAGCGTGCGCAGGTAGATCGCCTGATCTGCCGGGCTCGCATCGGTGCCGCCACGCATGCGGCCGTTGCTAGGCCAGCCAACCTCGGACAGCAGCAGCGGTTTTTTCGGGAACATCTTTTTCAGATCGCGAGCGCGGTCGAGGACGAACTGGCCGGCCTTGTCCACCGGGATGTATTCCCAGTAAGGCAGTACGTGCGCGGCAATCAGGTCGACGTGCTTGGCCAGTTCGGGGTGTTCTTCCCAGACGTGCCATTGCTCGGACGTGGTGACCGGCACCTTCACGGCTGCGCGAACGCGATCAAGGAGCACGCTCAGTTCGGCAGCGGTAATTTCCTTACGGAAGATGGCCTCGTTGCCTACGACCACACGAACCACGCTGCGTGAGGAGTTGGCGATTTCGATGGCCCGGGTGATTTCCCGCTCGTTGCGTTCCAGGTCCGGGCTGATCCAGATCCCCAGGGTCACCCGCAGGCCGAATTCCTCTGCCAGTTTGGGAATGTCTCCCAGGGTGCCATCGACCGAGTAGGTACGGATGTTGTCCGTCAGCTTGCTCATGATCTCCAGATCGCGACGCATTTGATCGTCGGTCGGGTACTGCTCTTTCTGCGGATACTGGCCTTGCTGGAACGGCGAGTACGAGAAACCGGAGATCTGTTCAGGCCAGTTGGGGGCGGTGACCGGGCGATTGATCAGCGCCCAGAAGCCGGTAAACAAGGCTGCGATGGCGAGCACCACGACCAGGTTGAGTCCAAATTTACGCGATGACATAGCTATTTCGGGTTCCAAAGGCTGTGGAACGAAGGAACGGTTGGCGATCGCCAAGGGGCGCGCATCCTACACCGGCAGTTCACTGAACGTACATCGGACAGGGAATTGCACGACATTGGGCAATCGGCTTTCACATAAGTTCTTACACTTGTCGCTTGTGGCTTAGATCTTTTGGCGTGTGGCCCTATAATGCGCGCCGGTTTTTGGGGTAATGGTCATGAGTACAGAAGATCCGCGGTTTGCAGGCATCGCCCGTTTGTATGGCATCGAAGGGCTAGAGCGCCTGCGCGCGGCGCACGTAGCGATTGTTGGCGTCGGTGGCGTCGGTTCCTGGGCTGCGGAAGCGGTGGCGCGGTGTGGCGTGGGCGAGATTTCGCTGTTCGACCTCGACGACGTCTGCGTCAGCAACGCCAACCGTCAGTTGCATGCGCTGGACAGCACCGTCGGCAAGCCCAAGGTCGAGGTGATGGCCGAGCGCCTGCGCGGGATCAACCCGGATTGCACGGTGCACGCGGTGGCGGATTTCGTCACCCGCGACACCATGGCCGAATACATCACGCCGAACATCGACTGTGTGATCGACTGCATCGACAGCGTCAACGCCAAGGCTGCGCTGATCGCCTGGTGCAAGCGCCGCAAGATCCAGATCATCACCACCGGCGGGGCGGGCGGGCAGATCGACCCGACGCTGATCCAGGTCTGCGACCTGAACCGTACGTTCAACGACCCGTTGGCCTCGAAAGTGCGCTCGACCCTGCGTCGCGATTACAACTTCTCCCGCACCGTGACCCGTCATTACAGCGTGCCGTGCGTGTTTTCCACCGAGCAGCTGCGTTATCCGAAACCCGATGGCAGCATTTGCCTGCAGAAGAGTTTTGTCGGGGATGGCGTGAAGCTGGACTGCGCGGGCGGGTTTGGTGCGGTGATGATGGTGACGGCGACGTTTGGCATGGTCGCGGCGACCAAGGCTGTGGATAAGATTGTGGCGGGTGTGCGGCGCCCGGCGGATCGCATCAAACCAGGTGTTTGAAACACCATCTCTGTAGGAGCGAGGCTTGCCCGCGAAGGCGTTTTATCTGACACACCGCCTTCGCGGGCAAGCCTCGCTCCTACAGGGGCGCGGCCAACTCATTCATTCGCTGAAGCACAGCATTGAGGCCATTGCTGCGCGAAGGTGACAACTGCCGGCTGAGTCCAAGCTGGTTGAACCATTCCGGCAAATCCACCTGCTGCAATTC
Source organism: Pseudomonas sp. FW300-N2A2 (assembly GCF_017351735.1). NCBI lineage: Bacteria > Pseudomonadati > Pseudomonadota > Gammaproteobacteria > Pseudomonadales > Pseudomonadaceae > Pseudomonas > Pseudomonas sp. FW300-N2A2. Next base: position 106,364 of record NZ_JACNDU010000014.1, on the reverse strand, counting down.
GACCGCCGACAACCCGTTAACCCGCGCCAGCAACAACGCTACCAACCCGCGGATCAACCGCGCATCGCTGCTCGCGGCAAACTGCCAGTGACCGTCCTGCAACGATCCCACCAACCACACCTGACTTTCACAGCCATGCACGCGGTTGGCGTCGACCTTATCCACATCGCTCAATGCCGGCAGCCGGTCGCCCCATTGCATCAGCAGTCGCGCCCGTTGCTCCCAGCCGGCGGCGTTCTGAAACGTTTCCAGCGCGGAGACGGCATCGGCAGGGAGGTTCATCGCAACAACTCCAGCGCTTGATCCAGCGCATCAAAGAACCGTTGCAGGTCCTCGGAGTCGTTGTAAAGCGCCAACGACACCCGAATCGCCCCGGCCAGTTCAAAGCTTTTCAGCAGCGGCATCGCGCAATGATGACCGGCGCGCACCGCGATCCCCTGTTCTGTCAGCAAGTGCGCCAGATCAGAGTTATGCACACCCTCGACGACAAAACTCGCCAGGGCCAGTTGCGGTTTGCCCAGCAAGCGAATGCCGTTGCGCGCCTCAAGACCTTTCAACAAATAGTCATGCAGCGCGGCTTCATGGGCCGAAACCGCGTCCTGATCGAGGCCGGCGAGGTAATCGAGCGTCGCCCCGAGACCAATCACGCTGGAGATCGGCGGCGTTCCTGCCTCGAAACCTAGCGGAGCAGGACGAAAGCGCGCGTGCTGGTAATCCGCATCCAGCACCATTTCGCCGCCGAACTGCCAATGGCGCAGTTGCTTGAGCGCCTCATGGCGGCCGAACAACACCCCCAGGCCATCCGGGCCATAGAGCTTATGGCTGGAAAAGACATAAAAGTCGCAACCCAGCGCCTGCACATCGTGCCGGCCATGGACCACGCCTTGGGCGCCATCGACCACGGTCAACGCGTTGTGTGCCTTGGCCAGCGCCAGCAGTGCGGGCAATGGCTGCCAGGCGCCGAGCACGTTGGACAGCTGACTGACCGCCAGCAAGCGGGTTCGCGGGCCAATCAACGCGGCGGCGGCATCCAGGTCGATCAAGCCGTCGGCGTCCAGCGGCAGGATCACCAGTTTCAGATCGCGACGGTGGGCCAGTTGCTGCCATGGCAGCAGGTTGGCGTGATGCTCCAGGGCGCTGATGACAATTTCATCGCCTGGATTGAACAAGTGTTCCAGGCCATAGGCCAGGAGGTTCAGCGCAGAGGTCGCGCCGTGGGTGAAGATGATCTGTCCGCAATCACCGGCATTCAGCCATTGCGCGACTTTATTGCGGCTGTCCTCGAACGCCTGGGTGGCATGCGCGCCGGGCAAGTGTTGCGCCCGATGCACGTTGGCTGCGCCATTGGCGTAGTAATGCGCCAGGGCATCCAGCAAGGCTTGAGGTTTTTGCGTGGTGGCGGCGTTGTCCAGATAGGTCTGGTCTTGCCGTTGCAGGGCGGCGATGGCCGGAAAATCGGCGCGCCAGGGGGAGAGAATCATCATGGTATCGGGCCCTGCTAAACATGGGCGGACGTACGCCTGACCTGATGGTCTGGGCTACGCCGGACCTGTAGGAGCGAAGCTTGCTCGCGAAGGGGCCGGTGAGGTCCCCAAAAGCTTCGCGGGCAAGCCTCGCTCCTACAAGAACAGGTGGTCGTGACTTTCTGCTTAGTTGTGAGCGTGCAGCGCTTCGTTCAGTTCGATCGCCGATTTGTGGGTTTTGCATTCCACGGCACCGGTTTCCGAATTGCGGCGGAACAGCAGGTCCGGCTGACCGGCCAGTTCACGAGCCTTCACGACTTTGACCAGTTTGTTGTTTTCGTCCAGCAGTGCCACTTTGGTGCCGGCAGTCACGTACAGGCCCGATTCAACGGTGTTGCGGTCGCCCAACGGGATACCGATACCGGCGTTCGCGCCGATCAGGCAGCCTTCGCCAACCTTGATCACGATGTTGCCACCGCCCGACAGGGTGCCCATGGTCGAGCAACCGCCGCCCAGGTCCGAACCCTTGCCGACGAACACGCCAGCGGAAACGCGGCCTTCGATCATGCCCGGGCCTTCGGTGCCAGCGTTGAAGTTGACGAAACCTTCGTGCATCACGGTGGTGCCTTCGCCGACGTAAGCGCCCAGACGGATACGGGCCGCGTCAGCGATACGCACGCCGGCCGGCACGACGTAGTCGGTCATTTTCGGGAATTTGTCTACCGAGAACACTTCCAGCAGCTCGCCGCGCAGACGGGCTTCCAGTTGATGTTCGGCCAGTTCGCCGAGGTCGATCGCGCCCTGGCTGGTCCATGCGACGTTCGGCAGCAGCGGGAACACGCCGGCCAGGTTCAGGCCGTGCGGCTTGACCAGACGATGGGACAGCAGGTGCAGCTTGAGGTAAGCCTCAGGCGTGGAAGTCAGCGGCGCATCTTCGGCCAGAATGGTGGCGACCAGCGGCTTGTGGCTTTCGGCCAGACGGGTCAGCAGGGCAGCCTGGGCTGCGTCGACACCTTTCAGTGCTTCAGCCAGTTGCGAAGCCTGGGCGGTGCTGAACGCGATGGCCTGATTGCCTTCGGTGTAACCCAGAACCGGCGCGATGGCCGCGACCAGATCGGCCGACGGGTTGAGCAGCGGCTGAGCGTAAAACACTTCGAGCCATGCGCCCTGACGATTTTGAGTGCCGACACCAAAGGCCAGGCTGAATACGGAAGTGGACATGTAAATACCTCTAACAAAATTGAACGGGCTGGCTTACTTGAGCGCTGCCGCGTAGATATCTGGCTTGAAGCCAATCAGGGTTCGGTCACCGAGATCGAGCACCGGGCGCTTGATCATCGAGGGTTGTGCGAGCATCAGTTCGATGGCTTTCGGCTGGTCGAGATCGGCTTTGCGTTCGTCGTCGAGCTTGCGAAAGGTCGTGCCTGCACGGTTCAACACCATTTGCCAGCCGTGCTCGTCGCACCATTGGCTCAGGTGTTCACGGTCGATTCCGACCGCTTTGTAATCATGAAAGTCATAGCTGACAGCGTGTTCATCGAGCCAGGTGCGCGCCTTTTTCATGGTGTCGCAGGCTTTGATGCCGAAAAGGTGCAACGTTTTGCTTGAATCGGTCAAGGAATTGCCCCCTTTACAGGTGCTGGAAAAAAAAGGTGACGGATTATGCCATGACCGTCCGCTTAAAACGCAAAACCCTGTAGGAGCCGAGCTTGCTCGCGAAAGCGGCTTAACATTCAACATTGATAGTGGCTGACCTGCCGCTTTCGCGAGCAAGCTCGGCTCCTACAGGGTTTGGGGTTTTTTCGAGACTGGCGACAGCCTGCGACATTGGTACAACGGTCAACCCGCAGTCTAAGCGGCTAATATGGCACTTCAATGCTGTCGATTGTCCGGGAACCGCGCTTTATGCAAACCGCCTACACCGTCCTGATCCTGTTGATGCTGGTCAGTGTTTCGCGCCTGGTCGGACGCGTGATCCCGTTGCCATTGCCGCTGGTGCAAATTGGCATGGTGAGCCTTATTGGTGTGGCCAACAATGCTGACGCCCCTTTGTGTCACGAGTAAGCGGCGATCATTTGGGAGATGTACTTGTTTTCGTCAGCCTCGCTTGTGGCGCATGAATTCCAGGACGTACTTCTCGATTTCTTCCTCGAAGACCGAGGAATATACAAGCTGGAATCGATCTTCAAACGTAGACAAAGAAAAAGCTTTCGCAAGGAAGTGAAAGTTTGAGTCATATTTCCTTACATAAGGGATCGTAAAACTTCCATCCGCGTGTTTTACCTTGATCAGGAAGCAGAGAAACTTTCCAAAAAATCGCATTTCGTCGCAATTAGCCTTAACCCGGCTTTCTTTCCAGCGTGTAATTGGGGCGATCGTGAATGTCCGATCATGCCTTTTCTTTTCCTCATCTTCGTCTTCGTCAAAATAGATCTCAAAGCTTCGGATTTTGAGGAGCTCGCCCTCGTATTCTGACTTCATTAGAAAGCTTGGATAATCCACTTTGAGAATGCACTCGGCACTAATGTGCGCCTCTGCAAAGGCATAAACGATATCCGAGACTTTTTTGATTTTCCCGTCGTAATAGGCCGCTACCTCATACCCACCTCCAAACAAACCGGCGATGGTCTTCGCATTGGCTTGGCTTTCATACTCGTGGGCGAGGTAAGCAGCAAATTGATTGAGGGCCATGCAGACGCCGTGTACGACGATGTCGTCTTCTTGAACATCGAGCCCCTCAGCATGAAAGCTTTCGTAGTAATCAATCGCGGGCTGCACGGTTTGTCCACCTACGATCACCTCCAGGTGCTCGTTTGAAGGCCCCGGCTCAGCGTCAAAACTCCCAAGCCAGCACTCATCATTCGCAACTGAAAGCACAATGATGTTCAGGCCTGCTGTCGCTAGCACCTTGTTATTCGTGAACTCCTTCAAGAACTGATCACCAGTCAGCGTTGGGGATTTGGCAGTCAGGCTATCGATCAATCGCACCGTATCTCTGATCCTTTCGACGTCTCCAGCAAAGGCTACAGCGAAGTTATGGTTCGCCACGTGAATCTTTTGGCAGAGGCCGACCACGGTATGCTCGCCTGGCGGGAAACCACCATTGCCTGTGTACGTCGGAGTCTGCCAGGCTGGCAGAGAAGTGCCCTTGCAGGTCAATAAAATATCGGCTTGTAAAAAGCCCGCTCGCTTCAAGCTAAAACCTGTGATCATTGTCATTTTTGAAACCCAGACTGCCTTGCCCAAGCGAATTGGATTGAGCATTTTTAATCAGATAATTGCCGACTAGGGAACGACTGCGCGTCGTCAGGTCATTTTTGCGGAGCTGTAACACCGTTCCCTATAGGCGCAAGGCTTGCCCGCAAATGCGGTTTATCATTCAACATCTAAGTCGACTGACAGACCACATCCGCGGGCAAGCCTCGCACCTACAGGTTTGTGTTTATTTGCGGCGCTGGATGAAGGCGCGGATGCGTTCAGCGGCTTCCACACACTCGGCCAGTGGCGCAACCAGCGCCATGCGCACCCGACCGGCACCCGGATTCGCGCCGTCAACGTCACGGGACAGATAAGAGCCAGGCACCACGGTCACGTGTTCTTCGACGAACAGATCGCGGCAGAACGCCTCGTCATCACCTTCAACATTCGGCCACAGGTAAAAACCGCCATCCGGGCGCTGCACGTCCATCACCGGGCCGAGGATTTCCAGCACCGCGTCGTACTTCTCGCGATACAACGCACGGTTGGCGCGCACATGCACTTCGTCATTCCACGCAGCAACGCTGGCCAGTTGAGTCTGAACCGGCATCGCGCAGCCGTGGTAGGTGCGGTACAGCAGGAAGCCTTTGAGAATGTCGGCATCACCGGCCACGAAACCCGAACGCAGGCCCGGCAGGTTGGAGCGCTTGGACAGGCTGTGGAACACCACGCAGCGTTTGAAGTCCTTGCGGCCCAGTTCCGCGCAGGCGCTGAGCAGGCCGGCGGGCGGGGTTTGTTCGTTGAAATACAGTTCGCTGTAGCACTCGTCCGCAGCGATCACGAAGTCGTACTCATCGGCCAGGGCGATCAGTTTTTTCAGGGTTTCGACCGGGATCAGCGCGCCGGTCGGGTTGCCCGGCGAGCACAGGAACAGGATCTGGCAACGCTTCCAGATGTCCGGGGAAACGGCATCGAAATCCGGGTTGAAGCCATTCTCGTCCAGGCACGGCAGGTAATGCGGCTTGGCGCCGGCGAGGAACGCGGCACCTTCATAGATCTGATAGAACGGGTTCGGGCTGACCACCAGGGCGTCGTCGCCACGGTTGACCACGGTCTGGGTGAACGCGAACAGCGCTTCGCGGGTGCCGTTGACCGGCAGCACGTTGCGTGCCGGGTCGAGCCAGCCGTTCGGCACGTTGAAGCGGCGTTCGCACCACGCGGCGATGGCTTCACGCAGGGCCGCAATGCCGAGGGTGGTCGGATACACGGCCATCTGGTCCAGATTGCTTGCCAGGGCTTCGGCGACAAAGCTTGGCGAACGGTGCTTCGGCTCGCCGATGGACAGCGCGATAGGGCGCTTGTCCGGGTTTGGCGTGACGCTGCCGAGCAGGGCGCGGAGCTTCTCGAACGGGTAAGGCTGCAACTGGGACAGAGCGTTGTTCATCGGTAGATCTCGTTCAATGTGGAGGCCTGCACTCTGTAGGAGCCGGCTTGCTGGCGATTGCATCACTCCGGTACGACTGACACACCGAGGCGATGCTATCGCCAGCAAGCCGGCTCCTACAAAGGACAGGTCTCCACAGGGGGAAATTTGTTAATTCAGATACTGATTCGCGACAGTTTGATATCGGGTTCCTGGCTGACACTGAGCTGTTCGACGATCGCATCCTGCAAACGGCTGCACAACAGTGGGTCAGACAACGGTTGGTTGTTGGCGTCGGTAATGAAGAACACGTCTTCCACGCGCTCGCCGAGCGTGGCGATCTTGGCGTTCTGCAGCGACAGGTCGAATTCCAGAAAAATCGTGCCAATCCGCGCCAGCAACCCTGGGCGATCCGGTGCGCTGAGCTCCAGCACTGTCACCGGGCGCTGGGCGTCGTTGTGGATCGTCACCTGAGGTGCAAACGCGAAATGTTTGAGCTGGCGCGGTACGCGACGCTGGATAATCGTCGGGTAATCGTCCGGGTTGCGCAGGGCTTCGGTCAGGCCTTCGCGAATCTGTTTGACCCGCGCCGGGTTATCGCCAATCGAGTCGCCGTCAGTGTCGAGCACGATGTAGGTGTCGAGGGTGAACTGGCTGCTGGAGGTGATGACCCGGGCGTCGTGAATGTTCAGGTTGAGCTGGTCCATCGCGGCCACGGTCACGGCGAAGAAGTCGTGCTGGTCCGGCGCGTAGATGAAGATCTGCGTACCGCCCTCGAACTCGCGCTGGGTGGTTTCCTTGATCAGCACCAGCGGGCCGCCATCGGCCGGCTGCTGCAGGATCGCATCGGTGTGCCAGGCCACATCGCCGGCGGTGTGACGCAGGAAATAGTCATCGCCCAGTTGCGACCACAACTGCTCGACGTCGTCGGGGTCGTTGCCGCCGCGTACCAGAATGTCCAGGGCGGCGCTCTGGGTCTGGCGGATCTGCATTTCGCGATCCACCGGGTTTTCCAGGCCGCGACGCAACGCACGCTTGGTCTCGGTGTAGAGCTGGCGCAGCAGGCTGGCGCGCCAGGAATTCCACAGCGTCGGGTTGGTGGCGTTGATGTCGGCGACGGTCAGCACGTACAGGTAATCCAGGCGGGTTTCGTCACCGACGATCTGCGCGAAATCATGGATCACCTGCGGGTCGGACAAGTCCTTGCGCTGGGCGGTGGTCGACATCACCAGGTGGTTCTGCACCAGCCAGACGATCAGGCGGCTATCCCAGATCGGCAATTGATGGCGCTGGCAAAAGGCTTCGGCGTCCACTGCGCCGATTTCCGAGTGATCGCCATGCCGGCCCTTGCCGATGTCGTGGTACAGGCCGGCCAGGTAGATCAGCTCGGGCTTGGGCAGCTTGCCCATGAGCTTGCTGGCGAGCGGGAATTTTTCCGACACTTGCGTGTACTGCAACTTACGCAGGTGCTTGATCAGGTTCAGGGTGTGCGCATCGACCGTATAGATGTGAAACAGGTCGTGCTGCATCTGCCCGACAATGAAGCCGAACTCCGGCAAATAGCGCCCGAGGATGCCGTAACGGTTCATCCGCCGCAGGTTGCGGTGAATGCCGATCTTGCACTTGAACAGCTCGATGAACAGGCTGGTATTGCGAATGTCGTTGCGGAAATCGTCGTCGATCAGGTGCCGGTTTTCCCGCAGCAGACGAATGGTGTCGGCGCGCACGCCTTTGATTTCCGGCTGCTGGGCCATCAGCACGAAGATTTCGAGCATGGCGAACGGCGTGCGGCGGAACACGTTGTCGTTGCGCGCCTCGATGTAGCCGTCGTGTAACTGGAACCGCGAGTTGATCGGCTGCGGCGGCGCTTCGTCTTCGGGCGCGAGGATGACTTCCTCGAAGTGCTGGATGATCAGGTCGCTGAGCTGGGCGATGCTCATGACCACCCGGTAATACTGCTGCATGAAGTTTTCGATGGCTTGCTTGGCGTCATCACCCTTGAACCCCAGCAGGCCGGCAATCGAACGCTGGTGGTCGAACAGCAAGCGGTCTTCGGAACGGCCAGCGAGCATGTGCAGCGCGTAGCGGACTTTCCACAGGAATTCCTGGGATGAAGCCAGCAGGGCGTTTTCGCTCTCGACCAGAAACCCTTCGCCAGCCAATGCCCGCAGGTTCAGGGTGCCGTATTCGCGACGGGCAACCCACAGAATCGTCTGAATATCCCGTAGTCCGCCGGGCGAGCCTTTGACGTTGGGTTCCAGGTTGTATTCGGTGTCGTTGTACTTGTGATGACGGGCCTTTTGCTCGGCGCGCTTGGCGAGGAAGAACTCCTTGCTCGGCCACATGTGCGCAGTGCTGGTGACGTCGAGCATGCGCTGGCGCAAGTGCTCGGGGCCGCAGATGGTGCGGCTTTCCATCAGGTTGGTGACAACCGTCAGGTCGGCGCGGGCTTCAACGGCGCATTCTTCAACCGAGCGAACGCTCTGACCGACTTCCAGGCCGATGTCCCACAACAACGTCAGAAAACGCTCGATGGAATCGCGGAAAACTTCGTGGTCGGCGCTGTCCAGCAGGATCAGCAAATCGATATCGGAATAAGGGTGCAATTCCCCGCGACCGTAGCCGCCGACCGCGACCAGCGCGATGTCGGCATCTTCACTCCAGTTGAACTGCTCCCAGGCCTTTTGCAGGATGTTGTCGACGAACCACGCACGATCCTCGATCAGCCGGCGAATCTCCCGGCCGCTGCGAAAGCGCTCGTCGAGCACCTCGCGCGCCTGGCGGATCGCCTTCTTGAAGGCCGCGATCGGGCTGGCCTTCAGAGCCAGTTCAGCCTGGAACTGGCCACGGTCGAAGAGTTCGGGATCCACCTGCGGCATCGATTGGCTTTCCTATCTATAAGGCTGAGAGCTGTGCGGACCGGATCAGGCCGAAACGCGCGGGATGGTGTCGTCGCTGCGCAGGGTGAAGATCTCGTAACCGGTTTCGGTCACTGCCAGGGTGTGTTCCCACTGGGCCGAGAGCTTGCGGTCCTTGGTGATCGCGGTCCAGCCATCACCCAATACCTTGGTGTCGGCCTTGCCCTGGTTGATCATCGGCTCGATGGTGAAGGTCATGCCCGCTTTCAGTTCCATGCCGGTGCCGGCGCGGCCGTAGTGCAGGATCTGCGGCTCTTCGTGGAACACCTTGCCAATGCCGTGGCCGCAGAACTCGCGAACCACCGAGAAGCCGTTCTTTTCGGCGTGCTTCTGGATCACTTCACCGATGTCGCCCAGGCGGCAGCCGGGTTTGACGATTTCGATGGCCTTGTACATGCATTCCTGGGTCACTTGCGACAGGCGCTCGGCCCAGACCGGCACGGTGCCGACGTGGAACATGCGGCTGGTGTCGCCGTGGTAGCCGTCCTTGATCACGGTGACGTCGATGTTCAGCGTGTCGCCGTCTTTCAATGGCTTCTCGTTCGGGATGCCGTGGCAGACCACGTGGTTGATCGAGGTGCAGATCGACTTCGGATAGCCTTTGTAGTTGAGCGGGGCAGGGATGGCCTGCTGCACGTTGACGATGTAGTCGTGGCAGATGCGGTCCAGCTCTTCAGTGGTGACGCCCGGCTTGACATGTTCAGCAATCATTTCCAGCACATCGGCGGCCAGTTTGCCGGCGACACGCATTTTTGCGATGTCCTCCGGGGTTTTGAGGGTGACGGTCATACAGGCTCTCTCTACGCTCGATGGCGCTTGTCAAAACGGAATGGGCAGTGTGCGATCAATCTTTACCGCCCTGAAAAACGCGATTCTAACAGACGAACAGCGCAAATCTGAGCCTCTGTACATCGCTTCTCTCTATAGATAGGCGCATTCTTGAGCGATTCCAAGGGCGCGGATAAAGGCGCGCGTCAGGAATTGAGAATCCGGGTTCCGTTTTTGCGAGCCTTGTGATATAAAATGCGCCGCTTTCCGGGGATACCCCGAAAGGCTTAAATCCACACACGTGTCGACACGATGACCTGGGTGCCTTCAGCTGATGCTGCTGGTTGGTCATTGGGATACGTGGAGGCCAAACCCGACTTATTAAGGAACTATCATGTCCCAAGTCAACATGCGCGATATGCTGAAGGCCGGTGTGCACTTCGGTCACCAGACCCGTTACTGGAACCCGAAAATGGGTAAATACATTTTCGGCGCGCGTAACAAGATCCACATCATCAACCTTGAAAAAACCCTGCCAATGTTCAACGAAGCTCTGACTTTCGTAGAGCGTCTGGCCCAGGGCAAAAACAAGATTCTGTTCGTCGGCACCAAGCGTTCCGCTGGCAAGATCGTTGCTGAAGAAGCTGCACGTTGCGGTTCGCCGTACGTCGATCACCGCTGGTTGGGCGGCATGCTGACCAACTTCAAAACCATCCGTGCTTCCATCAAGCGTCTGCGTGACCTTGAAGTACAAGCCGAAGACGGTACTTTCGCCAAGCTGACCAAGAAAGAAGCGCTGATGCGCTCCCGTGACCTGGAAAAGCTGGATCGTTCCCTGGGTGGTATCAAGGACATGGGCGGTCTGCCAGACGCTCTGTTCGTTATCGACGTTGATCACGAGCGCATCGCGATCACCGAAGCCAACAAGCTGGGCATCCCGGTTATCGGCGTAGTCGATACCAACAGCAGCCCGGAAGGCGTTGACTACATCATCCCAGGCAACGATGACGCAATCCGCGCTATCCAGCTGTACATGGGTTCGATGGCTGACGCAGTAATCCGCGGTCGCAACCACGTTGCTGGCGGCACCGAGCAGTTCGTTGAAGAAGCTCCGGCAGCTGCAGCTGAGTAACTGACGCCTTGGCGTTGACTCAGTAAGCAAAAAGGGGGCTTGGCCCCCTTTTTGCCACCTCGAAAACCATTTGTCCGGTGGCGCATTTACATCATTTGTAACTTGCAGCTGCTAACAAGGGTGGTTCGGGAAGAATTGAACGCCCGTTCGATCGGGTGGAATGGTTGAAAACCTATCCAAGAGGAATTTTGAAATGGCAGAGATTACTGCAGCGTTGGTCAAAGAACTGCGCGAGCGTACTGGCGAAGGCATGATGGACTGCAAAAAGGCCTTGACCAAGGCTGGCGGCGACATCGAAAAAGCCATTGATGACATGCGTGCTTCGGGCGCCATCAAGGCTGCCAAGAAAGCAGGCAACGTGGCTGCTGAAGGCGCTATCGCTCTGAAAGAAGACGGTAAATCCGCCGTTCTGCTGGAAGTGAACTCGCAGACCGACTTCCTGGCTCTGCAGGACGACTTCAAGGCATTTGTTGCTGCCAGCGTTGAAAAAGCGTTCGCCGACAAGCTGACTGACGTCGCTCCGCTGATCGAAGCTCAAGAAGCTGCTCGCCTGGTACTGGTCGGCAAGGTTGGCGAAAACGTCAACATCCGTCGCCTGGTTCGCGTTGAAGGTGATGTTGTTGGTGGTTATCTGCACGGCAACAAAATCGGTGTTGCGGTTGTTCTGAAGGGCGGCGACGTTGAGCTGGCCAAAGACATCGCTATGCACGTAGCGGCCAGCAACCCTGAGTTCCTGCTGCCATCGGAAGTTTCTGCTGAAGCTATCGAGCGCGAAAAAGCCGTGTTCCTGCAGCTGAACGAAGAAAAAATCAAAGGCAAGCCAGAAAACATTGTTGAGAACATGGTCAAAGGCCGTATCAGCAAGTTCCTGGCTGAAGCAAGCCTGGTTGAGCAGGCGTTCGTCAAGAACCCTGAAATCAAGGTTGGCGAACTGGCCAAGAAAGCCGGTGCAGAAATCGTTTCTTTCACCTACTTCAAAGTAGGCGAAGGCATCGAGAAGCCGGTCGACAACTTCGCTGAAGAAGTTGCTGCCCAGCTGGCTGCCGCCAAGCAATAAGACGGTTTTTTAACTGTCGCCCTGAAGAGGCTGCCCGCTTACGCGCGCAGCCTCTTTTCAGATGGGGCACCAATTTTTAATTGGTTTCCTTTTGGAACTGGCTTACAAAGCCATGTTCCGATGGCGCTGAAGCAGCGCCAAGCTAGAGTGAACGCCAGCTGTAAACAGCTCGCAAAGAATTTTTAAAATACGCCGCAGGAGAGATTCGCAATGGCTCAGCAGGGCAGTGGTTATCAGGCTCGCTATAAACGCATTCTACTCAAGCTTAGCGGCGAGGCCCTGATGGGCTCGGAAGAGTTCGGGATCGATCCGAAAGTTCTGGACCGCATGGCGCTGGAAGTCGGCCAACTGGTCGGCATCGGCGTCCAGGTCGGCCTGGTGATCGGCGGCGGCAACCTGTTCCGCGGTGCAGCGCTGAGCGCGGCCGGCATGGATCGGGTCACCGGCGACCACATGGGCATGCTGGCCACCGTGATGAATGCCTTGGCCATGCGCGACGCGCTGGAACGTGCCAATATCTCGGCCATCGTGATGTCGGCGATTTCCATGGTTGGCGTGACTGATCACTACGATCGTCGCAAAGCCATGCGCCACCTGAATGCCAAGGAAGTCGTGATCTTCGCGGCCGGTACCGGCAATCCGTTCTTCACCACGGATTCGGCGGCCTGCCTGCGAGCAATCGAAATCGATGCCGATGTCGTGCTGAAAGCGACCAAGGTCGATGGCGTCTACACCGCTGATCCATTCAAAGACCCGCATGCCGAGAAGTTCGATCATCTGACCTACGATGAAGTGCTGGATCGCAAGCTGGGTGTTATGGATCTGACCGCCATTTGCCTGTGCCGCGACCACAAGATGCCGTTGCGCGTATTTAACATGAACAAACCCGGCGCCCTGCTGAACATCGTGCATGGCGGCGCTGAAGGGACCCTGATCGAGGAAGGCCAACAATGATCAACGAAATCAAGAAAGACGCTAAAGAGCGTATGCAGAAATCCGTCGAGTCGCTGATGCACAACTTCGGCCGTATTCGTACTGGCCAGGCGCACCCAAGCATTCTCGAAGGCGTGATGGTGCCGTACTACGGTTCCGACACCCCGATCAAGCAAGTCGCCAACATCACCGTCAAAGACGCCCGTACCCTGCAAGTGGTCGCTTTCGAGCGCAACATGCTGGGCGCCGTCGACAAGGCCATCGGCAGTGCTGGTCTGAACCTCAACCCGACCAACCTGGGTGAGTTGCTGCTGATCTCCATGCCGGCCCTGACCGAAGAAACCCGCAAGGGCTTCACCAAGCAGGCTCGCGATGTCGCTGAAGATGCCCGTGTTGCCGTGCGCAACATCCGTCGTGATGCGAACAGCCAGCTCAAGGATCTGGTCAAGGAAAAGGAAATCAGTGAAGACGAAGAACGTCGCGCCACTGGTGAAATTGATGATCTGACCAAAAAGTACGTGGCTGAAATCGACGCGAATTTGGCGCAGAAAGAAAAAGACCTGATGGCCGTATAAGGGTCGCGTTTTCATGGAAAAGACCAAGCAGTCAGTGCCGTCCGCGGTGCCGCGTCATGTCGCGATCATCATGGATGGCAATAATCGCTGGGCGAAAAAACGCTTTATGCCAGGTGTCGCCGGGCATAAAGCGGGTGTGGACGCAGTTCGTGCAGTGATCGAGGTGTGTGCCGAGGCCAAGGTCGAGGTATTGACCCTGTTCGCCTTCTCCAGCGAGAACTGGCAGCGTCCGGCCGATGAAGTCAGTGCCTTGATGGATCTGTTCTTCAAGGCGTTGCGTCGTGAGGCCAAGCGCCTCAACGACAACAACATCAGTCTGCGCATCATTGGTGACCGTTCGCGTTTCCATCCAGAGCTTCAGGCTGCGATGCGTGAAGCGGAAGCGATGACCGCGGGCACCAATCGCTTCGTTCTGCAGATCGCCGCCAACTACGGCGGTCAGTGGGACATCGCGCAAGCCGCACAGCGTCTGGCGCGGGAAGTTCAGGCCGGGCATCTGCGTCCGGAAGACATCACCCCGGAACTGTTGCAAACCTGCCTGGCCACTGGCGATCTGCCGTTGCCGGACTTGTGCATCCGTACCGGTGGCGAGCACCGCATCAGCAACTTCCTGCTGTGGCAACTGGCCTACGCCGAGTTGTACTTCTCCGACCTGTTCTGGCCGGACTTCAAACACGACGCCATGCGCACCGCGCTGGCCGATTTCGCTTCTCGCCAGCGCCGCTTCGGTAAAACGAGCGAGCAGGTCGAGGCTGGGGCCCGGGTTTAATGCTCAAACAACGAATCATCACCGCGCTGATCCTGCTGCCGATCGCCTTGTGCGGGTTTTTCCTGCTCGAAGGCTCCGGTTTCGCGCTGTTCATCGGGCTGGTCGTGACCCTCGGTGCCTGGGAATGGGCGCGTCTGGCGGGCTTCACTGAGCAGCCGATCCGCGTTGCCTATGCTGCAGTCGTCGCGTTGATGCTGTTTGTCATGCATATCCTGCCGGGCCTGGCACCTTGGGTGTTGGGCGCTTCGGTGCTGTGGTGGGGCGTGGCGACGTACCTGGTGTTGACGTATCCGCGTTCGAGCGAGCGTTGGTCCAGTGCGGCGACCAAACTGGTGATCGGCCTGTTGATTCTCCTGCCGGCCTGGCAAGGTCTGGTGCAGATCAAACAATACCCATTGGGCAACTGGTTGATCATGGCGGTCATGGTGCTGGTCTGGGGTGCCGACATCGGTGCTTACTTTTCCGGTCGGGCCTTCGGCAAGCGCAAGCTGGCACCGCAGGTCAGTCCCGGCAAGAGCTGGGAAGGCGTGTATGGCGGCCTCGCGCTGAGCCTGGTCATCACCGTTATTGTCGGCCTGGTTCGCGACTGGACGGTTGCCGAGCTTTTCAAAGGGTTGATCGGTGCCGCAATTATCGTGTTCATCTCGGTAGTGGGTGACCTCACCGAAAGCATGTTCAAGCGCCAGTCCGGGGTCAAGGACAGCAGCAATCTGCTGCCCGGCCACGGTGGTGTACTCGATCGCATCGACAGCCTGACGGCAGCGATCCCGGTGTTCGCGGTGTTGTTGTGGATGGCGGCACCGTGAGCCGCCCTCAACAGATTACCGTTCTGGGGGCTACCGGCTCGATCGGCCTGAGCACGCTCGACGTTATTGCCCGTCATCCCGAGCGTTATCAGGTGTTCGCCTTGAGCGGTTTCACTCGCCTGAGTGAGTTGTTCGCGTTGTGCGTCCGTCATACGCCACGGTTCGCCGTTGTGCCAGAGCAGGGCGCTGCCCGAGGCTTGCAGGACGACTTGCGTGCGGCCGGGTTGTCGACCCGCGTTCTGGTGGGGGAGGAGGGGCTGTGTCAGGTCGCCGCCGATCCTGAAGTCGATGCCGTCATGGCCGCCATTGTCGGCGCGGCGGGCTTGCGCCCGACGCTGGCGGCGGTCGAGGCTGGCAAGAAAATACTCCTGGCCAACAAAGAAGCACTGGTGATGTCCGGTGCGTTATTCATGCAGGCCGTACGTAAAAGCGGTTCGGTGCTGCTGCCGATCGACAGCGAGCACAACGCGATTTTCCAGTGCATGCCGCAGGATTTCGCTCGTGGGCTGGGTGCGGTCGGTGTCCGTCGGATCTTGCTGACAGCTTCGGGCGGTCCTTTCCGTCAGACGCCTATGGCTGAGCTGGTGCATGTAACCCCTGATCAGGCGTGTGCCCATCCGAACTGGTCCATGGGGCGCAAGATTTCGGTAGATTCGGCCAGCATGATGAACAAAGGCCTCGAGCTGATCGAAGCCTGCTGGCTGTTTGATGCCAAGCCGTCCCAGGTCGAAGTGGTGATTCACCCGCAGAGCGTGATTCATTCGCTTGTCGATTACATCGATGGCTCGGTCCTGGCTCAGTTGGGTAATCCCGACATGCGCACGCCTATTGCCAATGCGCTGGCCTGGCCGGAGCGTATCGATTCGGGTGTCGCACCGCTGGATCTGTTTGCCATTGCGCGCCTGGATTTCCAGGCTCCCGATGAAGAGCGTTTCCCATGCCTGCGCCTGGCGCGTCAGGCCGCAGAGGCTGGCAATAGCGCGCCAGCCATGCTCAATGCGGCGAATGAAGTGGCTGTCGCGGCCTTTCTCGACGGGCGGGTTCGCTATCTGGAAATCGCGAGTATCATCGAAGAAGTGTTAAATCTCGAGCCCGTGGTTGCGGTGGATGATCTCGAGGCGGTGTTCACGGCTGACGCGAAAGCGCGAGTACTGGCCGGGCAGTGGTTGAGTCGTCACGGGCGGTAAGTGCTGCAATACGTTGGCCCATGCAGCACCGGATAAGTTGCGGAGAAAGTAGATGAGCGCGCTCTATATGATTGTCGGCACCCTGGTAGCCCTGGGCGTGCTGGTCACTTTCCACGAATTCGGCCATTTCTGGGTCGCACGTCGCTGTGGAGTCAAAGTGCTGCGTTTCTCCGTGGGCTTCGGTATGCCGTTGCTGCGCTGGCACGACAAGAAAGGCACTGAATTCGTGATTGCCGCCATCCCGCTGGGTGGCTACGTGAAAATGCTCGACGAGCGTGAAGGTGAAGTTCCGGCCGATCAGCTCGATCAATCCTTCAATCGCAAATCCGTCCGTCAGCGCATTGCTATCGTGTCGGCGGGGCCGATTGCCAACTTCTTGCTGGCGATGATTTTTTTCTGGGTGCTCGCCATGCTTGGCAGCGAGCAGGTGCGGCCAGTCATCGGTGCCGTTGAGTCCGGCAGCATCGCCGCCAGGGCGGGTTTGAGTGCAGGTCAGGAAATTGTTGCCATTGATGGTGAGCTGACTTCGGGCTGGGGCGCAGTAAATCTGCAACTGGTTCGCCGTCTTGGCGAAAGCGGTTCCCTTCAGTTGCTGGTTCGTGAGCAGGGTTCCACAGCGGATTCGCCGCGTGAGCTGGTGCTGGATAAATGGCTCAAGGGCGCTGACGAGCCGGATCCGATTCGCTCGCTGGGTATTCGCCCATGGCGTCCGGCGTTGCCGCCGGTTCTGGCGGAACTCGATCCGAAAGGCCCGGCGCAGGCTGCCGGCCTGAAAACCGGCGACCGATTGTTGGCCCTGGATGGCAAGGCGCTCGATGACTGGCAACAAGTGGTCGATATCGTCCGTATTCATCCTGATACCAAAATCATGCTGCGCGTCGAGCGCGATGGTGCTCAAATCGACGTCTCTGTGACGCTCGCTGCTCGCGGCGAGAAAAAGTCGCCCAGTGGTTATCTCGGTGCCGGGGTGAAGGCGATCGATTGGCCGCCGGAGATGATTCGCGAGGTCAGTTACGGTCCTTTGGCAGCGATTGGCGAGGGGGCTCGACGCACCTGGACCATGAGCATACTGACCCTCGATTCGCTCAAGAAAATGTTGTTCGGTGAGCTCTCGGTAAAAAACTTGAGTGGACCGATAACCATTGCTAAAGTGGCGGGCGCTTCTGCCCAGTCGGGCGTCGCTGATTTCCTGAATTTCCTTGCTTATCTGAGTATTAGCCTGGGTGTTCTGAATTTGTTGCCCATTCCGGTACTGGATGGGGGGCATTTGTTGTTTTATCTGATTGAGTGGGCGCGTGGTCGCCCCTTGTCGGATCGGGTGCAGGGTTGGGGGATACAGATCGGCATCAGTTTGGTGGTCGGGGTGATGTTGCTCGCTCTGGTCAATGATTTGGGTCGTCTGTAACACTTCGCTGAATTGCGAATCTGCCGCATTTTGCGGCAGTTTGTTTATTGCCAGTTGGAATAAGAAAGGACTTCATGAAACGTCTGCTGCTAACTGCGGTTCTCACCGTATTGATGATCGCCGAAGTTCACGCCGAGTCCTTCACTATCTCTGATATTCGCGTCAATGGCCTCCAGCGGGTCTCCGCGGGTAGCGTCTTTGGTGCCTTGCCGTTGAACGTCGGTGAACAGGCGGATGATCGTCGCCTGGTGGAATCCACTCGTGCGCTGTTCAAAACCGGGTTCTTTCAAGATATCCAGCTGGGCCGTGATGGCAACGTCCTGGTCATTACTGTAGTCGAGCGTCCGTCCGTCGCCAGTATCGAGATCGAGGGTAACAAGGCGATCTCCACTGAAGACCTGATGAAGGGCCTCAAACAGTCCGGTCTGGCCGAAGGCGAGATCTTCCAGCGCGCCACCCTCGAAGGTGTTCGTAACGAGCTGCAGCGCCAGTACGTCGCTCAGGGCCGCTACTCGGCTACCGTTGACACCGAAGTGGTGCCGCAGCCGCGTAACCGCGTCGGCCTCAAGGTCAATATCAACGAAGGCACCGTTGCAGCTATCCAGCACATCAACGTGGTGGGTAACACGGTCTTCCCTGATGAAGACCTGATCGACCTGTTCGAACTCAAGACCACCAACTGGTTGTCGTTCTTCAAGAACGACGACAAGTACGCTCGTGAAAAACTGTCCGGTGACCTGGAGCGTCTGCGTTCCTACTACCTGGACCGTGGCTATATCAACATGGATATCGCTTCGACCCAGGTGTCCATCACCCCGGACAAGAAGCACGTCTACATCACCGTCAACGTCAACGAAGGCGAGAAGTACACCGTTCGTGACGTCAAGCTGAGCGGTGACCTGAAAGTTCCTGAAGACCAGGTCAAGTCCCTGCTGCTGGTGCAGAAAGGCCAGGTGTTCTCGCGCAAGCTGATGACCACCACCTCCGAACTGATCACCCGTCGCCTGGGTAACGAGGGTTACACCTTCGCCAACGTCAACGGCGTACCTCAGCCGCATGATGAAGACCACACCGTCGATATCACTTTCGCGGTCGATCCGGGCAAGCGTGCTTACGTTAACCGCATCAACTTCCGTGGCAACACCAAGTCCGAAGACGAAGTGCTGCGCCGTGAAATGCGTCAGATGGAAGGCGGCTGGGCTTCTACTTACCTGATCGACCAATCCAAGACCCGTCTTGAGCGTCTGGGCTTCTTCAAGGAAGTCAACGTCGAAACCCCGGCTGTACCGGGTGTCGATGACCAGGTTGACGTGAACTACAGCGTTGAAGAGCAAGCGTCCGGTTCGATTACCGCCAGCGTCGGCTTTGCACAGAGTGCCGGTCTGATCCTCGGTGGTTCGATCACCCAGAACAACTTCCTCGGTACCGGTAACAAGGTCAGCGTTGGCTTGACCCGCAGTGAATACCAGAGCCGCTATAACTTCGGTTATGTCGACCCGTACTGGACTGCTGACGGTGTGAGCCTGGGTTACAACGCGTTCTATCGCACCACTGACTACAAAGACCTCGACGTCGACGTTGCCAGCTATGCGGTAGACAGCTACGGTGCCGGCGCGAGCGTCGGTTATCCGATCAGCGAGACTTCGCGTCTGACCTTCGGCCTGACTGCGCAACAGGACAAGATCAAGACTGGCCTGTACACCGTTGACGAAATCTTCGACTTCGTTAACAAGGAAGGCGACAGCTACCTGAACTTCAAGGCTTCGGCCGGTTGGTCCGAGTCGACCCTGAACAAAGGCGTGCTGGCGACCCGTGGTCATTCGCAAAGCCTTGTGCTGGAAACCACGACCCCTGGCAGCGACCTGTCGTTCTTCAAACTCGACTACCGTGGCCAGTTGTTCCAGCCGTTGACCGAAAACTACACCATGCGCCTGCATACCGAGCTGGGTTATGGCGATGGCTACGGTTCGACCGATGGCTTGCCGTTCTATGAAAACTACTATGCTGGTGGTTTCAACTCGGTTCGTGGCTTCAAGGACAGCACCCTGGGTCCTCGCAGTACTCCAAGTACCGGCAAGAACCCTGGCACTGCGCTCGATCCGGACCAGGATCCGCTGCCGTTCGGTGGTAACGTCCTGATCCAGGGCGGTGTGGAGGTTCTTTTCCCTCTGCCGTTCGTCAAGGATCAGCGTTCCCTGCGCACCTCGGTATTCTGGGACGTGGGTAACGTGTTCGACTCGCAGTGCAAGTCGACCACCAATGCCGATGGTTCGAAGTCCAATACACAGTGCAACGACATCAGCCTGAGCAACATGGCCAGCTCTGTCGGTGTAGGCGTGACATGGGTTACCGCACTGGGTCCTCTGAGTTTCGCGTTGGCCATGCCGATCAAGAAACCGGATGAGGCTGAAACTCAAGTGTTCCAATTCTCCCTCGGCCAGACGTTCTAAGCGTCTGACCCAAGATAACGACAATGGATTTTGTAGGAGTGCATCGTGCGTAAGTTGACTCAATTGGTTCTCCTGGCGACCGTACTGGTAGCAGGCCCGGCTTTTGCCGACATGAAAATTGCCGTTCTGAACTATCAAATGGCTTTGCTGGAATCCGATGCGGCCAAGAAGTACGCCGTGGATGCCGAGAAGAAGTTCGGCCCGCAACTGACCAAGCTCAAGACGCTGGAAAGCAGTGCCAAGGGTATTCAGGACCGTCTGATGGCTGGCGGCGACAAGATGCAGCAAGGCGAGCGTGAGCGTCTGGAGCTTGAATTCAAGCAAAAGGCCCGTGACTTCCAGTTCCAGTCCAAGGAATTGAACGAAGCCAAAGCCGTTGCCGACCGTGAAATGCTGAAGCAGCTCAAGCCGAAACTGGACAGCGCTGTGGAAGAAGTCATCAAGAAAGGTGCTTTTGACCTGGTCTTCGAGCGTGGCGCAGTGATTGATGTCAAACCTCAGTACGACATCACTCGCCAGGTTATCGAGCGCATGAATCAGCTGAAGTAATCCATGACAGCGACCATAAAACTCGGCCAGTTGGCCGAGTTCCTCGGCGCCACCCTACGTGGCGACCCAGAGAAGGAAATTACTGGGCTAGCCACTTTGCAAGAGGCTGGCCCAGCTCAGTTGAGCTTTCTGGCAAATCCTCAATACCGCAAATACCTGGCTGACAGCCGGGCTGCAGCACTGTTGCTGAAAGCCGCTGACGCTGAAGGTTTTGCCGGGAATGCGTTGGTCGTACCTGATCCGTACGCCGCCTACGCTCGTGTTTCCCACCTCTTCGATCCCAAGCCCAAGGCGGCTGCCGGCATTCATCCGACCGCAGTGATTGCGGCGGACGCGGTGGTTGATCCAGCGGCGAGCATCGGTGCCTTTGTGGTCATCGAAAGCGGGGCGCGAATTGATGCAGGTACGACCATCGGCGCGCATTGCTTCATCGGCGCTCGTAGCGTTATCGGCGAAGGTGGCTGGCTCGCACCGCGCGTCACGCTGTATCACGACGTGCGTATCGGCAAGCGGGTGGTGATTCAGTCCGGTGCAGTGTTGGGTGGCGAAGGCTTCGGCTTTGCCAACGAGAAAGGCATCTGGCAGAAAATCGCCCAGATCGGTGGCGTTCTGGTCGGTGACGATGTGGAGATCGGCGTGAATACTGCCATCGACCGCGGTGCACTGGCCGATACCATTCTTGGTAATGGCGTCAAGCTCGACAATCAGATTCAGATCGCCCACAACGTTCAGGTCGGTGATCACACTGCCATGGCGGCGTGCGTGGGGATTTCCGGCAGCACCAAAATCGGCAAGCATTGCATGCTCGCCGGTGGCGTAGGGCTGGTGGGACATATCGAAATTTGTGACAAGGTTTTCATTACCGGGATGACCATGGTGACCCACTCGATTACCGAGCCGGGTTCCTATTCTTCCGGTACGGCCATGCAACCGGCTGCCGAATGGCGCAAAAGCGCGGCACGTATCCGTCAGCTCGATGACATCGCGCGGCGGCTGCGACAGCTGGAAAAGCGAGTAGGGGAAGTGACCCCTGACGGTATTGCTTCATCAGATGGCTGATACCATTTCCATATCAAGTGTGCACAGCCGCTAGACTGCCTCCTTGATTTGCTAGAGGAGCGCGCGTCAGTCGCGCGTTCCCAATCTTTACATAGGCTTCCCCCCGAAATGATGGACATCAACGAGATTCGCGAATACCTGCCTCACCGTTACCCGTTCCTGCTGGTGGACCGGGTCGTGGATCTGGATGTGGAAGGCAAGCGCATTCGCGCCTACAAGAATGTCAGCATCAACGAACCGTTCTTCAATGGTCACTTCCCTGCGCATCCAATCATGCCGGGCGTACTGATCATCGAAGCGATGGCTCAGGCTGCCGGGATCCTTGGTTTCAAGATGCTGGACGTGAAGCCGGCTGATGGCACCCTGTACTACTTCGTAGGCTCCGACAAACTGCGTTTCCGTCAGCCGGTCAAGCCTGGCGACCAGTTGATCCTTGAAGCCACGTTCATCAGCTGCAAGCGCAAGATCTGGAAGTTCGAATGCCAGGCATCGGTAGATGGCAAGCCGGTCTGCTCGGCCGAGATCATCTGTGCGGAACAAAAAGTATGAGTTTGATTGACCCTCGCGCAATCATCGATCCGACGGCCATCCTGGCCGACGACGTCGAGGTCGGCCCTTGGTCGATCGTCGGCGCTGGTGTGGAAATCGGCGAGGGGACAGTGATCGGGCCGCATGTGATTCTCAAAGGCCCGACCCGAATCGGTAAGCACAACCGCATCTACCAGTTTTCTTCGGTAGGCGAAGACACGCCCGATCTGAAATACAAGGGTGAAGAAACCCGTCTGGTCATCGGTGACCACAACGTCATCCGTGAAGGCGTGACCATTCACCGCGGGACCATTCAGGACCGTTCCGAAACGACCCTGGGCGATCACAACCTGATCATGGCCTACGCTCACATCGGCCACGACAGCGTCATCGGCAACCATTGCATCCTGGTCAACAACACCGCGTTGGCGGGCCATGTGCATGTTGAAGACTGGGCGATCCTGTCCGGTTTTACCCTGGTTCACCAGTATTGCCACATCGGCGCCCACAGCTTTTCCGGTATGGGTACCGCCATCGGCAAGGACGTTCCAGCGTACGTCACGGTGTTCGGCAACCCGGCCGAAGCGCGCAGCATGAACTTCGAAGGCATGCGCCGTCGTGGTTTCAGCGAAGACGCGATCCACGCCCTGCGCCGTGCCTACAAGGTGGTTTATCGCCAGGGGCTCACGGTTGAGCAGGCACTCGCGGAGCTGGCCGAACCTTCGGAGCAGTTTCCGGAAGTTGCGGTGTTCCGTGACTCCATCCAGTCTTCGACCCGCGGCATCACACGTTAATCATGGCTAATCTGCGTATTGCGCTGGTGGCGGGTGAGGCTTCCGGTGACATTCTGGGCGCCGGTCTCATGCGTGCGCTCAAGGCACAGCATCCGGCGGTCGAGTTCATCGGTGTCGGTGGCCCGCTGATGCAGGCTGAAGGCCTGACTTCGTATTTTCCGATGGAACGTCTCTCGGTCATGGGGCTGGTGGAAGTGCTCGGTCGGCTGCGCGAGTTGTTGAAACGCCGCAAGAAGCTGATCGCAGACCTGATCGCCGAGAAACCGGACGTGTTCATCGGTATCGATGCGCCGGATTTCAACCTCAATATCGAACTGAAGCTGCGTCAGGCCGGGATCAAGACCGTGCATTACGTCAGCCCGTCAGTGTGGGCGTGGCGGCAGAAGCGAGTGCTGAAGATTCGCGAAGGTTGCGACCTGATGCTGACGCTGTTCCCGTTCGAAGCGAAATTCTATGAAGAGAAGGGCGTGCCGGTGCGGTTTGTCGGTCACACCTTGGCCGATGCGATACCCCTTGAGGCTGATCGTCGCGCTGCACGCGCCGAGCTCGGTTTGCCTGATGGCCCATTGGTCGCGCTGATGCCGGGTAGTCGCGGTGGCGAAGTCGGGCGTCTGGGCGCTTTGTTCCTCGATGCCGCCGAGCGTTTGCGCGCCATGCGCCCTGGCGTGCGGTTCATTATTCCTTGCGCCAGCCCTCAGCGCCGCGTGCAGCTTGAAGAACTGCTGGCCGGTCGCGATCTGCCGCTGACCCTGCTCGACGGCAAGTCCCATCTGGCGCTGGCCGCCTGCGACGCAGTGTTGATTGCCTCCGGAACGGCGACCCTCGAAGCCTTGCTGTACAAGCGCCCGATGGTGGTGGCTTATCGCCTGGCACCGCTGACGTTCTGGATCCTCAAGCGCATGGTGAAAAGCCCTTACGTCTCGTTGCCGAACCTGCTCGCCCAGCGCCTCCTGGTGCCTGAATTGTTACAGGACGATGCAACGGTTGAAGCCTTGGCCCAGACGCTGTCGCCCCTGATCGAAGGTGGTGAAGAACAGACCCGCGGCTTCGATGAAATCCACCGGACCTTGCGCCTGGATGCCTCCAATCAGGCGGCGGACGCGGTACTGAATCTGATCGGCAAAACACAATGACAAAATCACAACAGATGGGCCTCGATTTCACCCTGGTCGCCGAAGTCGAAGAGCTGGTTGCCGGTGTGGATGAAGTCGGTCGCGGCCCGCTCTGCGGCGCTGTGGTGACGGCTGCGGTGATCCTCGATCCGAATCGTCCGATCCTTGGTCTCAACGATTCGAAAAAGCTCACCGAAGCCCGCCGCGAAAAACTCTTCGACGAAATCTGCGAAAAAGCCCTGAGCTGGTGCATCGCTCGCGCGGAAGTCGAAGAAATCGACGAGCTGAACATCCTCCATGCCACCATGCTGGCCATGCAGCGTGCGATCGAAGGTCTGCACATTCAGCCAAAACTGGCGATGATCGACGGTAACCGCTGCCCGAAACTGGCCATGCGCGCTGAAGCCGTGGTCAAGGGTGACAGCAAGGTCCCGGCCATCGCTGCCGCCTCGATTCTGGCCAAGGTCAGCCGCGACCGTGAAATGGCGGCATTCGAACTGATTTACCCGGGTTACGGCATCGGCGGTCACAAAGGCTACCCGACGCCCGTTCATCTGGAAGCGCTGGCACGCTTGGGGCCGACGCCGATTCACCGCCGCTCGTTCGCACCGGTGCGGTTGGCGTATGAGGCGCGCGAAAGCCTCATCGAGAGTTAGTCGCGAGGCTGATGTTTTCGCCAAGGCCCGGTACAATCCGGGCCTTGTTGTTTTCATGACATAACGCAGGATCACTATGCCGGCTTCATTCGTTCACCTACGCCTGCACACTGAATACTCCCTGGTCGACGGTCTGGTGCGGATCAAACCGCTGGTCAAGACCCTGGTCGGCATGAACATGCCTGCCGTAGCGGTCACTGACCAGAACAACATGTGTTCCCTGGTCAAATTCTATAAAGCCTCGATGGGCGCAGGCATCAAGCCGATCTGCGGCGCCGACTTGTGGCTGTCGAACAAGGACCCGGACAACGCCCTGAGCCGGATCAGCCTGTTGGCGATGAACGCTGTCGGCTATCGCAACCTGACTGAGCTGATCTCCCGCGGTTTCATCGACGGCCAGCGTAATGGCTCGATTATCATCGAGCGTGAGTGGGTGGCCGAGGCCAGCGAAGGCTTGATCATGCTGTCGGCGGCGAAGGAAGGCGAAATCGGCCTGGCCATGCTCAGCGGCAATCCGGCGGAAGCGGAAAAACTGGCACGCGAATGGATGGCGGTCTTCCCGGATCGTTTCTACCTGGAAATCCAGCGCACCAACCGCCCTAACGATGAAGAACAACTGCACGGCGCCGTGGCCCTGGCCGAGAAAATCGGTGCGCCGCTGGTAGCGACCAACGACGTGCGCTTCATCAAGCAGGAAGACTTCGCCGCTCACGAAACCCGCGTCTGCATCGGTGAGGGCCGTGCCCTCGACGATCCGCGGCGTTCGAAGAATTACAGCGATCAGCAATACCTCAAAAGCGCCGAGGAAATGGCCGAGCTGTTCAGCGACATTCCCGAGGCGCTGGAAAACACCGTCGAGATCGCCAAGCGCTGCAACATCGAAGTGAAGCTGGGCACGCACTTCCTGCCCAACTTTCCGATTCCCGATGGCATGACCATCGACGAGTATTTCCGCAAGGTGTCCTTCGATGGCCTGGAAGAACGGCTGACCGTTCTGCTGCCCAAGGACACCACCGAAGACTATGAAGCCAAGCGCCAGGTCTACGTCGACCGGTTGAATTTCGAGCTGGATATCATCATCCAGATGGGTTTCCCCGGTTACTTCCTGATCGTTATGGACTTTATCCAGTGGGCCAAGAGCAACGGCGTACCGGTAGGTCCTGGCCGTGGATCGGGTGCCGGATCGCTGGTGGCCTATGTGCAGAAAATCACCGACCTCGACCCGCTGGAATATGACCTGCTGTTCGAGCGGTTCCTCAACCCGGAACGGGTCTCCATGCCCGACTTCGACGTTGACTTCTGCATGGACGGTCGTGACCGCGTGATCGACTACGTGGCCGAGAAATACGGGCGCAACGCGGTAAGCCAGATCATCACTTTCGGTTCCATGGCGGCGAAGGCTGTGGTCCGTGACGTGGCGCGGGTCCAAGGCAAGTCCTACGGCTTGGCGGATCGTCTGTCGAAGATGATTCCGTTCGAAGTCGGCATGACCCTGGAAAAAGCCTACGAACAGGAAGAAATCCTGCGTGACTTCATCAAGGTCGATGAAGAAGCCGCGGAAATCTGGGAAATGGCGCGCAAGCTCGAAGGCGTCGTGCGTAACGTCGGTAAA
The DNA here is from genome assembly GCF_017351735.1 of Pseudomonas sp. FW300-N2A2. NCBI lineage: Bacteria > Pseudomonadati > Pseudomonadota > Gammaproteobacteria > Pseudomonadales > Pseudomonadaceae > Pseudomonas > Pseudomonas sp. FW300-N2A2. The sequence goes on along the minus strand of NZ_JACNDU010000014.1, from coordinate 79,970 downwards.
CACGCCGGTGGCGTGGTAATCGCGCCGACCAAGCTGACCGACTTCTCGCCGATCTATTGCGACGAGGCCGGTGACGGCCTGGTAACCCAGTTCGACAAGGACGACGTTGAAGCCGCCGGTCTGGTGAAGTTCGACTTCCTCGGTCTGCGGACCCTGACAGTTATCGACTGGGCGCTGAAAACCATCAACCGCGACCGCGCCAAGGTCAACGAACCGCCGCTGGACATCGCGTTCATCCCGCTGGACGACAAGCCGACCTACACGCTGCTGCAAAAAGCGGAAACCACCGCGGTGTTCCAGCTCGAGTCGCGCGGCATGAAAGAGCTGATCAAAAAGCTCAAGCCCGACTGCCTGGAAGACTTGATCGCACTGGTGGCCCTGTTCCGTCCGGGCCCTTTGCAATCCGGCATGGTTGACGACTTTATCAACCGTAAGCACGGCCGCGCCGAACTTGCGTACCCGCACTCGGATTACCAGTACGAAGGCCTGAAACCGGTACTGGCACCGACTTACGGCATCATCCTGTATCAGGAACAGGTGATGCAGATCGCCCAGGTCATGGCCGGTTACACCCTCGGCGGTGCGGACATGCTGCGGCGGGCCATGGGTAAGAAAAAGCCCGAAGAAATGGCCAAGCAGCGCGGCGGTTTTATTGAAGGTTGCAAGACCAACAATATCGAAGCCGACCTGGCCGGTAACATTTTCGACCTGGTAGAGAAATTCGCCGGTTACGGCTTCAACAAATCCCACTCCGCCGCCTACGGGCTGGTGTCGTACCAGACCGCGTGGCTGAAAACGCACTACCCGGCGCCGTTCATGGCTGCGGTACTGTCGGCGGATATGCACAACACCGACAAGGTCGTGACCTTGATCGAAGAAATTCGCACCATGAAGCTGCGTCTCGACGCGCCGGATGTGAATACCTCTGAATTCAAGTTCACGGTGAATGACGAAGGCCGCATCATTTACGGCCTTGGCGCGATCAAGGGTGTGGGCGAAGGCCCGGTAGAGGCGATTACCGAGGCGCGTCAGGACGGTCCGTTCAAGGATCTGTTCGATTTCTGCGCCCGTGTCGACCTCAAGCGCATCAACAAGCGCACCCTCGACGGTTTGATCCGCAGCGGTGCGCTGGATCGTCTGGGCCCGTATTTCCATGACGAACCGAAAGCCTATCAAGCGAGCATCGACCAGAACCGCGCAGTGCTGCTGAATGCGATGGAAGGGGCGATCAAGGCCGCCGAACAAACCGCTCGCACCCACGACAGTGGTCACGCCGATCTGTTTGGCGGGCTGTTCGTCGAGGCAGACGCCGACGTCTACGCCAATCACCGCAAGGCGAAAGAGCTGACCCTGAAGGAGCGCCTGAAAGGGGAGAAAGATACCCTGGGCCTGTACCTGACCGGTCACCCGATCGACGAATACGAAGGTGAAATCCGCCGTTTTGCCCGTCAGCGAATTATCGACCTGAAGCCGGCTCGCGATACACAGACCGTCGCGGGCATGATCATCGCCCTGCGTGTGATGAAGAACAAAAAGGGCGACAAGATGGGGTTCATCACCCTTGACGATCGCTCTGGGCGCATCGAAGCTTCGTTGTTCGCCGACGCGTTCCATTCGGCGCAGTCGCTGTTGCAGACTGATGCGATGGTTGTTGTCGAAGGCGAAGTCAGCAACGACGATTTCTCCGGCGGTTTGCGCCTGCGGGTCAAGCGGGTGATGAGCATGGAAGATGCGCGCACCAACCTGGCCGAAAGTCTGCGCTTGAAGCTGCAGACCAAGGATTTGAAAGGCGATCAGCTACGCTGGCTGGGTGAGCTGTTCAAGCGTCACCGAGGTGCGTGCCCGATCACCATGGAGTACACGAGCCCCGATGCGAAGGCCTTGCTGCAGTTCGGCGAGACCTGGCGAATCGACCCGGCGGATGCGTTGATTCAAGCCTTGCGTGACCAGTTCGGGCGAGACAACGTCTTCCTCCAATACCGTTGACGGTCAGGTAGCAACTGAACGCCCTGATCTCGACCTGAATTTTTAATCTCGACCTGAACGCGCCTCTCCCTTAAGGTAGGGCGCGAATAGACAACCGGCCGGCCCAAGCTCTCTTGGACGTCGACCCAAGACGGACGCCTATGAACCCGAATTTTCTAGATTTCGAACAGCCGATCGCCGACCTGCAAGCCAAGATCGAAGAGTTGCGCTTGGTCGGTAACGACAATTCGCTGAATATCGGCGATGAGATCTCCCGCCTGCAGGACAAAAGCAGCACGCTGACCGAAGACATCTTCGGCAAGCTGACCAGCTGGCAGATCGCGCGTCTGGCGCGTCACCCGAAACGTCCATATACCCTGGACTACATCGAACACATCTTCACCGAGTTCGACGAGCTGCACGGCGACCGTCACTTCTCTGACGACGCTGCCATCGTTGGCGGCGTGGCCCGTCTGGACGACCAGCCGGTGATGATCATCGGTCACCAGAAAGGCCGCGAAGTGCGCGAGAAGGTTCGCCGCAACTTCGGTATGCCGCGTCCGGAAGGCTACCGCAAGGCGTGCCGCCTGATGGAAATGGCCGAGCGCTTCAAAATGCCGATCCTGACCTTCATCGACACGCCGGGTGCTTACCCGGGCATCGACGCTGAAGAGCGCAACCAGAGCGAAGCGATTGCCTGGAACCTGCGTGTCATGGCTCGCCTGAAAACCCCGATCATCGCCACCGTAATCGGTGAAGGTGGTTCCGGTGGTGCACTGGCAATCGGCGTGTGCGATCAGTTGAACATGCTGCAGTACTCGACCTACGCGGTGATTTCGCCGGAAGGTTGTGCGTCGATTCTGTGGAAAACCGCCGAAAAAGCGCCGGATGCCGCTGAAGCCATGGGCATCACCGCCGAGCGCCTGAAAGGCCTGGGCATCGTTGACAAAGTGATCGGCGAACCTCTGGGCGGCGCTCATCGCGACCCGGTGGCGGCCGCCGCATCGATCCGTGCCGAGCTGACCTCGCAACTGGCGATGCTGAAGAAGTTCGACAACGAAGCGCTGCTCAAGCGCCGTTACGAGCGACTGATGAGCTACGGTCTCTAAGCCGGGCGCGCAATACCCCTGTGGGAGCGAGCCTGCTCGCGATTGCGGTTTAACATTCAACTAATCGGTTGGCTGTTTGACCGCAATCGCGAGCAGGCTCGCTCCCACATTTGATTTGTGCAAAGGGAAAGATATGGATCGGCCCACGATTGATTTGCCTTCCCGGCTTTTGATGAATCTGAACCTGTGGCGCAATGCTGCGAAATGGCACATCGCCTTCTCCGGTGGACTCGATTCCACGGTCCTTTTGCACATTCTCGCCCATCTCGCCAAAACCGAACACCTCCCTGAGCTGAAAGCTATCCACATTCATCACGGCCTCCAGTCTGCGGCCGATGCGTGGCCGGAGCATTGCCAGTCAGTCTGTGATGCGCTGGGGATACCGCTGCAGGTCGTTCACGTCCAGGTTCAGCCCGGCGCCAGCCTTGAGCGTGCAGCCCGTGACGCGCGCTATGGCGCGTTCATCGAGGCTACTCAAGCCAATGAAGTGCTGTTGACCGCCCAGCATCGTGATGATCAGGCGGAAACCCTGTTGTTCCGATTGCTGCGTGGGGCAGGGGTGAGAGGGTTGTCAGGGATGCCACGTCAACGTGTGTTGGGCAAAGGGCATCTGGTGCGACCCTTGCTCGATGTCACGCGAGCAGAGTTGGAGGGTTACGCGAACCAGTACTCATTGAGCTGGATCGAGGATCCTTCCAATCAGGATCGACGTTTCTCGCGTAATTACTTGCGCAATCAGGTGTTCCCGGTGCTGACCGAGCGCTGGCCTCAAGCGATGGCGACTATGGCTCGCAGCGCCGCGCATCTGAGCGAAGCGCAGGAATTGCTCGATGAGTTGGCGCAAATCGATCTGGCCCTGGCCAGCTCCATCAGTGAATTCGATTGGCTGGGTGTGCCGTCACTTGAGCTTTCTACGCTTGCCAGCCTGTCCGCCGCTCGCCAGCGAAATGCAGTGAGTCACTGGCTCTCGGCATTGACCCGTTTACCGGATAGCGACCATTGGTCGGGTTGGGAAGATTTTCGTGATGCTGCCGCGGATGCCTCTCCGGTCTGGCGCTTGGCCGATGGGGAATTGCACCGGGCGGGCGGGCGGATCTGGTGGCTGTCGGGCTGCTGGCTGCGAACGCCGCCGCCCGCGCCTGATTGGCCTGATCCCTCGCTATCGCTGGCGTTGCCGGATAACGGCGTGCTCTCGCTCACCGGTCAAACCCCCGATGGCCCGCTGCATATCCGCTATCGTGAAGGGGGTGAGGTCATGAGTCTGCCCGAGCGCGGCCATCGTGATCTGAAGCGTTTGCTCAACGAACGTGGGGTCCCGGGCTTCGTCCGTGGCAGATTGCCGTTGCTCTATCAGGGCGAGCAATTGTTGGCGGTGGCGAGGCTGCAAGGTTTGAATGGCAGTGAGCAGGACGGCTGGAATTTGCATTGGCAGCCACCGAACGAAGATCAAGGTTTGAGCTGAAAGGGGCTTTCCGGTAGACTACGCTCCCTTCTTGATACAACTTCTGTGGATTCGCCTGAATTGCAGGAGTTGCCGATTACCAAGCAGTCTTTGCTGGGCGATTCCAAAAAATGTGTAGCGAGCAACGTACCGGTGTTTCATCTTCCGGTCTGTCCCAACGCGGCGGTTTTTTTGAAAGGTGCACTGTGATTAATGCAGGTGATCGGGGGCTTCGGCCTTCCTTCGCTTTCCCCGGCGGCTCGGACCGCTTTAACGCAGACTTCTAGGGTTTTTCATGACGCGCTACATATTCGTCACGGGCGGTGTTGTTTCTTCATTGGGGAAAGGCATTGCATCGGCTTCATTGGCGGCCATCCTGGAGGCGCGGGGACTTAAGGTCACCATGCTGAAGCTGGATCCGTACATCAACGTCGATCCGGGCACCATGAGCCCGTTCCAGCACGGTGAAGTGTTCGTCACCCACGACGGCGCCGAGACCGACCTGGACCTGGGTCACTACGAGCGGTTCATCCGCACGACCATGACCCAGAACAACAACTTCACCACCGGCCGTGTCTACGAACACGTCCTGCGCAAAGAGCGCCGTGGTGATTACCTGGGCGCGACCATCCAGGTGATCCCGCACATCACCGACGAAATCAAGCGCCGGATCATCAAGGGCGCCGGCGATGCCGACGTGGCCATGGTCGAGATCGGTGGCACCGTGGGTGACATCGAATCCCAACCGTTCCTCGAAGCCATCCGCCAGCTGCGTTTCGAAGTCGGCGCCAAGCGCGCGATGCTGATGCACCTGACACTGGTGCCGTACATCGCCACTGCCGGCGAAACCAAAACCAAGCCAACCCAGCACTCAGTCAAGGAGCTGCGCTCCATCGGCCTGCAACCTGACGTGCTGGTGTGCCGCTCCGATCACCCGATCGACATCTCCTCGCGTCGCAAGATCGCGCAATTCACCAACGTTGAAGAACGTGCGGTGATCGCGCTGGAAGACGCCGACACCATCTACAAGATCCCGGGCATCCTGCATTCGCAAGGCCTGGATGATTTTGTGGTCGAGCGTTTCGGCCTGCAATGCGGCGGTGCCGATCTGTCCGAGTGGGAAGCCGTGGTTGACGCCAAGCTCAATCCTGAGCACGAAGTCACCATCGCCATGGTCGGCAAGTACATGGAATTGCTGGACGCCTACAAGTCGCTGATCGAAGCGATGAGTCACGCCGGCATCAGCAACCGCACCAAGGTCAACCTGCGCTACATCGATTCCGAAGACATCGAAAACCAGGGCACCGCGCTGCTGGAAGGCGTCGACGCGATTCTGGTTCCAGGCGGCTTCGGTCTGCGCGGCGTGGAAGGCAAGATCACCGCCGTCCAGTACGCTCGCGAAAACAAGGTTCCGTACCTCGGCATCTGCCTGGGCATGCAAGTGGCGGTCATCGAGTTCGCTCGTAACGTCATGGGCTGGAAAGACGCCAACTCCACCGAGTTCGATCGTGCAAGCGGTCACCCGGTCGTAGGTCTGATCACCGAGTGGGAAGACGCCACCGGCGCCGTCGAAACCCGTACCGAAACCTCCGATCTGGGCGGCACCATGCGTCTTGGCGCGCAGGATTGCCTGCTGGAGCCGGGTTCCCTGGTTCACGGCTGCTACGGCAAGGACGTGATCGTCGAGCGTCACCGTCACCGCTACGAAGTGAACAACAACCTGCTGCCGAAAATCATGGAAGCCGGTCTGAAAATCTCCGGTCGCTCCGGTGATGGCGCGCTGGTTGAAGTGGTCGAAGCCCCGGATCATCCATGGTTCGTCGCTTGCCAGTTCCACCCTGAGTTCACCTCGACGCCACGCGACGGTCACCCGTTGTTCAGCGGCTTCGTCAAAGCAGCTTTGGCTCAACACCAGAAGAAGGCTTGAACCTTATGGCGCAGAAGATCATCCGCGTAGGCGATATCGAGATTGCCAACGACAAGCCAATGGTGCTTTTCGGTGGCATGAACGTGCTGGAAAGCCGCGACATGGCGATGCAGGTCTGCGAAGAGTACGTGAAGGTTACCGAGAAACTCGGTATCCCTTACGTGTTCAAGGCCAGCTTCGACAAGGCCAACCGTTCCTCCGTGACCTCTTACCGTGGCCCCGGCCTGGAAGAGGGCATGCGGATTTTCCAGGACATCAAGCAAGCCTTCGGCGTGCCGATCATCACCGACGTCCACGAGCCTGAACAGGCTGCGGTCGTCGCTGAAGTCTGCGACATCATCCAGCTGCCGGCCTTCCTGTCGCGCCAGACCGACCTCGTGGTCGCGATGGCCAAGACCGGCGCAGTGATCAACATCAAGAAAGCCCAGTTCCTCGCACCTCAGGAAATGAAACACATCCTGAACAAGTGCGTGGAAGCGGGTAACGATCAGTTGATCCTCTGCGAGCGTGGTTCGAGCTTCGGCTACAACAACCTGGTGGTCGACATGCTCGGCTTCGGCATCATGAAGCAGTTCGAGTACCCGGTGTTCTTCGACGTGACCCACGCGCTGCAAATGCCTGGCGGTCGTGCCGATTCCGCCGGCGGTCGTCGCGCCCAGGTCCTCGATCTGGCGAAAGCCGGGATCAGCCAGTCACTGGCCGGTCTGTTCCTCGAAGCACACCCGGACCCGGACAACGCCAAATGCGACGGCCCTTGCGCCTTGCGTCTGGACAAACTGGAGCCATTCCTGGCCCAGCTCAAAGCTTTGGACGAACTGGTGAAGAGTTTTCCGACGGTAGAAACCGCGTAATCCTCATTTCTCCGGTAAAGTACCGCACGATTTGTTGCTCAGGCCCTCGGGCCTGAGCCTTATCGTCCGCAAGTCTGCCCGTTGCACATCACTTGCCGGCGATAAAAGATTTCCTTCAGCTGCGTCGTTTTCGTCAACTTTGGAGTGTTTACAACAATGGCAAAAATCGTCGACATCAAAGGTCGTGAAGTTCTCGACTCCCGTGGCAACCCCACCGTGGAAGCGGACGTGCTTCTCGATAACGGCATCATCGGCAGTGCTTGCGCGCCGTCCGGTGCTTCCACTGGCTCGCGTGAAGCGCTCGAGCTGCGTGATGGCGACAAGAGCCGTTACCTGGGCAAAGGCGTTCTGAAAGCCGTCGCCAACATCAACGGTCCGATCCGCGACCTGTTGAAAGGTACAGATCCAAGCGACCAGAAAGCGCTGGATCACGCGATGATCAAGCTGGACGGTACTGAAAACAAAGGCTCCCTGGGCGCCAACGCGATCCTCGCCGTTTCCCTGGCTGCGGCCAAGGCAGCAGCTCAGGACCAGGACCTGCCGCTGTACGCACACATCGCCAACCTGAACGGCACCCCGGGTGTTTACTCGATGCCGGTTCCGATGATGAACATCATCAACGGTGGCGAGCACGCCGATAACAACGTCGACATCCAGGAATTCATGGTTCAGCCGGTTGGCGCCAAGTCTTTCTCGGAAGGTCTGCGCATGGGCACCGAGATTTTCCATCACCTCAAAGCTGTGTTGAAGGCTCGTGGCCTGAGCACTGCCGTCGGTGACGAAGGTGGTTTCGCACCGAACCTGGCTTCCAACGAAGACGCTTTGAAAGTGATCTCCGAAGCCGTGGCCAACGCCGGTTACAAGCTGGGCACCGACGTGACCCTGGCACTGGACTGCGCGGCCAGCGAGTTCTACGAAGACGGCAAGTACAACCTGTCCGGCGAAGGCCAGGTGTTCACCGCTGAAGGTTTCGCCGATTACCTGAAAGGCCTGACCGAGCGTTACCCGATCATCTCCATCGAAGATGGCCTGGACGAGTCCGACTGGGCTGGCTGGAAAATCCTCACCGACAAGATCGGCGAGAAAACCCAGCTGGTAGGCGACGACCTGTTCGTGACCAACACCAAGATCCTGAAAGAAGGCATCGATAAAAAGATCGCCAACTCGATCCTGATCAAGTTCAACCAGATCGGCACCCTGACCGAAACCCTGGAAGCCATCCAGATGGCCAAGGCCGCTGGTTACACCGCCGTGATCTCGCACCGCTCCGGCGAAACCGAAGATTCGACCATTGCCGACCTGGCTGTGGGCACTTCGGCTGGCCAGATCAAGACCGGCTCCCTGTGCCGTTCCGATCGCGTTTCCAAGTACAACCAACTGCTGCGTATCGAAGAGCAGTTGAACGGCAAAGCCAAGTACAACGGCCGCAGCGAGTTCCGCGGTTAAGCTGTAGAAGGTAAAAAGACACCGGATTGTGTCGGAAAAATCGCGACAGCGACGTTTTTGCCACTAATCTGATGCCTTAAGAGCACAAGCCTGGATTTTCCAGGCTTCGTGCTATCAGAAGCTTCAAAGTTTTGGCATGGCTGTCTTTTTTCACTGGATACCTGATATTCGATGCGCAGTCCCAATTGGTTGTTCCTCGTCTTGCTCTTGTTGCTGGCTGGCCTGCAATACCGCCTGTGGGTGGGTAATGGCAGTCTGGCGCAAGTGGCCGAGCTGACTCAGCAGATCGCGGATCAACATGCTGAGAACGAAGGCCTGCTGGAACGCAATCGGGTCATGGACGCCGAAGTCAGTGAATTGAAAAAAGGCATGGAGACCGTTGAAGAGCGGGCTCGCCATGAGTTGGGCATGGTCAAGGACGGTGAAACCCTTTACCAGTTGGCTCAATGAATTCCTCGTTACCGGCCTTCTGGGCCGTTATCCCTGCCGCGGGCATCGGTGCCCGTATGGCCGCAGACCGTCCCAAGCAATACTTGCACCTGGGCGGGCGCACTATTCTTGAACACAGCCTTGGCTGTTTCCTTGATCATCCTTCCCTGAAGGGACTGGTGGTCAGTCTGGCTGTTGATGATCCTTATTGGCCCAATCTGGCATGCGCCGGCGATTCGCGTATTCAACGCGTTGATGGCGGTGCCGAGCGTTCCGGGTCGGTGCTCAATGCCTTGCTGCACTTGCATGCGTTGGGTGCGGACGATGAGGATTGGGTGTTGGTCCACGATGCTGCGCGGCCGAATCTGAGCCGCGATGATCTGGACAAGTTGCTGGTTGAACTGGCTGACGATCCGGTCGGCGGGCTGCTGGCGGTTCCGGCACGCGATACCCTGAAGCGGGTCGACAAGCACGGTCGTGTCGTTGAAACCGTGGACCGCAGCGTGATCTGGCAGGCGTATACGCCGCAGATGTTTCGACTTGGCGCGTTGCATCGGGCGTTGGCGGACAGTCTGGTGGCGGATGCTGTTATCACTGATGAAGCGTCGGCGATGGAGTGGGCTGGTTCATCGCCACGCCTTATCGAAGGGCGTTCCGACAATCTCAAGGTCACACGTCCCGAAGATCTGGAATGGTTGAGACAGCGCTGGGCTAACCGCCGCTGATTCTTCAGCGCTTGATAGATTGCAATCGCGGGCAAGCCCGCTCCCACAGTTTTTTGTAGTCCTTGTGGGAGCGGGCTTGCCCGCGATGGCGGCGGTCCAGACAACCAGCATTCCACTGACACACCGACCCTCTTCTAACTCCGGTACTCCGGCCTTTCGGCCAACCCTTCCTTCAAATAATCCACCAACTTGCGCACCTTCGGCGACAGATGCCGCTGCTGTGGATAAAGCGCCCAAACGGCAGTGTTCGGCGGCTGATGAGCCTCCAGCAGCGAAATCAAATCCCCGGTTTTCAGATGCTCCAGCACGTAGTAATCCGGCAACTGACAGAGCCCGACGCCCTGTAACGCCGCATCCAGCACTGCTTGCCCACTGTTGCAACGCCAGTTTCCCTGCACCCGCTGGGAAAATTCCCGCCCGTTCTGTTCCAGTTGCCACAGGTCCGAACTACCGATGAGGCAGTTGTGGCGGCTCAATTCCGACAAGCTATGTGGGCGACCATACCGTTCCAGGTAGGACGGCGACGCACACAAATACATGCGTCGCGGTGCCAGTCGCGTCGCCACCAGTCGCGAGTCCTGAAGGCGGCCGAGGCGGATCGCCAGGTCCAGGCCTTCATGCACCAGGTCGAGTTGACGGTTGCTCAGCTCGATATCAATCCGCAGTTGCGGATAGAGCCCCATGAATCGCGTCACCAGCGGCACGATAAAGCGCTCGCCGTAGGCCACCGCGCAGGTCATGCGCAACATGCCTTTGGGCTCGCTGGTCAGGTCGCCGACAGCTCTGAGTGCCTCTTCACGACCGTCCTGCAACCGTTGGCAATGCTGCAAAAACGTTTGCCCGGCTTCGGTCAGCGTGACTCGCCGGGTGCTGCGATAAAGCAGGCGCGTCTGAAGGCGTTCTTCGAGGCGTACTATTTGGCGACTGATGTGGGAGGAAGACACCCCAAGACGCTCCGCCGCCGCCGTAAACTGGCTGCACTCGGCCACGGCGACGAACTCGTCGATACCTTCCCAGCGGTTCTCGGACATTAACGATTATCCCTGTGTGGCAATAATGTTTTGCTTTTGTCCGGATTATTCACCGTAAGGCGCTGTATTACACTCACTGTCTCGTTTTATTCACTGGAGAACCAACATGATCAAGTCGCGCGCCGCCGTTGCCTTCGAGGCCAAGAAACCCCTCGAGATCGTTGAAGTCGATGTCGCCCTGCCCAAGGCCGGTGAAGTTCTGTTGCGTGTGGTTGCCTCCGGTGTCTGTCATACCGATGCCTACACCCTGTCGGGCGCTGACCCGGAAGGTATCTTCCCGTCGATCCTCGGTCATGAAGGTGGCGCGGTGGTTGAAGCGATCGGCGAGGGCGTGACCTCGGTCGCTGTCGGCGATCATGTGATCCCGCTGTACACCCCGGAATGCCGCCAGTGCAAATTCTGCCTGTCGGGCAAGACCAACCTGTGCCAGGCGATTCGTGCGACCCAGGGCAAAGGCCTGATGCCAGATGGCACCACGCGTTTTTCCTACAAGGGCCAGCCGATTTTCCACTACATGGGCACCTCGACGTTCTCCGAATACACCGTGCTGCCGGAAATTTCCGTCGCCAAGATTCCTAAAGAAGCGCCACTGGAAAAAGTCTGCCTGCTGGGCTGCGGTGTCACCACCGGCATTGGCGCGGTACTTAATACAGCCAAGGTAAAACCGGGTGATACCGTGGCGATTTTCGGTCTTGGCGGTATTGGTCTGTCGGCGGTCATTGGCGCGGTAAAAGCCAAGGCTGCGCGCATCATCGCCATCGACATCAACCCGGCCAAATTCGAGATCGCCAAACAGTTGGGTGCAACCGACTGCGTGAACCCGAAAGACTTCGACCGTCCGATCCAGGAAGTCATCGTCGACATGACCGATGGCGGCGTCGACTTTTCCTTCGAGTGCATCGGCAATGTCCAATTGATGCGCGCCGCACTTGAGTGCTGCCACAAAGGCTGGGGCGAGTCGGTGATCATCGGCGTCGCCGGTGCCGGTCAGGAAATCGCTACCCGCCCATTCCAGTTGGTCACCGGTCGCGTCTGGCGCGGTTCGGCGTTCGGCGGTGTGCGCGGTCGTACCGAGTTGCCGAGCTATGTCGAAATGGCCGAGACCGGCGAGATCCCGCTGGATACGTTCATCACCCACACCATGGGCCTGGAAGATATCAACAAGGCTTTCGACCTGATGCATGAAGGAAAAAGCATCCGTTCCGTCATTCATTTCTGAGGTCGGTCATGAGCCTGGAAAATATCTCCTGCCAGAAAAGCTTCGGCGGCTGGCACAAACGCTACCGGCATCGCTCCGACGTGCTCGGTTGCGACATGGTGTTTGCCGTGTATCTGCCGCCGCAAGCGGAGCAGGGCGGCAAACTGCCGGTGCTGTACTGGTTGTCCGGCCTGACCTGCACCGACGAAAACTTCATGCAAAAGGCCGGCGCCATGCGCATGGCCGCCGAGCTTGGGTTGATCATCGTTGCCCCGGACACCAGCCCGCGCGGTCCCGATGTGCCGGGTGATCCGGACGGTGCCTGGGACTTCGGCCTAGGCGCCGGGTTTTATCTGAATGCCACGCAGGAACCCTGGTCGCGGCACTATCGGATGCATGACTATGTCGTGCAGGAATTGCCGGCATTGGTCGAAGCCCATTTCCCGGCTTCGGACAAGCGCGGTATCAGCGGCCACTCCATGGGCGGTCACGGCGCGCTGGTCTGTGCGTTGCGCAATCCGGGGCGTTATCAGTCGGTGTCGGCGTTCTCGCCGATCAACAATCCGATGGATTGCCCGTGGGGTCAGAAAGCCTTTTCCCGCTACCTCGGCGAAGACCGTTCGAAGTGGCGCGAGTGGGATGCCTGTGCGCTGATTGCCGAGGCTGACGAGAAGCTGCCGCTGTTGGTCGACCAAGGTGATCGAGATGATTTTCTCGCCACCCAGCTCAAGCCTGAAGCCCTGCAACAGGCGGCCAAACTGGCCGGTCATCCGCTCACGTTGCGCTTGCAACCGGGCTACGACCACAGCTATTTCTTCATCGCCAGCTTTATCGATGAACACTTGCAGCATCATGGACGTGCTCTAAGCGCCTAATGACTGACAAAGCAGGTAGAATCACGCCCTGACAAAAATCGGGGCGTTTTTTTTATGCGTATTGGCCACGGCTATGATGTGCACCGTTTCGCTGAAGGCGATTTCATTACTCTGGGCGGCGTGCGCATTGCACACGGCTTCGGGCTGCTCGCTCATTCCGACGGTGACGTCCTGCTGCACGCCTTGAGCGATGCCTTGCTCGGCGCTGCTGCGCTGGGTGATATCGGCAAGCATTTCCCGGACACCGACCCGACATTCAAGGGTGCCGACAGCCGTGTGCTGTTGCGTCATGTCGTCGCACTGGTCCACGCCAAGGGCTGGAAGGTCGGCAACGTCGATAACACCATCGTCGCCCAGGCGCCGAAAATGGCCCCGCATATCGAATCGATGCGTGCGCTGATTGCCGCGGATCTTCAAGTTGAGTTGGATCAAGTGAACGTGAAAGCTACCACCACCGAAAAGCTCGGCTTTGTCGGTCGCGAAGAAGGTATTGCCGTGCACTCCGTTGCCTTGTTGCTGCGCGCATGAACGAACTGCAATTGCTTGGCCCGCGTGCCTATGGTGAAGCCCTCGGCACCGCTGTACTGAAAGCTACGGCGGAAGATTTCCAGGTCGATGAAGTACTCAATATTCCGCTCAGCGGCGACGGCGAGCACCTGTGGATCTGGGTGGAAAAACGCGGCCTGAATACCGAAGAGGCAGCACGTCGAATCGCCAAGGCGGCGGGCGTGCCATTGCGCACCGTCAGTTACGCCGGTCTCAAGGATCGTCAGGCGCTGACGCGTCAGTGGTTCAGCGTGCAACTGCCGGGCAAGGCCGACCCCGATCTGTCGGCGGCGGAAAACGATACGCTGAAAGTCCTCAAGACCGGTCGGCACAAACGCAAGCTGCAACGCGGTGCCCACTCGGCCAACGGTTTTACCTTGCGCCTCACGCAATTCGCTGGCGACAAAGCGGCGATCGAAGCGCGTCTGCAACTGATCGCCAAACAAGGTATTCCGAATTATTTCGGCGCCCAGCGTTTCGGCTTTGACGGTGGCAACGTGGTCGATGCCCGTAGCTGGGCCGCGCGCAAGGCCTTGCCGGAGCAGCGCAACGTGCGTTCGCGTCTGCTTTCCACCGCCCGCAGTTTTCTGTTTAACCAAGTGTTGGCGGCGCGCGTCGCTGATGGCACCTGGCAGCAAGCGCAGGTTGGCGATCTGTTGGCGTTTACCGACAGCCGCAGTTTTTTCCCGGCCGGTGAGGCCGAGTGCAGCGACCCGCGTCTGGCGATTCTAGACCTGCACCCGACCGGCCCGCAGTGGGGTGAAGGTGACTCGCCGGCGACGGGCGCTGTCCATGAACTGGAGCAGGCAATCGCCGCCCGCGAAGCAGACCTTCGCGATTGGTTGATTAACGCCGGAATGAGCCACGAACGTCGCATCCTGCGGCTGCCCATTGGTGGGTTGACGTGGCATTATCCCGAGCCTGACATTCTGCAACTGGAATTCGTCCTGCCGGCCGGATGCTTTGCCACTGTATTGGTGCGCGAGCTTGTTGATCTGGTGCCGGTGGGGCAGACGGACAGCCCATGCGTATTCTGATTTCTAACGACGATGGGGTAACCGCACCCGGTCTCGCCGCGCTTTATGCTGCGCTGGCGGATTACACCGAATGCGTGGTTATCGCCCCGGACCAGGACAAAAGCGGCGCCAGCAGTTCGCTGACGCTCGACCGTCCGTTGCACCCGCAAACCCTGGCCAACGGCTTTATCAGCCTTAATGGCACACCGACCGATTGCGTGCACCTGGGCCTCAACGGCTTGCTGGAGCGCGAAGCGGACATGGTGGTTTCCGGCATTAACCTGGGCGCCAACCTGGGGGACGATGTGTTGTATTCCGGTACCGTGGCAGCGGCCCTCGAGGGGCGTTTCCTGAAGCGGCCATCGTTTGCCTTTTCGTTGGTCTCACGGCAGGTCGAGAACCTTCCCACAGCCGCTTACTTTGCGCGCAAACTGGTGGAAGCCCACGCTGACCTTGACCTGCCACCGCGCACGGTGCTGAACGTGAACATTCCCAATTTGCCGCTGGACCACATCCGCGGAATCCAGCTGACGCGCCTCGGCCATCGCGCCCGCGCCGCGGCACCGATGAAAGTGGTCGACCCGCGCGGCAAGTCCGGCTACTGGATCGCCGCCGCAGGGGACGCCGAAGACGGCGGCCCGGGCACCGACTTCCATGCGGTGATGCAAGGCTATGTATCCATCACGCCGCTGCAACTGGATCGCACCTTCAATGATGCTTTCGCAAGTCTCGACGGCTGGCTGGAGGGACTGCGCTGATGGCTCGTGAACAAGACCCGATGCATCGCGGTATCGGGATGACCTCGCAACGTACCCGCGAGCGTCTGATTCAGCGGTTGTACGAGGAAGGTATTTCCAACACCAAGGTGCTGGAAGTGATCCGCCTTACGCCACGACACCTGTTTGTCGACGAAGCGCTGGCGCACCGTGCCTACGAAGATACGGCGTTGCCGATCGGTAACAACCAGACGATCTCCCAGCCTTACATGGTGGCCCGCATGAGCGAGCTGCTGCTGGAAGCGGGGCCTCTGGACAAGGTAATGGAAATCGGCACAGGGTCGGGTTATCAGACCGCAATCCTGTCGCAATTAGTCGAGCGGGTTTTTTCCGTCGAACGCATCAAGGTTCTGCAGGACCGGGCCAAGGAACGCCTGGTTGATCTGAACTTGCGCAATGTGGTTTTCCGCTGGGGCGATGGTTGGGAAGGCTGGCCTGCGCTGGCGCCGTACAACGGCATTATCGTGACGGCGGTGGCGACCGATGTACCTCAGGCCTTGCTCGATCAGTTGGCACCTGGAGGGCGACTGGTCATACCGGTCGGTTCGGGTGAAGTGCAACAGTTGATGCTGATCATCCGCGAAGAACACGGGTTTTCCAGGCGTGTTCTGGGGGCGGTGCGTTTCGTTCCATTGCTCAACGGCCCCCTGGCCTGAGCATTTGTCCGGGCGCTGTGAATTCTCTTCGATTGCCTCTGTCTTACAGCGGCGTCGATCGGTTAAACGGGTTTCATCGTCAGGTAGCAAACGTGTGCTTCGCTTCATTAAAGGTAAAGCCTGCACAGCCCGTTATACTGGTGACACTTCATGCCGGGAGCGCGGCAATTCAATATTTCAGCCACCACAAAGGGAGCGGCGGGTGAGTCTCACAGTCATTGCGCAGCGAATGGGTATAACGAGCTTTCAGCGCCTGGTGACTGGCCTAGTCTTGAGTACCTTGCTGGTCGGTTGTTCCAGCAACAAGTCGAGCGACGTACGCGTCGTCGATCGCAACAATGCCGTGGCCCAGCGTCCGGCAGTGACCACGGGCCAGTATGTGGTTCGACCTAAAGACACCTTGTTTTCCATCGCCTTTCGCTACGGCTGGGACTACAAAGCCCTCGCGGCACGCAACAACATTCCTACGCCTTACACGATACATCCGGGTCAGACGATTCGCTTTGACGGTCGCACCGGTTCAACGCCGACGGCGGTGGCCAGCCCGGCCGATTCGGCGCCTTCATCGTCGAGTAAAACCACAGTAATCCGGCGCCAGCCAAATGGCGCAACTACGACGACAACGGTGGTTGCACCGTCCGTCGCCAACAAGCCCGCACCCGCTCCGATGCCTCCCGCAGGCCCGGCCCCGACCGGCTGGGGGTGGCCTTCTAATGGCATTCTCATTGGAAAATTCTCTTCAAACGGTAGTTTGAATAAAGGAATTGATATCGCCGGGGATTTGGGACAGCCTGTTTTAGCTGCGTCTGATGGGACGGTGGTATACGCCGGGAGTGGCTTAAGGGGCTACGGCGAATTGGTCATCATCAAACACAGCGACACCTACGTCAGTGCCTACGGTCACAACCGCAGGCTGTTGGTTCGGGAGGGGCAGCAGGTCAAGGTCGGACAGACAATTGCCGAAATGGGGTCAACGGGTACAGACCGGGTGAAACTGCATTTTGAGATTCGCCGACAAGGTAAACCTGTAGATCCGC
Source organism: Pseudomonas sp. FW300-N2A2 (assembly GCF_017351735.1). NCBI lineage: Bacteria > Pseudomonadati > Pseudomonadota > Gammaproteobacteria > Pseudomonadales > Pseudomonadaceae > Pseudomonas > Pseudomonas sp. FW300-N2A2. Next base: position 62,942 of record NZ_JACNDU010000014.1, on the reverse strand, counting down.
TGCAGTTCCTGCCACGTCGTTGATTTGTTACCAGCCTGTTCCGTCACGTAGAGGGAACAGGCTCCAGCGTTGCCAAGGATAAAGGCGCCGCTTGAGCCTGAGGTCGAACTCACCAAAGGACTATAACAATGGCTCTCAGTAAAGAAGTGCCGGAGTTTGACATCGACGATGAGGTTCTCCTGATGGAGACCGGCATCGGTACGGATTCGATGTCGAATGATGAAGGGGCTGCTCCACCTTCCGTTCGTGCCAAATCCAGACACTCCGCCTCGTTAAAGCAACACAAGTACATCGATTACACGCGTGCGCTCGATGCCACGCAGCTGTACCTCAATGAAATCGGCTTTTCCCCTCTGCTGTCCCCCGAAGAAGAAGTTCACTTTGCACGCTTGTCGCAAAGTGGCGATCCGGCCGGGCGCAAACGCATGATTGAAAGCAACCTGCGGCTGGTGGTGAAAATCGCCCGACGCTATGTCAATCGTGGCTTGTCGCTGCTGGACCTGATCGAAGAGGGCAACCTCGGACTGATTCGGGCGGTAGAAAAGTTCGACCCCGAACGAGGCTTCCGCTTTTCGACCTACGCAACCTGGTGGATTCGTCAGACCATCGAGCGCGCGATCATGAATCAGACCCGGACCATCCGGTTGCCGATCCATGTGGTCAAAGAGCTTAACGTGTACCTGAGGGCCGCACGGGAGCTGACGCAAAAACTCGATCATGAACCCTCACCCGAAGAAATCGCCAACCTGCTGGAAAAACCGGTGGGCGAGGTCAAGCGCATGCTGGGCCTGAACGAGCGGGTTTCTTCGGTCGATGTCTCACTGGGTCCGGATTCGGATAAAACCCTGCTGGACACCCTTACCGACGACCGTCCGACCGATCCATGCGAACTGCTGCAGGATGACGACCTGTCCCAGAGCATCGATCAATGGCTCTCGGAACTGACCGACAAGCAGCGCGAGGTGGTGATACGCCGCTTCGGTCTGCGCGGTCATGAGAGCAGCACACTGGAAGATGTAGGCCTGGAAATTGGCCTGACCCGGGAACGCGTCAGACAGATTCAGGTTGAAGGCCTGAAGCGTCTTCGGGAGATTCTGGAGAAAAATGGCCTGTCGAGTGAGTCGCTGTTCCAATAAGCAAATCGCTTGAGCGGCATGCAAAAAGCCCCGACTGTTTCGGGGCTTTTTGTTGTCTGGCTGATGCTCCTGCAATGACGATATGTTTGTAGTCTTGCGGTGTAAGTCTTGGCTTACTCTTGCGTAAGTGTTCGCTATTTTTACACCCTGGAAGACGACTACTGTTCGCCGATGATTTTTTTAATGCTTTGATTTTTATAGGTATTTATAAAAATCAGGAGCATGTGACAGCGGATTTTTGCCGCGGAGGGTGATTGCTCTTGCTCGGGAATTCTCTAGTATTCAGGTTGTGTCGACGGACAGACACGCCCTTCAAGGATGAGGGGAAAGGACATTGCAGGATGCGATTCATCAGGACGATGAAAAGGAACACAGGGAATAGGGAAAAAATGTGGGCGGGTCAAACCGCCCCTTTTTTTGTCTTTTTTTTGGTTTGGATGTCACTTTATTTTCCGCGTGGGCACTGTTCTTTGTAGGAGCCAGCTTGCTGGCGATGGCGGCTTGATAGCCGACCGTTTTCTTCCTGGTGTACATATCCGTTTCTGCGGTAACGGCGGCTATTGGTTTCGCCCTTACGGCGAGTCACTTGGAAAAGCCCCAAGTAACCAAGGGCTCTTGCCCCTTTCGTTCGGTGCCTCGCTCCGGTCCTGCTCCGTGGGCCCGCCGCCATCGGCCATCCCTGGCCGGGGGCGGCTAACCCGGCATCCATGCCGGGTTGCCCACTGCGCAGAACCTCCACTCGGCCTCTCGAGGGGGCGCTCAGATCAAAAGCTGAAGGCGAGCTAACGCTCGGCCTGATGAGTGGTGAAAATCAAAAGCGTACGTGCCCCTCTGTAGGAGCTGGCTTGCCAGCGATGGTCGTCAACGATAACGCGTGCTGCCTGGATAGACGCGGCGTACTTGAATCCATCGCCAGCAGGCTGGCTCCTACAGGAGTGGCGTGATCCCGGTTCTGTCTCACGACACAGAATTTGTAGGAGCTGGCTTGCCAGCGATGGTCGTTAACGATAACGCGTGCTGTCTGGATTGACGCGGCGTACTTGAATCCATCGCCAGCAAGCTGGCTCCTACAGGAGTGGCGTGATCCCGGTTCTCTCATACGACACAGAATCTGTAGGAGCTGGCTTGCCAGCGATGGTGGTCAACGATAACGCGTGCTGTCTGGATAGACGCGGCGCACTTGAATCCATCGCCAGCAAGCTGGCTCCTACAGGTTTTTGCGTTATCAACTTTTTTGCCTGCAAAAAAGCAAAAAGGCCCGCAAGGGGCCTTTTCGGGAACGCAGGGTCAATCAGCGTTCGAGGTCTTTGATCTTGCCTTTGACGCCATCCCACTCTTCGGCATCGGGCAACGATTCTTTCTTCTCGGTGATGTTCGGCCAGATTTCGGCCAACTCAACGTTCAGCTGAATGAATTCCTGCATCTCTTCCGGGACTTCATCTTCGGAGAAGATGGCCACGGCAGGGCATTCTGGTTCGCACAGTGCGCAGTCGATGCACTCATCCGGGTGAATCACCAGGAAATTCGGGCCTTCGTAAAAGCAGTCCACCGGACAGACTTCTACGCAGTCGGTGTACTTGCACTTGATGCAGTTGTCGGTGACGACGAAGGTCATTTCTAATTTTCTCCTCAGGCGGCGGCAGCGGAGCCCCTTCACGTTGGGGTCGCCAGGTTTGGGAGCGATAGTCTGCAGGCCAGGCTATTAGCCTGCAGCATCCCAAACCGCGCGAGATTCTAACAGCTTGCAGGCAAGTGCGTTAGATCCGTGTCTTTAGTGTATAGAGCATTTCTAGTGCACGACGCGGTGTCAGGTCGTCCAGATCCAGTTTGGCCAGTTCTTCGAGTACCGGATGCGGCAGGCTGGCGAACATATCGCTTTGCTGTGGCGCGGCCGATTTGCCTTTGGCAGCCTTGGGCACTTCATGCGGCAGCGCGGTGGCTTCCAGGCGACCCAGGTGCTCGCGAGCGCGCACGATCACTTCGCTCGGCACGCCGGCCAGTTGTGCAACGGCCAGGCCATAACTCTGGCTGGCAGGCCCGGGCAGCACGTGGTGCAGGAACACGATGCGCTCGTTGTGCTCAGTGGCATTGAGGTGCACGTTGGCCACCAGCGGTTGCGCTTCCGGTAGCACCGTCAGTTCAAAATAGTGCGTGGCGAACAGCGTGTAAGCCCGCAGCTGCGCCAGGCGTTCAGCCGCCGCCCATGCCAGGGACAGGCCGTCGAAGGTGCTGGTGCCGCGACCGACTTCGTCCATCAGCACCAGGCTGCGCTCGGTGGCGTTGTGCAGAATGTTGGCGGTTTCGCTCATTTCGACCATGAAGGTCGAGCGTCCACCGGCCAGGTCGTCGCTGGAACCGATCCGGGTAAAGATCCGGTCCACCAGCGACAATTCGCAACTGGCCGCCGGCACGAAGCTGCCGATGTGCGCCAGCAGTACGATCAACGCGGTCTGGCGCATGTAGGTGGATTTACCGCCCATGTTCGGACCGGTGATCACCAGCATGCGCGTGTTGTCGTCGAGGCTCAGGTCGTTGGCCACGAACGGCGTGGTCAGCACTTGCTCGACCACCGGGTGACGACCCTGGCTAATGCGCATGCACGGCTCGTCGACGAAGCGCGGGCAGTTCAGGTCGAGATTCAGCGCGCGTTCGGCGAGGTTGCTCAGCACGTCCAGCTCGGCCAGGGCTGCAGCGGTGTCTTGCAGCGGCGGCAATTGGCTGATCAAGTCTTCGAGCAGCGCTTCGTAGAGCATCTTCTCGCGGGCGAGGGCGCGACTCTTGGCCGACAGCGCCTTGTCCTCAAACGCCTTCAGTTCCGGCGTGATAAAGCGTTCGGCGCCTTTGAGCGTCTGGCGACGGATATAGTCGGCCGGCGCCGATTCAGCCTGCTTGCTCGGCAGCTCGATAAAGTAGCCGTGAATGCGGTTGTAACCGACTTTCAGGTGCGACAGACCGGTACGGGCCTTCTCGCGTGCTTCCAGATCGATCAGGAACTGCCCGGCGTTTTCGCTGAGCGATTGCAGGTCATCGAGTTCGCTGTCGTAACCGGTTTTCAACACGCCGCCGTCACGGATCACCGCAGGCGGGTTGTCGATGATGGCTTTTTCCAGCAGGGCCGCCAGTTCAGGGTAGGTGCTGGTGGTTTTCGCCAGTTGAATAATGTGCGGCGCTTCCAGCTCGGCCATCGCCACTTGCAGCTCGGGCAATGCGCCGAGGGCATCGCGCAGACGCGCCAGGTCGCGAGGGCGCGCATTACGCAAACCGATGCGCGCGAGAATCCGCTCGATGTCACCGATTTCCTTGAGCTGCGGTTGCAGCTTTTCGAAACGGTAAGCGTCGAGCAGGCACGTGATCGAGGTCTGGCGCGCCAGCAAAACGTTCAGATCCCGCAGCGGACGATTCAACCAGCGGGTCAGCAAGCGGCTGCCCATGGCGGTCTGGCAGCGATCGACCACCGATTGCAGCGTGTTGTCGCGGCCACCGGCCAGGTTGGTGTCCAGTTCCAGGTTGCGACGGCTTGCGCCATCCAGCACCACGGTGTCGTCCAGGCGCTCATGGCGCAGGCTGCGCAAATGGGGCAGGGCGGTGCGCTGGGTTTCCTTGGCATAGCTGAGCAGGCAGCCGGCAGCGCCGATGGCCAGGGTCAGGTTCTCGCAGCCAAAACCCTTCAGGTCCTGGGTCGAAAACTGCTGGCACAGACTTTTCAGCGCCGAGTCGCGCTCGAAATCCCACGGTGCACGACGACGAACCCCACGGCGTTTCTCCGCCGGCAAATCCTTCGGCCAGTCATCCGGGATCATCAGCTCCACCGGATTGACCCGCTCCAGTTCCGCCAGCAGGTTTTCCCAGCCCTTGATCTCCAGCACGGAGAAATTGCCGCTGGTGATATCCAGCACCGCCAGACCGAACAGACGCTCGTCACCCAGCACCGCTGCGATCAGGTTGTCCCGACGCTCATCCAGCAGCGCTTCATCACTCACCGTGCCCGGCGTGATGATCCGCACTACTTGCCGATCCACCGGCCCTTTGCTGGTCGCCGGGTCGCCGACCTGTTCACAGATCACCACCGATTCGCCGAGCTTCACCAGTTTCGCCAGGTAACCTTCCGCGGCGTGGTAAGGAATCCCACACATCGGAATCGCCTGGCCAGCCGACTGCCCACGGGCGGTCAGGGTGATGTCCAGCAACTTGGCGGCCTTCTTCGCGTCTTCATAGAAGATCTCGTAGAAGTCACCCATGCGATAGAACATCAACTGGTCGGGGTGCTGGTTCTTCAGGCGCCAGTACTGCTGCATCATTGGCGTGTGAGAGGACAGATCGGAGAGTGCTTTATTCATCGGATAATCAGGCAAATTCGTTGAAAGGTGTAGGGCAAAGGAGGGACATCGGCCCGGCTTTTCCGCGATGGGCGCAAGGTTACCATGGGCGGTCTGCCCGACGCAGGCAACTAAAGCTGTGCGATACATTTCTGCTGTCTATGCACGAATTATGCAATTCTGCATTTGCCTCGGTAAAAAAGATCAAGCACTATGCGCGTTATGCAAAAACGCAATGTTTCTTCCGTCTTAAGAGCGCTGCTCGATCAGCACGGGATCTCCCCCACGGAGCTTCACCGTCGCACCGGCGTGCCTCAATCCACTCTCTCGCGGATCCTCGGCGGGAAGATTGTCGATCCTTCGGATAAGCACATTTCGAAGATCGCCGAGTACTTCGCCGTGAGCACCGATCAGTTGCGTGGCCGCGCGGATGTCGCGCCTGCCGCCAATTCCGGTCGCGATGAATTGCATTCCGAACTCAAGGACATAAGCCTGTGGGACGACGATACGCCTGTCGATGACGACGAGGTGTCGGTCCCCTTTCTTCGCGAGGTTGAATTGGCTGCTGGATCAGGAAGATTCGTCATCGAAGAAAGCGAGCGCTCTAGCTTGCGCTTCGGCAAGCGCAGCTTGCGCCATAACGGTGTGCAGTTCGACCAGGCCAAATGCGTGACGGTGCGTGGTAACAGCATGCTGCCGGTACTGCGTGACGGCGCCACCGTGGGGGTCAATGCCGGCAAGTGCGGGATCGGCGATATCGTCGATGGCGACCTTTATGCGATCAACCACAACGGTCAGCTGCGGGTTAAACAGCTTTATCGCCTGCCGACGGGGATTCGCCTGCGGAGCTTCAATCGCGATGAACATCCGGACGAGGACTACACCTTCCAGGAGATCCAGGAAGAGCAGATTGTCATCCTCGGCCACGTCTTCTGGTGGGGCATGTACGCCCGCTAACCTCATCGCTGTCAGATAAAACCCGCCATCGTGCGGGTTTTTTTTCGCCTGCTGAAAACCGCCAACGCCTTTGTCTGTGGGGCTTCCATGCGTCAGTGCATTTGTAATGCATAAATAAATGCATTTATGCATTGACTGTATATGCATCCATGCATATTCTTTGTCTCAAGCCGCTCAACAAAGCAGCTCGAAACGAAGTTCTTTAGTTCCACGACAAAGGCAGCGATGAACCGGCCTCAACGGTTCAGAGGGTTGGCAACTGACCCGGGTGTGCAGCGTAAAGCACCGAAAGCAGTTATCCGGCGGGCAGGGACCGCGGTCGGAAAAACAATCTGAATGGACCCGTACCGCGCCAGTAGCGCCGAAAGGTCAACGCGAAGGACCGCATTACTGAAAAGCCCGGCAAGCGCCGGGCTTTTTGGAATGCCTACCTGAGGCAGAAGCCGAAAGGCCGGTATGCCGGCGATCATTAAGGAAAATGAATATGAAAAAGTACGCACGTGTTGTTGATGGCAAAGTCGACAACATCTTCGAAACCGTTAACGCCATCACCGACGAATTTCCATCCGATCAACTCTGGGTGGAGGTCACCGGGTTGTCCAGCAACCAGGTCGACTACTCCTACAACGCAGTCAACACCGACGGTGCGTGGACTTTCAACTCGGGTTTCCCTTACCCAAGTTCGCCATTGGGTGAGCAGCTGCGCAATGAAAAGACTCAACGGCTCGACAAGGTCAAGGCCAGCGTTGAAGCCACTGCGTTGCAATTCAAGGTCGACCTGGGCCTTGCCACTGCCGCTGAGGCCGCCTATCTGCTCGCTTACAAGCAGTTTTGCGTCGCCTTCCATCAAGTCAACAAACAGCCGGGTTTTCCGCTGACCATCATTTGGCCCGAGATTGCCTAAGCGAGTGTCAGTTCATTTGTTCCGTCCCTCGATACACGGGACCGCATTACTGAAAAGCCCTGTCATGACCGGGCTTTTTGGAATGCCGACCTGACGTCAGGCACTCAACAGGGAAGCTTTGAAATACACACAGCACTCAATATTCACTCACAAGGAGGCGTGACATGACAAACGAGCAACAAGCGTTGCTGGACATGCCGATCTGGCTGGTCATCGTGCTCGCCCTGGTGGGCGGGGTAACCGGCGAAATGTGGCGTGCCGACAAGGAGGGCGCTCGCGGCTGGTCATTGCTGCGGCGTCTGGCCCTGCGTTCCGGGGCCTGCATGATTTGCGGGGTGTCGGCCATCATGCTGCTGTACGCCGCCGGCCTGTCGATCTGGGCGGCCGGCGCGTTTGGCTGCCTTACGGCGATGGCAGGCGCCGATGTCGCCATTGGCCTTTATGAGCGCTGGGCGGCCAAGCGGATCGGCGTGTGTGAAGTGCCGCCGCGTGATTCCCGCCCGGATCAATAAAGCCAGGTCCCTTTGCCGTTCTGGCATCCCCGGTCCGCTGCATGAACCCACGCAGCCGGACGCCTCGAAATTTGAATGGAAGCCCCTTATGTCCCTCGACATCGATAAGCCGTCGCGTCTGTTTTTTGCCATTGCCGACGCGCTGCGTGCGGTTGGCCCGGGTTTGAAGGTCGGAGGCCGCCAGGACTTCGACGGTACGTTCGATCAGGCGTGGGTCCTGATCGCCATCGAACGCAATGCAGCCGGCGACCGCGCCCATGACGGGCGCATCGCCCATGTTTTGTCGATCTCGCTGCAAATCATTGTGCCGCCGACCCTGAGTAATCCGGGGTTGGCCGCTGGCGATCTGGCGAGCGTACTCAAGGGATTGGTCACGGATAACCGCTGGGGCCTGCCGGGTAGCCAATGCGACCTGCCCATGAACATCGATGCCTTGCCGTCGACGCTCATCAGCGGTTCGCAGGAGTACCTCGCCTGGACCCTTTCCTTCACCCAGACGATTTACCTCGGCGCATTGCTGCTGGAGGACCCGCTGGGCATTCCGAAATTCGCCAAAACCTGGGAAGTCTCGAACATCGACGACCCGGACCAATACACCGCACTCGAGGGCTGAGCCATGTTCGATGCGCTTTTACGTCAGCAGCTCGGCCCGATCATTGAGCGTCTGGCCGAGATGGAGGCCGAACTTGAAGACGTGCACCGGCGCAGCGACAGCCTGTGTCGTATCGGCGTGTGCCAGGAAGTTGATGCGGCCAGCAATACCTGCCGGGTCAGCCACTCAGGATTGCTGACGCCGGCCATCCGTTTTTTCAACCCCAGCGCCGGGGCGCAAAGCGAGTCGCGGATCCCCTCGGTCGGCGAGCAATGCCTGTTGCTGAACCATGGCGGCGGCGAGGGCGGCGCTCAATCCGTGGCGTTGTTCGGGCTTAACGGTAATCGGTTTCCACCCGCCTCGACCCAGGCTTCGCTGACGCGTCGCCTCTATCTGGACGGTACGGAAAGCGGTTACGACGACGCCCTTCATGCCTTGCACTGGAAGAACGGCCCGGCGGCGTTCAATGGCTCTCGCGAAGCGCTCGAGTTGAATCTCGGGCCGGCGAGACTTGCGATCACGCCTGAGGCCATCGAACTGCAACTGGGCGCGGTCGGCTTGCGACTCGACGCTTCCGGTGTGCACCTGAGCGGCCCGGTGGTGGATCACCAGGGACGCGTCATCAGTACCGCATAAAGAGTTTCCCATGATCGGAATCGAAAGAAACACCGGGGCGGCGGTCGATGACTGGCCGCAGTTTGTACAGCGCGCAACCCGAGCGCTGACCACGCCGTTGGGTACCCGGCAGAAGCGTCCTTTGTATGGCTCGCTGATCCCGGAACTGCTGGGCCGCAACCTCGGCGACGACTTGCTGATGCTTGCCCAGAGCCACGCGGCACAAGCGTTCTACAACCCGCAGAACGGCATCGATGATTTCCAGCCGCAGGTCATTGTGGCCAGCCGGCAAGGCGCCGGGCTGGTCCTGCGATTCGCCGGCACCTGGCAAAACCGCAAACAGACTTTCGAGGTGGTGACATGAGTATGTTGATACCCGGCCAGAACCAGTTGGCCGAACCATCGATCGTCACCGTCGAAGCGTTCGAGGATTTGCTCGCCGAGTTCAAGACGTTTGTCGTCGAGTACGTCGGCGCCCGCGCTCCCGAGTCGGCGGCAAAGATCAAGGTCAGCCTCGAAAACGAAAGCGAGTTGCTGACCCTGGCCCTTGAGGCCTTTTGTGTGCGCCTGCAAATCCACGAACGCAAATACAACGCCCGCATCAAGCAGATGCTGGCCTGGTGGGCGACTGGCAGCAACCTCGATGCCCGCCTCGCGGACATGGGGCTTGAGCGTCAGTTGCTGGACCCTGGCGACCCGGCGGCATTCCCGCCGATTGCGCCCGTGTACGAAAGCGACGACGACGCCCGGTTGCGTTATTACCTGGCGCCACACGCACCGGCTGCCGGTTCACGCATGCAATATCGCCGCGAGGTCTTCACCCTCGGCGAGCGTCCTGTGGTGAAGGTGGACACTCATGCCCCGGGCGAGGTGACGGTCACGTACACCTTCGACCCGGACGGCTACGCGGCGCAGGTCAAGGACGGCAATGGACGCCGCACCGCGCCCGGTGAGGTGATGGTCACGGTGCTGGCACGGGAGGGCGATGGCACCGCGTCCGATGAACTGCTCGACAGCGTGCGCCGGCACTTCGCCCGGCCTGACGTCCGACCGGAAACGGATCGGGTCACGGTGCAAAGCGCCCATATCAAAAACTACAAAATCCGCGTCGTCGCCCGAATCAACGCCGGCCCGGATTCGGGGCTGACCAAGGTGGCCGCGCAACAGCAACTGCAAGCGTATGCCCAGAGCTGTCATCGACTGGAAGGGCGGATCGATCCGAGCTGGATCGACTACACGCTGCATAGTGCCGGCGCGGTTCAACTGGACATTCTCGAACCGGTCGAGCCGATTGTGACGACGGCGTTTGAAGCGCCTTACTGCACCGGGGTCGAGGTCGAGGTGCTCACGCTATGAGTGACCAGACGCCGCACCCGAGCCTGTTGCCAGCCAACAGCTCACCGTTGGAAAAAGCCCTCGATATCGGCTTCGGTGCATTGCTTGACCGCATCGCGCCGCCGTTCCCCGAGCTGATGAACCCGACCTCGACGCCTCAGGCATTTCTGCCTTATCTCGCAGCGGATCGTGGTGTCAGTGAATGGAGCGCCAAGGCCGCCGAGGCGGAAAAGCGTTTGACCGTTGAACTGGCCTGGCCCACCGCGCGAAAGGCCGGGACACGTCAGGCCCTGGAAAACGCCGCGAAAGGATTGCGGTTAATGCCCGAGGTGCGTGCCTGGTACGAGCAGACACCGCCGGGCGCGCCTTACAGCTTTTCCGTGAGGGCATTTACCTCGCAACCCTACAGCGAAGAAATCGACGTTCGTCTCGACCGACGTCTGGCGGACGCCAAAAGCGAGCGCGACGTTCTGTCGGTGTCTGTCGGCTTGAGCGCATTCGGCAGTCACGTCATCGGCGCGGCGACGGTGTGCGGCGAACTGACCACGGTGTATCCGATTGTCATCGAAGGGCTTGAAGCCTCGGGGCAGGCCTTCATGGCCGCCGGGCTCTACGTCGTTGAAACATCCACTATTTATCCTCAGGGGTCCTAAATGGCCGACTATTACACCCTGCTTACCAATGCGGGGATCGCCTACGAAACTGCCTGCAAGGCGGCAGGCGTGCCGATCAAACTGTCGCAGATTTCGGTCGGTGACGGCGGCGGCGCGGTTTACAACCCGGCGGCAACCGCCACTGCGCTTAAACGAGAAGTGTGGCGCGGGCCACTGAATGCGCTGTTCCAGGACGAGAAAAATCCGAGCTGGCTGCTCGCCGAAGTGACCATCCCGCCAGAAGAGGGCGGTTGGTATGTGCGCGAAGCCGGGCTCTGGACCGACACTGGCATTCTCTACGCCATCGTCAAATACCCGGAGTCGTTCAAACCGGTGCTGGCAACGTCGGGATCGGGGAAAGAGTTCTACATTCGCTCGATTTTCGAGACCAGCAACGCGTCGCTCGTCACGCTGTTGATCGACGACACCGTGGTCAAAGCGACGCGGGCGTGGGTGATGGGTTATCTCGCCGACGAACTGGCGAAGCTCGATGGCAAGCAATCAGTTCGCGTGGCCACCACGGAAAACATCGTGCTCAGTGGCGCGCAGCAAATCGATGGCGTCGCGGTGCTGTCCGGGCAGCGTGTGCTGGTGACGGCGCAAACGCTGGCGAAGGATAACGGCCTTTATGTGGCGGCTAACGGTGCCTGGGTGCGGGCGACTGACGCCAACACCAGCGCCAAGGTGACGCCGGGCCTGACCGTGATGGTCGAGGAGGGCACGGCGAACGGTGATTCGCTTTGGCATCTGGTGACGAACGGGCCGATCACGCTGGGGACTACGGCGCTGAGCTTTGAAATGCTGGCCGGTAGAACGGGGATTCAGGCAGGGACTTACAAGAGTCTGACGGTTGATAAATACGGTCGCGCTACTGCGGGTGCTAATCCGGAAACGCTGGCTGGTTTTGGGATCAAGGACACTTACACCAAGCCTGAAATCGAAGCGCTGATTGCACAGGCTTCGGCACTACCCGTCGGGGCTGTTGTTGCCTTTCCAAAGACCGCAGTGCCAGCGGGCTTCCTTGAAATTGATGGCAGTGTGCAGAGCATCGCGACTTACCCGGATTTGTTCGCGTACCTGGGGACTTCGTTCAATCAGGGCAATGAAGGTACGGGCAATTTTCGTCTTCCCGAATCGCGCGGCGAGTTCCTGCGTGGTTGGGACCATGGTCGCGGGGTGGATGCTGGTCGGTCAATCGGTAGTTGGCAAAAAGGGACATTTCATAGTGTTGGTGCCGGGCCGATTGCTGACGTAATTGCGGACTATGACAATACGAGTGCTGCGCCAGGAGCTTCATTGGCGCACAAAAATTTTGGTCTGGATGATTGCCTGTTGTCGGACTACCCGACAGCAATGATGTCTGTCCAAAATCCGACAGCGATCGTTACCCCGACCAGAAACGATGCTAGCTATGGAGTCACTCGTCCACGCAACTTGGCGGTGATGTGGTGCATCAAGGCCTGGAACGCCCCAATCAACCAGGGGCAGGTTGACGTCGGTGAACTGGTCAAGGAAGTGCAAAAGCTGAAAGCCGCCGTTCCAGTGGGCGCGCTTGTGCCGTTCCCATCGGGCACCGTTCCTCCCGGCTACCTTGAGGCGGATAACAGCCTTTTTGTGGATTCTGTTTATCCCGAGCTGGCTGCGTATCTGGACAAAAAATATAACGTGGCAGGAGATCCCGTCGGATCTACCCGACTGCCTGAGACTCGCGGCGAGTTCCTGCGAGGCTGGGATCATGGACGCGGAATAGATTCCGGTCGCGCTATCGGCAGTTGGCAGAAAGGCACGATGGGGGTTGCTGACACTACAGGTTCCGCAGACGGACTCGTAATGGCCGGCCTAGGCGGTGTTGCTGCTTCTCCGATTTCAACTTATGGGCTTGATTCAATTGCAGTATCAGATTATCCATCGCAAGTTGTTGTGACCGGGTCTGGTGTAGTCACAGGCGCGCTGACCGGTGTTTTTGCGGGTTCTACAAGACCTCGCAACCTGGCGGTGATGTGGTGCATCAAAGCTTGGAACGCCCCGGTCAATCAGGGAACCATCGACGTGGCGGGCCTGGCGGCACAAGTGGGAGGCCTGGAAGCCAGACCACGCGGCGTAGGTGATGGCCAGACCTGGCAGAACGTCACCGCCAGTCGCGTGAGTGGCACCGTCTACACCAACACCACCGGTCGACCGATTCAGGTTCAAGTATCGATCCAGACCGGCTCAATCACAGCGACTTGCGGCGGTGTAACCATTGTTACCACAGGCTTTCACGCCGCCTTCGTTGTCCCGGTCGGAACAACCTATTCCGTGACTCTCTCAAGCCCTGTCAATGCTGTCTGGTCGGAGCTGCGCCCATGAAGTATTTCCACAATCCACAGACCGGTAACGTCAATGCTTACGAAGATGACGCTCCCGCGCACTTTATCTCTGCCGGGTTGGTGCCTATGTCTGATGAAGAGGTTCAGGCGTACATCCAGAGCGCAACAGCGCCCACGACCACGAAAGCGGACGATGAGCGAAAGTGGCGCGATGCCGAACTGGTTTCGCTGATGTGGTTACGTGAGCGTCATCGCGATCAGCGTGAAATCGGAGGGCATACCACGCTGACCGCAGAGCAGTTCGGTGAGTTGCTCGTGTACATCCAGGCACTGCGCGACTGGCCTCAATCACCGGACTTCCCCGATACCCAGCATCGTCCGGTCGCTCCGTCCTGGATCGCCGAACACACCCAATAAACGCCCCGCACCGCCGGGGCGTTTTCTTATCCGCAACACAAACATACACAACACCCGACAGCCCCTTACCCAAGGGGCTTTTTCGTTTATGGAGAAACAGAAATGGCAGAACGCCAAACGTACACCGTGCTCCTCCCATTCCCTACCGGGGGTGGCCACTGGTCGAGCATCGGCCAGGAACTGCAACTGCTCGATGTGGAGGCCAGTGCGCTACGCAGCGCTGGTCGTCTGGAGCTGAAAAAAGCCGAGGCTGCCGATTCGGCCTCTACATCCACCGCAGCGAAAAAAGCTGCTGCCAAGAAGGCTGAATAACCATGGCTGAGGTTTTGAACTTCGAGCACAACGGCATTACCGTCAATGCCACCGAATCCCCCGAGGCCATGGGTGGCCTGGGTGACAACGTCATCGGTCTGATCGGCACCGCGCCGAAGGCGGACCCGTTGATTCCACGCAATGCGCCATTCCGCATCAACAGCTTCACCACCCAGGCGCTGCTCGATCCGACCGGCACCGAGGCAGGCACGCTGTATCACGCGGTCTTCCAGATCCTGAAAGTGGTCAAGGTGCCGGTCTACGTGGTCATCGTCGAAGAAGGCGCGACCCCGGCGGACACGCTGAACAACGTCATCGGCGGCGTCGATCCGCTGACCGGCCGCAAGCTCGGCCTCGCGGCACTGGGCAGTGTGCCGGAAGACCTGACCATCATCGGCGCGCCGGGCTTCACCAGCACCAAAGCCGTGGCCGGTGAGTTCGCGTCTTTCGGCAAGCGCATCAAGGCCCGTGTGGTGCTCGACGGCAAGGATGCCGCGGTCGCCGATCAGGTGACGTACAGCCAGGAACTGGGCGGCGCGGAACTGGGTTTCGACCGCTGCCTGCTGGTGCACAACATGCCATCGGTGTACTCCAAGGCAGCGAAGAAGAACGTGTTCCTGTCGCCTTCGAGCCTGGCCATCGCGGCCCTGGCCAAGGTCAAGCAATGGGAGAGCCCGGGCAATCAGGTGACCTTTGCCGAGGACGTTTCGCGCGTCGTGGAATACAACATTCTCGACAAATCCACCGAAGGCGATCTGCTCAACCGCTACGGCGTCAGCTACTACGCCCGCACCATCCTCGGCGGCTTCTCGCTGCTGGGTAACCGTTCCATCACCGGCAAGTTCATCAGCTACGTCGGCCTGGAAGATGCGATCAGCCGCAAGCTGGTCAAGGCCGGCCAGAAAGCCATGGCCAAGAACCTCACCAAGTCGTTCATGGACCAGGAGGTCAAGCGCATCAACGACTGGCTGCAAACCCTGGTCGCCGACGAAACCATCCCCGGCGGCAGCGTGTACCTGCACCCGGAATTGAACAGCGTCGAGAAGTACAAGAACGGCACCTGGTACGTGGTCATCGACTACGGCCGCTACGCGCCGAACGAACACATGGTTTATCAACTCAATGCCCGCGATGAAATCATCGAGCAGTTCCTGGAGGACGTTCTCTAATGTTTACCAACCGCGTAAGACAGGCCATCGCGGCCACCCTGCAAGGCTTGCCGTTGTCGGCGACCGTGGAAGAGTTCACCCCGCCGAAGATCGAATTCGATATGGAAGCGATGGCGGGCGGGCGCTTCATCGCCGAAGAAATGATCAAGAGCGGCAAAGTGCTGGGCGCGACCCTCATTTTGCAAGGCGTCGGTGCCGAAGTGATGCTCTCCCTCGGCGTGAAGCTGGGCGACGACATTTTGTTGAACGTCCGTGAAGCCGGTCAGGATCAGGATGGCAACACCTGGTTCACCTACCACACCGTCGGCGGCAAGCTCAAATCGCTGACCGAGGCCAAGCTGAAGATGGGCGAAAAACCCCTCACCACGCTTGAGCTGTCCTGCCGCACCTACAACCGCCTGGAAAACGGCATCCCGGTGATCGACATCGACGTGCGCACCCAGAAGTTCGTGCTCAACGGCGTCGACATTCTCGGCGGCGCCCGTCGCGCGGTGCTGATCCCTTAAGTCGCACTGCGATCACCGAACTGTGGGAGCGAGCCTGCTCGCGATTGCATTGTGTCAGTCGACATCACTTTTGAATGTGAACCCGCTATCGCCGGCAAGCCGGTCTCGCTCCCACAAGGAGCATTGCTCAATCCCTTTTCATGATTCACCAAGGAATTCATCACATGTCCTGGACGCCTCCCGTTCACGCCTTGTTGTCGCCGATCACCGCCGACAATCAGTCGGAGATCGAACAGATTCAACTCAAACCGTTGTATTACGCCGCACAGAAAGAAGCCCTGGCCCGTGCCGGCGATGATGAGGACGATCAGTTCTTCGAGCTGGCGCTGCTGGCCACCGGTTTGTCGGTCAAGGAACTCGATCAACTCAAACGCCCGGACTACGTGAGCATCGCGCAGTACGTGCATGAGATGTCGACCTTGCCGACGTCGCATTTCCTTGAACAAGCGGACGAGGGTGAACAACCGTCGGCCGATCCCGACGAAGTGAGCTTGCTGCAACCGCTCACCGTGGCGGGTCGCACCTTGACCACGCTGACCCTGGAAATGCCGGTGCTGCGTGCGACCAAGGCGATGAAAAAACTCAAGACCGCCAAGGAACGCGCCGAATTCATCACGGCCCATTGCACCGGCCTGATGCTGCCCGATCTGGCCAGTTTGACCGTGCCTGACTGGACGCAATTGCAGGTGCGAATCGACGATTTTTTAAACAAACCGGCGGCCTTCTTTCGGAGCGCGACATCGAAGTAATCCTCGATGTGGTACCGCTCATTTACCCGATAAGTGAAGCGGACATTCTGGAATGGGACGTCGGCAAGGCCTTGCGCCGCTACGACATTGCGATCAATCGCCTTGGCGTCAAACAGGAGTAGAGGGGGATGGCAGACAGTCAATATTCACTGGCCAGTGTGACGGCCAATAGCGTTGGATCGCTAACAGTGGGCGCCGGAGTGGCAACTCTCGGATTGGCCGGTTTAATGGCCCCATTGGCGCAGCTCAACCAGGCACTGAACACAGTCAGCCTGGACATCCGATTACTGACCGCGGGGCAGAACAAGCTGGGTGAAGTGCTGATGTCGCTGACAGCGCTATTGTCTTCCACACGATCTGTACTCAAGTGGGGCGCAGAGGAGCCTGTCGCGGACAGCGAGGCACAATCCAGTCTCCCTGGCATCGCGGCGAATGACGTGACCCGCCACTTGGGCACCGTAAGCCTGAATGTCAGTGCAGCTGATTTCCGTGGGATTGTTCCCGGTAGCGGCGAGGCCGGAGGGGCCGCGGGCACGACACCGAAACAAATCGCAGGCATCGCCGTTACCCCCCTGAACAGTAATGTTGGCAACGGCGTCGCCAGCACCTCGTTGAAACAACTCAGCACAACGTTGAGCTCGCGCGACAACACCGCAGCCGATCATCTGAAGTCCGATAACGCGCCTGTTGCGACTTTGAACCTCGAAGGCAACGTCGCGAAAGCGCAATCCGCCCAAGACACGGGGACCCCTTCGAAAACCGGCAGCGATGCCTTGAGTGCAAGTTTCAGCAGATTGGGCCGCGCAGTGACTCCGGACATTTCCGGTCCGCTGACGTCGCTTTCCGTTCAAGTCGACAAGCTCGGTACGTTTGCCGAGAACAATTCCACGCTTGCCACCGTGTTGGCAGGCGTTGCGGTTACGTTGGGTTCTATCGCCTCTGTCGTGGGCGCTGCCGTTGCAACCGAAGCGCTGACCAACGTTGCCAAAAAAATTATCAAACGTGGTTCGCCGAAAATCCCGTTCGGCTTGGGCAAGCTGATCAGCGAGGACAATCGCGACGTCGATCAGGCCAAAAAAGATCCACCCCCGGAAAAACAAACGAAAGACAGTCTTGGGTACACAGGGGATCAGGCACGTAAGCAATCCCGGGACGCCAAACGAGGCAAGGCCGGGGGGCGCAGCAGTGCCAAGGATCAATCGCCAATCGAGGTCACTGTGCAGTCTCGGACCGTCAGGCCTGTAATTGCCGAGGCTCAAAGTCTGGTGTCGTTCTCGGGCTCCGGGCAGGCCAGCCCGTTGCTCGGCAAAGTGGCCAAGGTCGGCACGTTGCTCCCTAAAAAAGCACCAAGGCGGAACGTGCTCGGCGCCGGGGTCGATCTCGCGCAAGGTGTCGCCAATGGTGATACCAAAGCCATCGCTTCCTCCGCCGGGATGATGGCCGGTTCTTATGTTGGCGCCGCGCTAGGCACCCTGATATTGCCAGGCGTGGGCACGGCCATCGGAGGTTTTCTCGGCGGTATCACCGGATCCTGGCTGGGGGAAAAACTGGCCACACCTTCCGATCAGCTCGGTGCTCCTGATCAGGTCAGTAAAGAACTGACCAGCGCGCCGACACAAAACCAGCAGATCAATTACTCACCGTCGATTCAGGTCACCTGCACCGGTGGGGAGAGCTCCGAGCACATCCGGACGATCGTGGCGCAGCAGCTGCAAACGCAGTTCCACGGCGAGTTTGTTCCACTGATGTCCACCAACGCCCTCGCCACCCGACGTGGTGCGGCCCTGACCGATGGAGGCAGGTAATGCGCCAGCAAATGATCCTGGGCAGTTTCATTTTCGGCCTGTCCCGCAACTTCGCCTACCACAACATCGTGCACACATCGGACGGTGGCTGGGTGGAACTGGACATTGTGACCGGCAAGCCGAAATCCAGTCAGACCGGGCAGAAAGCCCAAACGATGAAGATTACAGGGACGTCGATGTACGCGGTGGCCATGGAGCGGCTCGATGAACTGCGCACGTTGCAGGAACAGCGCAAGCCGGTGCCGTTGGTGGATGGCATCGGACGCAACTGGGGGCTTTGGCGAATCAACACGGTGACGGAAACCCAAAGCGTGATCATCGATGACGGCACGGCGATGGTCGTCGGTTGGGCAATAGACCTGTCGGAGTTCATCCATGCGTAGAGTTCGAAGTGTGGCCGGTGATTCGGTGAACCTGTTGCTGTACCGCGAACTGGGTCGCTGTGACGATGCCGTCGAAGAGGCACTGTGGCGGCTCAACCCCACGCTGGCAGAACAGGGGGCGGTATTACCTGCGGGTATCTGGGTAGTCCTGCCGGAAATTGACTCACAACCTGTGGTGACCACGCTGGTTACCGCGTGGGATTAAGGAGGTTCCATGGCATTGGGTTTTACGCCAGAGGTAGAGATTTATGGGGCCAATAAGGACTTGATCAACAAGCGCCTGATCAGTTGGGAGCACATTGATGCCGCCGGTACCGAGTCCGATCAATTGACATTGACGCTCGATCTGGAAGGGCTTGAGGGGCTGCCGATCCTGGGCGGCAAGATTGGCCTGAAGGTCGGTTACGCGGAGTCCAGTCTGGTGGATAAGGGCCAGTTCACGGTGTCTCGCCTGACGCCGACGTTGTTCCCGCTGCGCTTGACGCTGGTGGCAACCGCAGCGCCGTTCAGTGCCGATGACAAGACCGGCTTCCTGCAGCGTCGATCGGCCAGTCATGGGCCGACCACCCTGGGTGCGCTGTTTCGCGAGATCGCTGAGCGGCATGGTTTTTCGCCACGGGTGGCACCCCAACTGGCACTGAAAAAAATCGACCACATCGATCAGTCCAACGAAAGTGACATGGCGTTTTTGACTCGCCTCGCCGGCATATACAAGGCCATCGCCAAACCGATGAATGAGCTGTATGTGCTGGCGCTCCCAAGTCAGACCAAGTCACTGTCGGGCAAGGTGTTGCCCCAGGTGAAACTGTCGGTGACCACCAACAATCGACCCGGCGATCGCGCCTTCATTTCCGCCACGCTCGATGACACCGTCCGGGCGAAAAACCAGGGCTGCAAGACGAGTTGGTGGGACGCGGCAGCGGGGGTGGTGCGGGTGATTGAAACCGGTAGCCCGCCGTTCAAGGTCATCGGTCGGCTCTGCCAGAATGAAACGGAGGCCAGGGACGTCGGTGAGGGAGAAGTACGCAAATTGCTGCGTGAAAAGCTCAAGGTGAAAATCAGCTGTCCGGGCAATCCGGCGTTGTCCGCCGAGGGTGTCTTGTTGCTCGACCAGTCCTGGCCGGATTTCCTGCGCGGGTACTGGTCGATCGAAAAGGTCATTGCCAGCGGTGACAAATATCAAAGCTATCGCTGCATGATCGAGGCGAAGTGTCCGGATGTCACGTAATAACGCAATCAAATGCACTGGCGCCGGTCTGGCGGATCAATGGCGAACGGAACATCACTCATGCCGCTTACTGTCCTGCAATTACAGCAAATACTTCCCAACGCCCGCAGCCAAGCGGGCGTTTTCATTTCTGCTCTCAATAGCGCCATGGATGGCCATGACATCAACACGCCCAAACGCAGCGCCGCTTTCCTTGCGCAAGTCGGTCACGAATCCGGGCAGTTGCACTATGTGCGCGAACTCGGCGGTGATCAGTATTTGAGCAAGTACGACACCGGCACCCTGGCCGCTCGTTTGGGTAATACTCCCGCGCTCGATGGCGACGGGCAAAAATATCGTGGGCGTGGACTCATCCAGGTCACTGGCCGTCATAACTACCGACAATGCAGCCTGGGGTTATTCGGCGACGAGCGATTATTGGCCTCGCCGGAGCTGCTCGAACAACCGCAATGGGCCGCCGAATCCGCCGCCTGGTTCTGGGGGCAAAACGGCCTCAACGAGCTGGCTGATCGTGACCAGTTCAACAGCATCACCCGCCGGATCAACGGGGGGTTGAACGGGTTGCAGGATCGTTTGCAACTCTGGGCGCGGGCGAGGGCGGTGTTATGCCAGCCTTCGGTTTGATCCCGGGGTCGTGGCGGGTGGTTGGCGTTGTTGTGTTGCTGGCTGTGTTGGCTGGTGGCTCGGCAACGCTGGCCTGGCGATTTCAGGATGGGCGTTATGGGCGGCAACTGGCGGAACAGGCCGGGGCGCACGCCGAGATGCTCAACCAACTGACCCTTGCGGCGGCCGCTCGACAACAGACTGAGCAGGATAAACGGCTGGCGCTGGAACAGCGGCTATCGGCCAGCGAACAAACCCATTACCGAGCGCTTAGCGATGCCCAACGTGATCAAGGTCGCTTGCGCGATCGTCTTGCCACTGCTGATGTGCGGCTGTCAGTCCTCCTCGATGCCCATGACGCTGCCTCAGCCTGTGCAGTGCCAACCGCCGCCAGCACCAGCAGCGTGGATCATGGCGCCGTTCGAGCCCGACTTGACCCGGCGCATGCTCAACGAATTATCGCCATCACCGACGCCGGCGACCGTGCACTGATTGCGTTGCAGGCCTGTCAGGCCTATATCAGGGCGCTCGGTCGCTAACATTTTGATCGATCCTGTAACTTGCAAGCGTGATCCGCTCGTGTACGGTAGTCCCATTCCGCCCGCTCAGGAGATGACCGTGAAAGAAATCACCCAACTGGCCGCTGAACTGGGCAGACGCCTGCAGCTTCTCAATGCTCACGTCACCGCAGCCGAATCCTGTACCGGCGGCGGCATTTGCGAGGCGATCACCCGGATTCCGGGGAGTTCGGCGTGGTTCGAGGCTGGTTATGTGACGTACTCCAACCGGCAGAAGACCGAGCAATTGAACGTCCCGGTCGGGTTGTTTGCGACGGTGGGGGCGGTCAGTCGCGAAGTGGTCGAGGCCATGGTCCGTGGCGCCCAGGAAAAAAGCCGGGCGTATTTTGCCGTGGCGGTCAGCGGTGTGGCCGGTCCGGATGGCGGTTCGCCGAACAAGCCGGTCGGCACGGTCTGGCTGGCCTGGGGCGTGGGGGAGCGGGTGTTCAGCGAGGTGCAGCACTTCCCCGGCAACCGCGATGAGGTCCGCCGACAAACGGTGAAGGCCGCGCTAGAGGGGCTGCTGCGCCATGCCTCGGGAGAAATCTCAAATCAGGGGTAGGCGATCCTGAATCGCTGTGGAATAATACTGGCTACTTATACAGGTGTTGGCCGTCAGGCCTTATTGATTACGTGAGGACTTTAATGGACGACAACAAGAAGAAAGCCTTGGCTGCGGCCCTGGGTCAGATCGAACGTCAATTCGGCAAGGGTGCCGTAATGCGTATGGGCGATCAGGACCGTCAGGCGATCCCGGCTATTTCCACTGGCTCTCTGGGTCTGGACATCGCGCTCGGCATTGGCGGTCTGCCAAAAGGCCGTATCGTTGAAATCTACGGTCCTGAATCCTCCGGTAAAACCACGCTGACACTGTCGGTAATCGCCCAGGCTCAAAAAGCCGGCGCGACCTGCGCATTCGTCGACGCCGAACACGCCCTCGATCCTGAATACGCCGGCAAGCTTGGCGTCAACGTCGACGACCTGCTGGTTTCCCAGCCGGACACCGGTGAGCAGGCCCTGGAAATCACCGACATGCTGGTGCGTTCCAACGCGGTTGACGTGATCATCGTCGACTCCGTAGCCGCCCTGGTTCCAAAGGCTGAAATCGAAGGCGAAATGGGTGACATGCACGTGGGCCTGCAAGCCCGTCTGATGTCCCAGGCGCTGCGTAAAATCACCGGTAACATCAAGAACGCCAACTGCCTGGTGATCTTCATCAACCAGATCCGTATGAAAATCGGCGTGATGTTCGGCAGCCCGGAAACCACCACCGGTGGTAACGCGCTTAAGTTCTACGCTTCGGTTCGTCTGGACATCCGTCGTACTGGCGCGGTGAAAGAAGGTGATGAAGTCGTCGGTAGCGAAACCCGCGTCAAGGTTGTGAAGAACAAGGTCGCTTCGCCGTTCCGTCAGGCCGAGTTCCAGATTCTTTACGGCAAGGGCATCTACCTGAACGGTGAGATGATCGACCTGGGTGTTCTGCACGGTTTCGTCGAGAAGTCCGGTGCCTGGTATGCCTACGAAGGCACCAAGATCGGTCAGGGCAAGGCCAACTCGGCCAAGTTCCTGGCGGACAACCCGGAAATCGCGGCGAAACTTGAGAAGCAATTGCGTGACAAGTTGCTGTCTCCGTCATCGGTAGCGGAATCCAAAGCTTCTGCGGTCAAAGAGACTGAAGATGACCTGGCTGACGCTGATATCTGATTGATCCGATGACCGCCGTACTCGATACACTCGTCGCGGTGCGGCGAACCGCAATGGACCTGCTCGCGCGACGCGAGCACGGTCGAGTCGAGCTGACGCGTAAACTGCGTCAGCGCGGCGCTCTCCCTGAAATGATCGACACAGCACTCGACCGCTTGACGGAAGAGGGCCTGTTGTCCGAATCCCGTTACCTCGAAAGCTTCGTTTCCTACCGTTCCCGTTCCGGCTATGGCCCTTTGCGTATTCGCGAAGAGTTGAGCCAGCGTGGCCTGCAACGCAATGACATCGAACTCGCACTGCGTGAGAGCGGTATCAACTGGCAGGAACAACTGGAAGATACCTGGCGGCGCAAGTTTGCCGGGCATTTACCGATAGACGCACGGGAACGCGCCAAGCAGGGACGGTTCCTCGCTTATCGGGGATATTCCATGGAAATGATCAACCGCTTGTTCAGCGGTCGAGGAATGGATGATTAAACAAAAACGGCCCGCTATTTCGATAGCGGGCCGTTTTTTTTTGCCTCACGTAACCTTTGACGGTTCCCGCGTGCGTTGTTGCGCCTGGGGTTTGGACTGCGCCCAGTTTTCCGGCAGGTTGATGTAGTCCACCAGTTCGCGCAGTCGTCCATGATCACGGGCGTTAAAGGTGAAGGCCAGGCGAGCGAGGTGGCTGAACTGCGGTTCGTCGTGCTCCTCGCCGCTGTAGGCATGCTGATGGAAGTGATCGCTCAGGCACAGGTCGGCGAACGCTTGTTGCATGTGCTCGAGCGCAGCATCACTGAGTTTGTGGTTCATGCGGATCACGAACTGATGCTTGAGCCAGCGGCTGGAGTGGAAGTTGCTGTAGAACTGATTGATCTGCTCCACCGCCTCCTCGGCGTTGTAGACCAGGCTCACCAGCTTCATGTCGGTCGGCAGGATGTAGCGGTTCTCCTCCAGTTGATTGCGGATGAAATCCAGTGCGCCTTGCCAGAACGTGCCACCTGGAGCGTCCAGCAGCACCACTGGTACCAGCGGGCTTTTACCGGTTTGAATCAGTGTCAGCACTTCCAGCGCTTCATCAAGGGTGCCGAAACCGCCAGGGCACAAAACCAGCGCATCGGCTTCCTTGACGAAGAACAGCTTGCGGGTAAAGAAAAAGTGGAACGGCAGCAAGTTGGTGGTGCCGTTCACGGTGGGATTCGCATGCTGCTCGAAGGGCAGGGTGATGTTGAATCCCAGGCTGTGTTCAAGGCCGGCACCTTCGTGGGCGGCCGCCATGATGCCGCCGCCTGCGCCGGTGATCACCATCAGGTCGGAGCGCGCCAGTGCGGCGCCGAGTTCTCTGGCCAGGCCATACAGCGGGTGTTCTATCGGTGTGCGGGCCGAGCCGAATACCGTGACTTTGCGCCGGCCCCGGAACTGTTCGAGCACACGGAAGGCGTGTTCGAGTTCGCGCAGGGCTTGCAGGGTGATCTTGGCATTCCAGCGGTTGTGATCGTCCTGGGCCATGCGCAGCACGGTCAGGATCATGTCGCGGTAGATCGGGATATTCGGGCTGTTGGGTGAAACCAGGTTGAGTTGCTCTTCGACCTTGCTGATGAGGTCGTGGCCGCTTTCTTCGAAATGACGGCTGAGGAGGTCATTCGGTTGGTAAGGCATCAACTTCTCCTTCCGTACAGGCTCTGTTGTTCCTTTGGATGAAAGAAACATTCGCATCGGAAAACGCAAACCAGGCAGCCCCTTTTCTGCCCTGAAAAGTGAACGGGAACACTATGAATCTAGACCCTCTAGATGGTTTTCGCTGACTTGATCATTGCGCTGCAAAGTCTTTCCTGGCAACCGCTTATTGACGATTTGCAAGGTGATTTCACCGCTCGTCTGAACCTGCGCCAAGTGTCCGGCACTCTGATTTACTAAATTACAGACGTGACACGACAGCTTTGCGTCAAAGGCAGGGCGCACGGTACAAGCGGTTCAAGGATTTTGTCGCTCAAGCAAGGGCGAAGTGCAAGGAGGCGGGATGCTATGGCCAGAGTCATTCTGGAGATCGATACGCAACTGTATCGATTATTGAAGTCATCGGCCGAGACCAATCATTTGAGTCTCGAAGAGGAGTGTTGCCGGCGTCTGGAGGGAGCCGAGCGGCGCTCGCGCTATTTACAGGCGTTGTTGGCCGAACTGCGCGCCGAGGATGAACAGCGGCGCGCCAATTCCCATTGATTACTTTTTCTTTGCCGGCGGCGTGGCTTTCGGGCAATCCGATTCCTCGAAGCTGGCGGAGCCGACCGCGCGATTGGTTTTCACCTCGGTAAAGTCGTAACGCATGATCGCGCCCTTCTTCATCAGCTTGCGGAACCCCTCGTTTCTGCAGACGGAGGCGCCAAGCTGGAAGTACACCGCTTTCGGATCAGCCCGCATCTTGTTGGCGTGGCTGCTTTGCACGCTCAAGTGGTTGATCAGAACATTGCCTTCGGCGGTGTAGCCCTGGTCGAGAATGTCTTCGTTGATCGCCCGTGGCGTGCCGACGCTGCTTTGTGCGGCGACGTTTCGCAGCTCTCTGTTGAGATTCTGCTCACTCAAGGACGCAGCCTGAGCGCTGAAGGACGACGCCAGCAGGATGGCAGCGGTGGGAACGATAAGGCGCAGCATGAAACTCTCCTGGTTCGGTGACTGGTGGTTCGACCAGCCACAGGGCTGTGCGTTCATTGGCGGCGAATTATAGGGGAGCCCGTCTGGACGGTACAGGCTTGTGCCGGCCGCTCTGGTAAACTGCCGGCCTTTATCGCCCTGAGTGCCGTTCGTGTCGAGTTTTCCTGTCTGCCGGTGTTGCCCACGATGAACCACGCCCCCAACGCCGTAGCCCGCTTGCGCGACCAGCGCGAAGAGGAGGGCATCAAGCCGATTCAGGCCCGAGGCTGGAGGGCGACGCGTTGCCGTGCCTGCCGCGTGATCGAGAGCCATTGCCTGTGTGCCTGGCGTCCGCAGGTCGAGACCCGCTCGGGCGTGTGCCTGATCATGACCAACAAGGAAGTGTTCAAGCCGAGTAACACGGGGTGGCTGATCGCTGACGTAGTGCGCGACAACCATGCGTTCATCTGGTCGCGCACGGAAACCGATCCGCAGCTGCTGGCGTTGCTCGCCGACCCGCAATGGCAGCCGTATCTGGTGTTTCCGGGCGAGTACGTCGAGCCTGAGCGCGTGACCAACACCGTCGAGGTGGATAGCAGCAAGCGACCGCTGTTCATTCTGCTGGACGCGACCTGGACCGAAGCCCGGAAGATTTTTCGCAAAAGCCCGTACTTTGAATCATTGCCGATCCTGAGCCTGCTGCCCGAGAAGCTGTCGCGCTATCGTC
The DNA here is from genome assembly GCF_017351735.1 of Pseudomonas sp. FW300-N2A2. Taxonomy (NCBI): domain Bacteria; kingdom Pseudomonadati; phylum Pseudomonadota; class Gammaproteobacteria; order Pseudomonadales; family Pseudomonadaceae; genus Pseudomonas; species Pseudomonas sp. FW300-N2A2. The sequence goes on along the minus strand of NZ_JACNDU010000014.1, from coordinate 36,844 downwards.
TGCGCCGGTCGACTCGCAGCGAGCATTTGTGCACGGCGGAAGTGGCGGCGTTGTGCCTCGATCTGGCGGGCGATGTCGACGCCGCGTCGGCACTGGACGCTTATTTCGACGTGTTCAGCCAACATTACCTCGATGCCAAGCATCAGCTGGAAATGAACGTCGCAACACCGGCACATGCCGAGCTGATGCCTTTCGTACCGAAAACGGCCGCCGTCACGGCCTGATTGTCGCCCATACTGCAAAGAACTGTAGCGGCCAGGCACCTTGACCACCCCGGTTTCGCTGGGCATGCTTGGCGCCGATTGGGGCGCGGCTGTAGTTTCAGACGCCGTATTCTTTACGTGATTGCCACGTCGTTGGCGTTGAACGTGCCCTGTTGGTGCAGCTCCGTGGCTGCGCCTTGAGCTGTTAGAAGAACAGGATCATTTGAAAAATGGCCACATACGAAATCCTGATTGCCGATGACCACCCTCTTTTTCGTAGCGCCTTGCATCAAGCGTTGACCCTGGGTCTTGGCCCGGACGTCCGTCTGGTGGAAGTGGCGAGCATCGCCGAGCTGGAAACCCGCCTCGACGAAAAATCCGACTGGGACCTGGTGTTGCTGGACCTGAACATGCCGGGCGCCTACGGTTTTTCCGGGCTGGTGCTGCTGCGTGGTCAGTACCCGCAAATTCCGGTGGTGATGGTGTCGGCCCAGGAAGAAGCCTCGATCATGGTCAAGTCCCGTGAGTTCGGTGCCAGCGGTTTCATTCCTAAATCGAGTGACCTGAGCGTGATCCAGAAAGCCGTACGTTCGGTACTGGATGGCGATGTGTTCTGGCCGCCTCAGGCGTTCGAAGCAGTCAGCGTTTCCGATGAAGCCAAGGCCGCCAGTGAAGGCCTTGCCAGCCTGACACCGCAGCAGTTCCGGGTGCTGACCATGGTCTGTGAAGGGTTGCTGAACAAGCAAATTGCCTACGAACTGAGCGTGTCCGAAGCGACGATCAAAGCCCACGTCACGGCGATTTTCCGTAAGCTGAATGTACGGACCCGAACCCAGGCGGCGTTGCTCCTGCAACAACTTGAGTCAATTTCAAGCCACTGAAGGTTGGCGTCTTCACGCTTTTTTGACTTTGGTTGATCTAGCTTTCCCACTCCTTTTTGGTCAGTTGCCACTTTTATGTCCCCTTTCAAAGGCCAGACCGGCCTGAAACGCATCCTTAACGCTTCCGGTTACTCGCTGGACGGCCTGCGCGCAGCCTTCACCGGCGAAGCGGCTTTTCGGCAACTGGTGTTGCTCAATGTCATCCTGATTCCGATTTCGTTCTTTTTGAACGTCAGCCGTGTCGAGCAGGCGCTGTTGATAGCCGTCTGCTTGTTGGCGTTGATCGTCGAGTTGCTCAATTCAGCGGTGGAAGCGGCCATCGACCGCATCTCCCTGGAATTGCACCCACTGTCCAAGAACGCCAAGGACATGGGCAGCGCCGCGCAGTTGGTGGCGTTGACCATGATCGCGCTGGTGTGGGCGGTGATCCTGCTTTAAGCGATGGTGGGCAGCACGATCTCGTCGCTGCGCTGAACCCCGGCGGTGAAAGCGCGGCACAGGTCGAGGAATTCGCGCATCGCCGGCGTCTGAAATTTCTGTTTGTGCCAGATGAAATAGAACTGCCGCGCCAGATCGAGATCCGGCGTCTCCACCGGCACCAGGCTGCCGCGGCGAAACGCGTCGCGCAGTGCCAGCCGTGAAATGCAGCCAATCCCCAATCCTGATTCCACCGCGCGCTTGATCGCTTCGGTGTGTTCCAGCTCCAGGCGGATATTCAACGCGCTGCGATGATGACGCATGGCCTGGTCAAAGGTCAGGCGCGTGCCCGAGCCTTGCTCACGCAGAATCCACGCCTCGTGGCTCAGTTCTTCCATGGTCGCCGTGCCGCGCAGGGCCAGCGGATGCTGCGGCGCGCAGAACACCACCAGCTCATCCTCGACCCAACTCTGCACTTCGATGTCCGGATGGCTGCAGTCGCCTTCGATTAGACCCAGATCAATTTCATAATGCGCAACTTGTTGCACGATGTTGGCAGTGTTTTGCACGTGCAGCTTCACCTGGCTTTCCGGGTGGCGCTGCATGAAGCTGCCGATCAGCAGCGTAGCCAGGTAGTTGCCGATCGTGAGGGTCGCGCCGACCGCCAGCGAGCCGAAACCGGATTTGCCGTTGAGCAGGTCTTCGATTTCCTTGGCCTGGTCGAGCAACGCCACCGCTTGCGGCAACAATTGCTTGCCGAGGGCGTTGAGGCTCAGCCGTTTACCGGCGCGGTCGAACAGCTGGCAGCTGGACTGGCGCTCCAGTTCGGTGATCGAGGTGCTTGCCGCCGATTGCGACAGGTTGAGCAGGCCCGCAGCACGGGATACGCTTTCCTGCTGGGCGACGGCGACGAAGACTTGAAGTTGACGGAGAGTAAATCGCATATCGATATAACCGATAACCCTTATCTTAATAATCCATTTAACAGATATTGTCGCTGCCATTAGAATGCGATGCAATTGCGCAGACCACAGGCGCAGGCAAAATCTCCAGGAGTCCCACGTACATGAGCAACATGAACCACGAGCGTGTCCTCAGTGTTCACCACTGGAACGACACTCTGTTCAGCTTCAAGTGCACCCGCGATCCGGGCCTGCGCTTCGAGAACGGTCAGTTCGTGATGATCGGCCTGCAACAGCCCAACGGCCGGCCGCTCATGCGCGCTTACTCGATTGCCAGCCCGAACTGGGAAGAGCATCTCGAGTTCTTCAGCATCAAGGTGCCTGATGGCCCGCTGACTTCCCAGTTGCAGCACCTGAAGGAAGGCGACGAGATCATCATCAGCAAGAAGCCTACGGGCACGCTGGTACTGGACGACTTGAAGCCTGGCAAACATTTGTACCTGCTCAGCACCGGTACCGGTCTGGCGCCGTTCATGAGCGTCATCCAGGACCCGGAAACCTACGAGCGTTTCGAAAAAGTGATCCTGTGCCACGGCGTACGTTACGTCAACGAAGTCGCTTACCGCGAATTCATCACCGAGCACCTGCCGCAGAACGAGTTCTTCGGCGAGGCCCTGCGTGACAAGTTGATCTACTACCCGACCGTGACCCGCGAGCCGTTCGAGAACGAAGGTCGCCTGACCGACCTGATGCGCAGCGGCAAGCTGTTCAGCGACATCGGTCTGCCACCGATCAACCCACAGGACGACCGCGCCATGCTGTGCGGCAGCCCGAGCATGCTCGACGAAACCAGCGAAGTGCTGAACAGCTTCGGCCTGAAAGTTTCGCCGCGGATGCGCGAGCCGGGTGATTACCTGATCGAGCGTGCATTCGTCGAGAAATAAGAATACCGCTCAACCGCTCTGCTCTACCTGTGGGAGCGAGCCTGCTCGCGATGGGGGAGTGTCAGTCGACATCAATGTTGACTGTCACACCGCAATCGCGAGCAGGCTCGCTCCCACAGTTGTTTTTGGTGTTCAGTCCTTCGCCGAAATGACTTCGAGAACGCGGATCATGCCTGCTTCGGGATAATGCCACCGCACATCCACATCCCAGAACTGCGCGCCATATTCCCGCTCAGGCGCGGGCGTCTGATAAGCCGGCCGCGGATCCTGCGCCAAGCACTGCTCAACCAGCTCCACCAAAGGCTCTTCCAGCCGCTGAGCGTGCCCATGCGCCTGTTGCAACGCTGAGTCCGTCCACTGCACGGCAATCAGCTGCGGCGCAGCGCTGGCGATGCTATTGGACGCCGTGTCGATGATGTCGGCATAAGGCACGTAGGGTTTGATGTCGAGAATCGGCGTGCCATCCAGCAAGTCGATGCCGGATATCCACAGGCGATTGGCCTCGACCTTGTCCAGCTTCACCACGGATTGGCCGATGCCGTTGGGCCGGTGCGTCGCGCGGGTGGCGAACACGCCCATGGATTTGTTGCCGCCGAGGCGAGGCGGGCGGACTTTCAGGCGTGGCTTTTCTTCCAGGGCCTGATGAAAAAGGAACAGCAGCCAGACGTGGCTGACCTGCTCCAGACCCTGCACTGCGTCGCCCTGATCGAACGGCGCCACCAGTTCCAGCACGCCGCGAGCGGCGGGTGCCAGTTGCGGCTGGCGCGGGATGGCGAACTTCTCCTTGAAACAGGAGCGCACGAAGCCGATGGGGGAAACGCTGTAGGTCATTGGTTTAGGGTCGAAGCAGGATTGAGGGCTGGCATGATAACCCGATCGACCTACATTCAGCGGTGCTTGTGCCGGCCCCATCGCGAGCAGGCTCACTCCCACAGTGGATCTCGGTCTGCCACAGATTCTGTGGACACAGAAAATCCTTGTGGGAGTGAGCCTGCTCGCGATAGCTGCACCACTAATTTAAAGGCTAAACCCACCATCTAGAGGAATGATATTCCCGGTCATGTAAGCCCCCGCCGTACTCGCCAGACTGATCGCCAACGCCGCCATCTCTTCCTCCCGGCCCCAGCGCTTCATCGGAATCAACGCCGTATCCTCCGCCAGCGCCTGCTCATCGTTCCCGATGTGCTGGGTCATCTTGCTCGGAAAGCGCCCCGGTGCGATCACGTTGACGTTGATGTGCTGGCTCACCAGTTCCCGCGCCAGAATCCGCGACAATTGATGCAGGGCAGCCTTGCTCGGCCCGTAGGCATAAGCCTGTTCGCCGAAGGAAGAAATCCCCGCCACCGAGCCGATGTTGATGATCCGCGCCGGATTGGCTTCTGACCCGGCCTTGCGCAGCAGCGGCAAGAACTGCTGGATGCAGTTGAACACCGATGTCACGTTGAGCTGCATGACCTTTTCCCAGCCCTTGACCGGATAGCTTTCCAGCGGCGCACCCCAGGTGGTGCCAGCGTTGTTCACCAGGATATCCAGATGGGTGATCTGCTCGGCCAACCCCGTGACCAGTTGCAGCACACCTTCTTCAGTGGCCAGGTTGGCGGCCACCGCGTGGCACGTTCCGAAGGCGCTCAACTCGTCAGCCGTTTGCTGACACGCTTCGGCATCGCGCGCGCAGACGTACACGGTGGCGCCGGCCTCGACATAGGCCTTGGCGATCATTTTGCCGATACCACGGGTGCCGCCGGTCACCAGAGCGGTGCGGCCTTGCAGGGAAAAGTACGGGTGCATGGCGAATCCTGAGAGCTGAGGGTGCATACACCCTAGTCGTCAGCCGCTGGAAGCGGAGCCACTATTTTTGCGCGGAATGAAGGTCTATAGAGCCTTCGGCTACTGCCACCCCTGTAGGAGCCGGCTTGCCGGCGATGGCGTCCTCAAAATCGCCATCGCCAGCAAGCTGGCTCCTACAGGGGGCGGTGGTGGCCCAAGGTCTGTGGGGGTTACTGCGGGCGAACGCGCAGGGTCAGGCCCTTGAGGAAGTTGCGCAGCAACTGGTCGCCGCACGGGCGATAATTGGTGTGGCCGAACTTGCGGAACAGCGCGCTCAGCTCAGGCTTGGACACCGGGAACTCGGCGGCCTTGAGGATCGCGTGCATGTCGTCTTCTTTCAGCTCGAAGGCCACGCGCAGTTTTTTCAGGATGATGTTGTTGGTCACCGGCACTTCGATTGGCTGCGGCGGACGGCTTTCGTCCTTGCCGCGTTTGAAGATCACCAGGCCGTCGAGGAAATGCGCCATGACTTCGTCCGGGCAGCGTACGAAGCCTTCCTCGTCCTCTTCTTTCTTGTCGAGGTAGGTCAGCAGGGCTTCCAGGGACACGTCCATGCCGCCGAGCTTGATGATCTCGATGACTTTCTTGTCGCTGATGTCGAGCATGTAGCGCACGCTGCGCAGTACGTCGTTATGAATCATGGTGTGCAATCCTGATAGTCGGCAGTGGGCGCCGCATAAGCCGCGGCGCCAGAATGTGTGGCGGCGTGAAAAGTCTTAGAACTTCTCTTTGCCGGACAGGTAGCGCCATTGGCCCAGCGGCACTTTGCCGATGGACACGCCGCCGATGCGGATGCGGCGGATAGCGACGACCTTCAGGCCGACGGCCTGGCAGAACAGGGCAATCACGCCCGGTTGTGGGTTCTTCATCGCAAAACGCAGGCGGTTTTCGTTCTGCCAGCTGGCCTTGACCGGCGGCAGTTCCTTGCCCTTGTAGGTGAGGCCATGGTTCAGGCGGTTGAGGCCGTGAGCCACCATCTCGCCTTCAACCTCGACCACATACTCTTGCTCGATTTTCGCGGAGTCGGCGGTGAGTTTGCGCAGGATCTTCCAGTCCTGGGTGAACACCAGCAGACCGCTGGCGTTGGCCTGCAGGTCGGTGCTGGCGGTCAGGCGCTGGAAATGGCCCTTGAGCGGACGTTTGCTGAAGCGATGTTCTTCGCTCAGGGTTTCGGCGCTGATGGTGGCCATGGCCGTATCCGCGTCCATGCCTGCCGGCACGTTGAACAGGATGGTCACCGGCTCTGGTGCGGTGGCCTGGGCCTGCGGGTCGAGCTCGACTTTCTGGGTGTCGACCTTGAACTGCGGCTCGTCGATGACTTCGCCGTCCACGGTGACCCAGCCGCCCTCGATGAACAGCTCAGCCTCCCGACGGGAACAGCCGACGAGTTCGATGAGGCGTTTGGAGAGACGTATCGGGTCAGTCATGACAGGGCCGTAACAAAAAAGGGGTGGGCATTGTACCTGCTGGGCGCCGGTTAATCCCGGCTCCATTTACGCCGTACAGCTATTTGTAGGAGCTGGCTTGCCAGCGATGGAGGTCGGAACACCGCGTTTATCCAGAAAGGACGCGTTATCGTTCGGGTCCATCGCCGGCAAGCCGGCTCCTACACAGGTCAGCCGTTGCTCGACTGTTGCCGGGTTTGGCGCAGCCGCATATGCAACAGCGGATAAGGCTGCCCCATGCCGTCATGCTCGGTGCGGCCGATCACCTCGAAGCCCTGTTTGAAGTAGAACCCCAGCGCCTGCGGGTTCTGTTCATTGACGTCCAGCTCATCGGCGTTCAGGTGTTCCATGGCATAACGCAGCAACTGCTTGCCCAGGCCCTGGCCACGGTGGGCCGGGTCGATGAAGAGCATTTCGACTTTGCCTGCTGCCACGCCGGCGAACCCGGTGATGCGCTGGCGCGAGTCTTTGGTGCAGATCAGCATCACCGCGTCGAGGTAGCGCGTCAGCACCAGATTCTTCAGCAGTTCGATGTAGCTGTCGGGCAGAAAGTCATGGGTGGCGCGCACCGAGTCTTCCCAGACCCGAGTCAGTTCCTGGTAGTCGCTCTGTTTCGGCGTGTGGATGACCGAATGTTGGCGCATGGCCGAATGCCCCTTTTGCAGTGGATGGCGCGAGTCCTTTCTCCCACAAAACGATAGACGTAAAAAAGCCCCGCATCTCGTCAAGAGAGCAGGGCTTTTCGTATTTTTTGCGTTTAGATCTGTTCAGCCCACAGGTCGTATTCGTCGGCGTCGGTAACCTTGCACCAGACTTTGTCGCCCGGTTTCAGGTTGCTGCCGTTGTCGATGAACACGTTACCGTCGATTTCCGGGGCGTCGAAGAAGCAGCGGCCAACCGCGCCTTGCTCGTCGACTTCATCGACCAGCACTTCGATTTCACGGCCGACGCGCATTTGCAGACGTGCCGAGCTGATGGCTTGCTGGTGCGCCATGAAGCGGTCCCAACGGTCTTGCTTGACGTCGTCCGGGACGATTTCCAGGTCCAGGTCGTTGGCCGGTGCGCCTTCAACCGGCGAGTACTGGAAGCAGCCAACGCGGTCGAGCTGGGCTTCGGTCAGCCAGTTCAGCAGGTACTGGAAGTCTTCTTCGGTTTCGCCGGGGAAGCCGACGATGAAGGTCGAACGGATGATCAGGTCCGGGCAGATCTCGCGCCAGTTCTTGATGCGCGCCAGGGTCTTGTCTTCGAACGCCGGGCGTTTCATCGATTTCAGGACTTTCGGGCTGGCGTGCTGGAACGGGATGTCCAGGTACGGCAGGATCTTGCCGGCGGCCATCAGCGGGATCAGCTCGTCGACGTGCGGGTACGGGTAAACGTAGTGCAAGCGAACCCAGACGCCGAGGGTGCTCAGGGCTTCGCAGAGTTCGGTCATGCGGGTTTTCACCGGCGCGCCGTTCCAGAAACCGGTGCGGTACTTCACATCGACGCCGTAGGCGCTGGTGTCTTGCGAGATCACCAACAGCTCTTTGACGCCGGCCTTGACCAGGCGCTGGGCCTCGTCGAGCACGTCACCGACCGGACGGCTGACCAGCTTGCCGCGCATCGACGGGATGATGCAGAAGCTGCAGCTGTGGTTGCAGCCTTCGGAAATCTTCAGGTACGCGTAGTGGCGCGGGGTCAGCTTGATGCCTTGCGGCGGCACCAGGTCGATCAGCGGGTTGTGATCCTGACGCGGCGGCACGACGTTGTGCACGGCGTTGACCACTTGCTCGTACTGCTGCGGACCGGTCACGGCCAGCACGCTCGGGTGCACGTTGCGGATGTTGCCTTCTTCGACGCCCATGCAGCCGGTCACGATGACCTTGCCGTTTTCCTTGATGGCTTCGCCGATCACTTCCAAAGATTCTGCCTTGGCCGAGTCGATGAAACCGCAGGTGTTGACCACCACGACATCGGCGTCCTGATAAGTGGACACAACGTCATAACCTTCCATGCGCAGCTGGGTAAGGATGCGCTCGGAGTCGACCAGTGCTTTGGGGCAACCCAGGGATACGAAGCCAACCTTTGGATTGGCCGGCGCAGGAGTGGTGGACATGTCTAACCTCGGTATTTGTGACGCCTCCAGCCGAAGACGGCAAGGCGACAGACGGGCGCTTGTTGCGCCTCTGATCAAAAAGTGCGCAATTCTAGCGATGAGAGACGCACTTGACCAGCTTTATGGAGGGAAATACGACGAGTGCTGCGCTATGCTTCGCGCCGTTACGCGTTACCGATTTTTTACAGTCAACAAAACGTCTGTAACGTCATGTAAAACAGCGCATGCTGCGTGACAAAGCATAGTGCTTCTTCCAAGAAGTCCGGTCTGGGTAGTAGGAGTGTTGGATGGGTCAGGCAAGTAGTCAGGCGGCGGGTGCCGAGCATTCGGCGGCGAAGCCGATCGGTATGCTGGTCGCGGCGGTCGGGGTGGTTTACGGCGATATCGGCACGAGCCCGCTGTATACCCTCAAAGAAGTGTTTTCCGGTGGTTACGGCGTACCGGTCAACCATGACGGCGTGTTGGGCATCCTGGCGCTGATCTTCTGGTCGCTGATCTGGGTCGTCTCGATCAAGTACATGATGTTTGTCCTGCGCGCCGACAACCAGGGCGAAGGCGGGATCATGGCGTTGACCGCGCTGGCGCGGCGGGCAGCGGCGGGGCACAAGAAGTTGCGCACGTTGCTGGTGGTCTGCGGGCTAATCGGCGCGGCGCTGTTCTATGGCGACAGCATGATCACTCCGGCGATCTCCGTGCTTTCGGCGATTGAAGGTCTCGGGCTGGCCTTCGAAGGCATCGACCATTGGGTGGTGCCGCTGTCGTTGATCGTGCTGGTGGCGCTGTTTTTGATCCAGAGCCACGGCACCGCGCGAATCGGCATCCTGTTCGGGCCGATCATGGTCACCTGGTTCCTGGTTCTGGGCGCGCTGGGCGTCTACGGCATCATGCAGCATCCGGAAGTGTTGCAAGCGATGAACCCGGTCTGGGGTGTGCGCTTCTTCATCGTTCACCCGGGCATGGGCGTGGCGATCCTCGGCGCGGTGGTGCTGGCGTTGACCGGTGCCGAAGCGCTGTACGCCGACATGGGCCACTTCGGACGCAAGCCGATTGCCCGCGCCTGGTTCATCCTCGTGCTGCCGGCGCTGGTGCTGAACTACTTCGGCCAGGGCGCCTTGCTGCTCGGTGACCCGGAAGCGGCGCGCAACCCGTTCTATCTGTTGGCGCCAAGCTGGGCGTTGATTCCCCTCGTCGGCCTGTCGACCCTGGCCACGGTGATTGCTTCGCAAGCGGTGATTTCCGGCGCGTTCTCCCTGACCCGCCAGGCGATCCAGCTCGGCTACATTCCGCGCATGCACATCCAGCACACCTCCAGCGCCGAGCAAGGCCAGATCTACATCGGTGCGGTGAACTGGGCGCTGATGGTCGGCGTGGTGCTGCTGGTGCTGGGTTTCGAATCTTCCGGCGCCCTGGCCTCGGCTTACGGCGTTGCGGTGACCGGGACCATGCTGATGACCAGCATTCTGGTGTCGGCAGTGATACTGCTGCTATGGAAATGGCCACCGGTCCTTGCGGTGCCGGTCCTGTTGGGATTTTTGCTGGTCGATGGCGTGTACTTCGCCGCCAACGTGCCGAAAATCGTACAGGGCGGGGCCTTCCCGGTGATCGCCGGTATTGCGCTGTTCGTGCTGATGACGACCTGGAAGCGCGGCAAACAACTGTTGGTGGAGCGCATGGACGAAGGCGGGCTGCCGCTGCCGATTTTCATCAGCAGTATCGCCGTGCAACCGCCGCATCGCGTCCAGGGCACCGCCGTGTTCCTCACCGCGCGGCCAGACGCCGTACCCCACGCGTTGTTGCACAACTTGTTGCATAACCAGGTGCTGCACGAGCAAGTGGTGCTGCTGACGGTGGTGTACGAAGACATCCCGCGAGTACCGACGACGCGGCGCTTCGAGGTGGAATCCCACGGCGAAGGGTTCTTCCGGGTGATCCTGCACTTTGGCTTTATCGACGAGCCGGACGTGCCGCAAGCGCTGAAGCTGTGCCATCTCGATGACCTCGACTTCAGCCCGATGCGCACCACCTACTTCCTCAGTCGCGAGACGGTCATCGCCTCGAAGCTTGAGGGAATGGCGCGCTGGCGCGAGGCGTTGTTTGCGTTCATGTTGAAGAATGCGAATGGCAATTTGCGGTTCTTTAATCTGCCGCTGAACCGGGTGATTGAGTTGGGTACGCAGGTCGAGATGTAATCCCGCGACATCAAAAAGCCCCCGTTGCCGTGAAGGCAGCGGGGGCTTTTTATTGCCCGACGCCTGACGTTGGCTGACAACGATCCCCTGTGGGAGCGAGCCTGCTCGCGATGGCGGACTAACATGCACCATTAATGTTGCCTGACAGATCGCTATCGCGAGCAAGCTTGCTCCTACAGGGACCGTGTTGCTGGCTTTTTTGTGAGTGTGGCCCGTCGTTTTTAGTTGCGCTCAGGTCATTGTTTTTTGGATTCGGTCTTTGTCCAAACCGGCCGCTCCAGCACCTTCACTGCATCATCAACCACTGCCTTGCTCATCGCCGTCAAATAATGCGCGGCCCAGGCGTGTCGGTCGGTGTCGCGGGCGTAGGCAGCATCTTTGGTCAGCTCCTTGGCCAGGTACAGGAAATCGGAGGCCATGGCTAACGCATCGCTGAGGGGAACGTCTCGCGTGACATGGAATAGGGGTTGGTTTGAGCAGTAGAGGACGGGGGTGAGGCCGATGGTTTTTAGTTCTGAGGGGGCAGGTGAATCTGTTTTGCTCATGGTGTATCTCCTAAACTGAGGAGCCGCCACGTTCGTTTCCAAGCGAATGGGTGGCAGCTGTGCGCAGGTTGGAAAACCGGGAGCCTAGGAAACCGGCACGTCCGAAGACGTCCCACGCACAACCGCCATGACACAAAATTGCAGCCGTAAATGTCTGCGGTCATGTTGGGCACGTTGTTGCCTACGCTCGACGGGTTTCCAAGCCCGATCGCTGAATGGTCAGCGACGTCCGGAGACTATCCCGTCAAAGAAAAGCGCAACAAGGTATCAAAGTGCCCAAAAAACACGATTCGGAGTTTGCCTACAAGGTCTGCGGGCGTCATCCGATATCGCGCTGTCTGAAACAAACAAAAACTAAACGCCGCAAGTGATTCTACGAGCCGAGGACATGGGCGCAAAAAATTAAATGAGTGTCGGGGGAAAAACATGATGGCGTTACTAGAACGTGCTGAACAGGCAATATCAGTGGTCGCAATGGTCAAGGACTTCAGTACCAGGCTCACTGAAATCTCCACTCGAGCCATCGAGCGCCTGGTTATTTTCAAAGACAATCAACCGGCAGCGGTCATCATCAACGTTGAGGCGTATCAAGAAATGCTCGACGAGCTGGATGACCTTCGGATTGAAGTAGCTGTTCTGGAACGCCTGACCGGCTTTGATGAGACCAGCGCAATCGACCACGACGATATGCGGGGACGGCACGCCAGGAAAGGCTGAAGCAACAGGGGGTGGCGTGTTTCTAAGAAGCTTCCGACAAGTATCGATTGATATTGACGACTCGATATTTTCATTGAGACAAGTGTCCACGTTTTATGGAATGTGGACACTTGGGTTTTCAGCATCGTGGAGAGTCAAGACATTTTGCATTGTTCAAACTGGCCAGCCTGCACGCCATAAAATCCTTCTAGCCGTTAGTGCTTCATGTCTGTACGAACCTTTTTTGGGGACTTTCTTTGACTTGAAGAGCAATTCATTTTCAACGTTTACACGGTCCATTGTAGGAGCCGGCTTGCTGGCGATGGACTCAAGTGCACCGCGGTGAACCAGTCCGTACGCGTAATCGTTAACGACCATCGCCAGCAAGCTGGCTCCTACAGGTTCTGTGTTTCCCGGTAATCCGTGAAGAACCATAAAAAAGCCCCCGCTACCGTAAGGCAGCGGGGGCTTTTTTGTGGGCGGGTTCAGGTCACTCCTGAGCCGCCGTCTCCTTCGCCTGGCGCTTCTCGATCACATCCACCAACCGTTGGGCCAGTTTCGGGTAGTTCTCGTCGAAGTGGTGGCCGCCGGGCAGTTTGATGGCTTCGCCTACGGCGGTTTTGTCGGTGCAGCCACTTTCGTCGATTTCTTCTTCACCGAAGATGCACACCACTTTCTCCGGTGGCAGCTTGGCCATTTCCGGGCCGGTGGCGGCTTCTTTGCCGGCGTTGCCGAGCCAGCCTTCGACTTCGATTTCGAAGCTGCCGGTGCGGGCGAAGGCCAGCAGGATGATTGCGTCGACGCGTTGCTGTTCCGAGGCTTCCAGGCGGTTGTAGATTGCCGGCAGGACGTCGGCGCCGAACGAGTAGCCCGTCAGGATGAAGCGCTTGGTGCCCCATTTCTGCCGGTAGTGTTGCATCAGTTCGGCGAGGTCCAGGGCGCTTTGCTCCGGGCTCTTGTGCTGCCAGTAGTAGCGCAGGGTGTCGATGCCGACGACCGGGTAGCCGATCTTGGCCATTTCGCCCGCTACGTCGCGGTCGAGGTCGCGCCAGCCGCCGTCACCGGAGAGGAACAGGGTGACGGTGTCCTTGGCCTGGCCGGCCGGGACTTCAACCACTGGGATTTGCAGGCCGCCAGCGGCTTTGTCGCCACCGACGAGGAGCTTGCGCAGTTCGTTGTTCAGCACTTGCGGCAGGTTGATGTCGTAGTCGCTGATGCTGGTTTCGGCGTTGGGTTGGTCGCGCACGAAGCCGGCGCTGGTGTCGTCCGGGTTGTCGTTCCACGCCACCAGCCAGTGACCGTGAGCGGCGCTTTTCGGCAGCAGGTGGGTGCAGCCGGGTTTTTCCAGGGCCAGGTCCACCGACACGGCCTGGGACTTGTCGTCCTTCTGCTCGGACAACCAGCGCCATGCCAGTACGGCGCCAGGGCCGATGCCGCTGACCAGCGTCGCCGGGCCTTTGAGTTCTCTCAGGCCGGATTGCAGGGCGCGGCTTTGCAACAGGCAGTCCTTGGGCAGGATCACCTGAACGATCTGCGCCGAGCCGCTGCGGCTCAGGGTCATCAATTGTTTGTCGCTGAGCTTCTGGTCGTCATTGACCGCCACCAGCACCTGGGCGCGCGGCGTGTTACCGGGGATGACGCGGGTCATCGCGGCGCCGTCGGCCGGTGTCAGCCGTTCGAGCGTCGGTTCTGGTGCCGGGCGTTTGAGGTACCAGTAACCGCCACCGAGAATCAGGGCCAGCACTACCAGTGTGCCCAGTACGTACCGCAAGGAGCGTTGAATCATCAGCGTTTCACCAATCCAGTCAAGCCGCCCGCAATCAGGGCAGCAGTGTCGGCCAGGGCAACCAGCGGATCGAGTCCGGCGGGCACAGCCATATAACGGGGTTCCCAGTCAGGCTGGAACTTGTCTTTGAAGCGGCGCAAGCCTTGGAAGTTGTACAGCTGCTCACCACGGCGGAAAACCATCGAGCCCAGACGCTGGGTCAGTGGTGCGCCACGACGGGGTTGCAACCCCGACAGCGGCACCATGCCCAGGCTGAAACGCGCGTATCCATGATTTTTATAATGTTGAATCAGGCCGACCATCATGAATTCCATGGTCAGTTTGGGGGCATCCGGGTGTGCGCGCATCAGGTCGAGGCTGGCCAGGTCATGGCCGAAAGTCTCGAGCAAATTGGCGAACGCCACCGGGCGCCCTTCGAAACGGATGACAGCGATGCGGAAATGCTTGAGGTAGTCATCACCGAAACGACCGAGGGAGAAGCCTTTCTCGCGCACGTTCTTGCCGGTCAACCAGGCATCGGAAATCACCTTGAGCTCATCCATCGGCGCATGCCCTGGCTCATGGATCTCCAGCGACAGGCCATCACGGGTGCCACGGTTCCAGGTGTAGCGCAGGTCTTTCATCTCTTTGCCCTTGGCTTCGAGATCAAAGCGCTGCAGATCGACCCGGGCTTCTTCGCCGAGCTTGATCGCAGTCAGGCCGATGTCCATGTAGTACGGCAGGTTCTCGGCGCGTACTTGATAGAACACGGGGCGGGCGTGGTGGATGTCACAGAGGTCGCGGAACTGCCAGATCATTTCCGCCCGTTGCTGGGTCGGGCCGATCGGGTCATACAAGGCCACCAGGCTGCGTCCACGGCGGGCGTACATCAGGAACGCTTCGTCGTTAGGGTGGAACAGCAGCGCCTTGTCACCGGTCAGGGCGAGGCCACCGTCCGGTTGGGCGGAAGCCATCAGGATTTTTACCGCGCGTTCCAGTTCGTCCGGCGTGGGCAGGTGAATCACCGGGCGTGCGGTGCGCAGCAGCCAGGTCAGGGACACCACCACCAGCAGCACGGCGGCGCCGAGCAGCGAGCGCAAGCCACGCGGGGCGTCGGCGTCGAGGGTGAACTGCCACCAGAGTTGATGGCTGTAGGGAACGTCCTGATAAGCGAACAGCAGCAGCCAGATTGACGCACCGAGTACACAAAGGCTCGACACCAGATACAGCGGCGAAAACGGCAGTTCGGTCAGGCGGCTCGGGCGATAGAACGAGCGCCGGAAAACCCCCAGCAGGCTCGCGGTCAGGGTCATCAGGCAGGCTTCTTCCCAGTCGAAACCCTTGAGCAGCGAGAGCACGGCGCCGACCAGCAACAGAATGGTGGTCAGCATCCAGGCGGCCGACAGGCGTCGACGCAGGCCTTGGGCCAGCAGCAGGCAAAGTACGCCGACGAGGCTGGCGCCGAAGTGCGAAGCGTCGACCAGTCGATGGGGGATCAGGAAACCAATGTGTTCCAGGCGCGTATCGATTTCCGGGGTCACGCCGGAGAACAGCAGCACCACGCCGGACAGAAACACCAGCACCGCCAGAATCGGCGCGGCCAAGCCGGAGGCTGCACGCAAGGATTGACGCGTTTGAAACAAACGCTGGCCTTCATTGACCAACAGCAGCAAGCACGCGACGAGCAGCGGCAGCACCACGTAGATCAGGCGATAGAGCAGCAACGCGGCGGCCAGCGGTGCGGCGCCAAGTTTGTCGGCGAAGGCGGCCAGCAGAATGGCCTCGAATACGCCGACGCCACCGGGAACATGGCTGAGCACACCTGCGGCCAACGCCAGCAAGTACACCAGCAGGAATGCGCCGAAGGGCGGTGCTTCCGGCAGCAACAGATACAGCACGGTTGCGGCGGCGGCTACGTCGAGGGCGGTAATGACCAGTTGCAGGAACGTCAGGCGACGGCCAGGAAGGCGCAAGGTGCGACGGCCGACCTTGACCAACAGGTTGTCTGCATAAGGCTGCTCTGGCAGGCGCCGGCGATAGATGCCGACGGCCAATACGGTAAACAGCAGCAATACAGCGGCGGCAATCGCACCCAGCAGCATCTGGGAGAGGCCCAGGGCGGCAGAGGCGGCAGGCAGGTTGCTGAGTGTGGCGAGGGCGGCCAGCGGGGGCAGGGCGCAGCCGAGCGAGAGGCTGGCGAACAGCGTCATGTGCGCGACATCGGAAGCCCCCAGGCCATGACGCGCATATAAACGGTAGCGAACCGAGCCTCCCGAGAGCATCGACAGGCCAATGGCATTACCGATGGCAAATGCCGTGAACCCGCCCAGGGCAAGAAGCCGCGGCGCCAGGGTCACGCCGGCATAGCGGCTGGCCGACCATTCGTAGCCAAGCAAGATGATGAAGCCGACCACCGTTGCGGCCAATGCGCCGAGCAGTGCCGGTTTCGGTACGTCGAGAATGGAGTCGTGCAGAGCGTAAAGATCGAGTTCGCTCAGCAGGTGGCGACAGGCAATCAGCGCGATAGCGAACAACAGCAGGGTGACCGCCAGGCCAATGGGCTGACGGTACTTGCTGACCAGATCAAGCAAGCGCAGACGCTCGGCCTTGATCGGTTGTGTCGCTGTGACGGTGTCTTGTGAATCAGACGAGTTGGCGCGCATCAATCACCTCTTGGATTGTGCGCGACAGGATGGGGGTATCCAGCCAAGTTACCAATCCCTGTAGAAAAAAATAATCACAAATATTAACGCCTCTCACCGATCAGCGGCGATGGCATGGCATCCGTCGTAGGGGGTTCTGTCTGCGATTCAGCATAGTCTGAACTCAGAACTCAGGTGATCCCGAACGCTTCCCTACACAGTGACAGGTCATTGTTGCGAAAGGACTTTTTCAACAGATACAAAAAAGGCCACTCTTTCGAGTAGCCTTTTTTGATGTTTGGTTGCGGGAGCCGGATTTGAACCGACGACCTTCGGGTTATGAGCCCGACGAGCTACCAGACTGCTCCATCCCGCGTCTGTGTGGCGGCATTCTATAGAGATACGCCAGTGTGTCAACCGTTAATCCGGCGCCGGGTCAAATAAGCGTAAATAAGCGGCGAACGGTCGCAGGGGAGCGTTAAGTTTCGGAATCAGAACGATTTCTCCGTGCTGTCAAAAAACAAATTACTCACGGAATGTTGGGGGACGCACCGATGCGCATTACCTGTAGGAGCCGGCTTGCTGGCGATGGACTCGAGTGCGCCGCGTTGATTCAGGCAGCACGCGTTATCGTTAACGACCATCGTCGGAGCGCCGCCCGCAGACAAGCCGGCTCCTACAGGAAAGCGTGCATGAATTGAAATCGAATCGCATGGCAAAACACGCGCGCACAAAAAAGGCCACTCTTTCGAGTAGCCTTTTTTGATGTTTGGTTGCGGGAGCCGGATTTGAACCGACGACCTTCGGGTTATGAGCCCGACGAGCTACCAGACTGCTCCATCCCGCGTCTGTGTGTCGGCATTCTACAGAGGAACGCCGGGCTGTCAACCTTCAATCCAGATAAAACCTGTTCTGGTTCAATCGCTTAGCTCTGATAGAGGGCGGTGTGATCGGCTGTGAGTCAGGCCTGGCAAGGCTTGCAGCTCTATCGCAGGGGCACTTTCGATTGAGAAAATAAATTCATCTGTAACTTTTCCTACCATTGGGTAAGAACATTCAGACTACTGGTGCTATATACAGGTGTCGGTGAGATACTGCAGATCCGGCATGCCTTGACTCCAATTCTACGCCATGAACACCGCTTTTATATGAGCCAGCGAAAAATCATCCACGTCGATTGTGACTGCTTCTACGCTGCCATCGAGATGCGCGACGACCCGCGCCTCGCCGGAAAACCCCTGGCGGTGGGTGGTTCGGCGGATCGGCGCGGGGTGATTGCCACCTGTAACTATGAAGCGCGGGCGTATGGCGTGCGTTCCGCGATGTCGTCGGGGCACGCCTTGAAGTTGTGCCCTGACCTGACCATCGTCAAGCCGCGCATGGACGCCTACCGGGAAGCCTCGAAGGAAATTCACACGATCTTTCGCGATTACACCGACCTGATCGAACCGCTTTCCCTCGACGAGGCTTACCTCGATGTGTCGGACAGTGCGCACTTCGGCGGCAGCGCCACGCGAATTGCCCAGGACATCCGTCGTCGGGTGTCCAATCAATTGCACATCACGGTTTCCGCCGGCGTGGCGCCGAACAAGTTCCTGGCCAAGATCGCCAGCGACTGGAAGAAGCCCAATGGCTTGTTTGTCATTACGCCGGATCAGGTCGAGGATTTCGTCAGCGGTTTGCCTGTCAGCAAGCTCCATGGCGTTGGCAAAGTGACTGCCGACAAACTGGGCAGGCTCGGTATTGTCGATTGCTCGCATTTGCGCGAATGGGACAAGTTGGCGCTGGTGCGTGAATTCGGCAGTTTTGGCGAGCGATTGTGGAGTCTGGCCCGTGGGATCGATGATCGGTTGGTGCACAACGACAGTCGGCGGCAATCGATCAGTGTCGAAAACACCTATGACGTGGATCTGCCGGATCTGGTGAGCTGTCTGGATAAATTGCCCGAGTTGCTGGAAACCCTGGCGGGCCGCATGGCGCGAATCGACAACAGCTATCGGCCGGGCAAGCCGTTCGTCAAAGTGAAATTCCATGACTTTACCCAGACCACGCTGGAGCAGGCCGGGGCAGGGCGGGATCTGGGGAGTTATCAGTTGTTGCTGACCCAGGCGTTCAATCGCGGCGGGAAACCGGTGCGGTTGTTGGGGATCGGGGTGAGGCTGGAGGATTTGCGCGGAGGGTTTGAGCAGATGGAGTTGTTTGAGCGCTAGATTTGCGGTGGATTTCCGGGCCTCTTCGCGAGCAAGCCCGCTCCCACAGTTGACCGAGTTGTTCAGGTGAACACGGTCAACTGTGGGAGCGGGCTTGCTCGCGAAGCTTTTGCTTTTAGTTCGGTCCCGGATCCGCGACCAGCCGCCCGGCATCCTTGGTCAACGACTTGAGGAATTCGGTCTGCAACTCAGGATCGTTACGCGTCAGCTCAATCAAACTCTGTTCAAGCTCACTGGCTTCTTCTTCCAGACCCAGCTCCGACAGACGCTTGACCCGGTGTACCCACTGGCTCACTTCGTCGTCTTCAAGATCGTCGTAAATCAGCCCGTGGGCTTCGAGCAACTTGCCGCGCAACGAGCTGCTGACCGCCAGGGTCGAATCCGTGTGCACATCGTCCTGACTATCTTCGACCTTGATCAGCAGGCGACTCAGGTGATTGATGTCATGTTCGGCGAACGGACTGTCCAGCAGGTTCAGGCGCAACACACCGTTTTTGTCGGTGCTCAGCTCGAACGTTTCCTTGCCGGCCTTGACCTCCACCGGGCGCTCGCTCCAGGGCAGGCTCGAGTATTCGGTGCGCTTGTCGAGCTGGACTTCGTCGATACCGGCGAGGTTCTGCTGCGCACGACCGTGAGACGGCGCGTTCATGAACGGGTTGAGCCCGGCGAAACCGTAGCTGAACCAGTCCTTGGTCACGCTATCCGGCAGGTTGCCGAGGGCGAACACGTTGACCACGTTCGCGCCGACACCGGCCACCACGGCCACCGCGCCCAGCGGGATCTCGTAGACCTCCCGCCAGGGTTGGTAAGGCGTGTAGCGATCGTAATGACGGGTGACTTCGAACTCGGTGACTTCGAAGGTCTTCTGCTCGTGGATCTTCACCCGACGTTGCGGCAGCTCAAGCACCTTGGGCTCACCGACATCGATCTGCAGGCTGTGATCGAGCAATTTGCGCTCGACACGAGCCTCGTGCTCGCTGCGTTGCGACATGTGATTGGCGCAGCCGCTGACCAGCAGGGTGCCGCACAGGGCGGCACCACCGAGGCCTAAGGTGTTTCGCTTGAACATGACTTCTCTATCTGGTGTCAGCGGCGGATACGGGCCTGGAGGAAGGACAGCACGTCAGCGACCGGCAGCGCTTGCGCCTCGGGCTCGGTGCGGCTCTTGTATTCCAGATTGCCTTCGGCGAGGCCGCGGTCACTGACCACGATCCGGTGAGGAATGCCGATCAGCTCCATGTCCGCGAACTTGATGCCCGGGCTGGTTTTCTTGTCGCGATCGTCCAGCAGCACTTCGAAGCCGGCCGCAGTCAACTCTGCGTACAGCTTGTCGGTCGCTTCGCGAACCTGTTCGGTTTCGTAGCGCAGCGGCACCAGCGCGATCTGGAATGGCGCCAGTGTGTCGCTCCAGATGATCCCGTTGGCGTCGTTGTTCTGCTCGATGGCCGCAGCTACCACGCGGGAAACGCCGATGCCGTAGCAACCCATTTCCAGGGTGACCGGCTTGCCGTTCTCGCCCAGCACTTCGCACTTCATCGCTTTGCTGTACTTGTTGCCCAGCTGGAAGATGTGCCCGACTTCGATGCCGCGTTTGATTTCCAGGGTGCCTTTGCCGTCCGGGCTCGGATCACCGGCCACGACGTTACGCAGGTCGGCAACGGTCGGAACCGGCAGATCACGCTCCCAGTTCACGCCGAAGTAGTGCTTGTCGTCGATGTTCGCGCCGATACCGAAGTCGCTCATCAGCTCGACGGAACGGTCGATGATGATCGGCAGCGGCAGGTTCAGCGGGCCGAGGGAGCCGGCGCCGGCGCCAATGGCGTCGCGCAGTTCGCTTTCGGACGCCATGACCAGCGGGCTGGCAACGCCAGGCTGGTTGGCGGCCTTGATTTCGTTCAGCTCGTGGTCGCCACGGATGATCAGGGCAATCAGCTTGCCTTTCTCTTCAGCGTGAACCACGAGGGTCTTGATGGTCTTTTCAATCGGCAGATTGAATTTTTCCACCAGCGCGGCGATGGTCTTGGTATCTGGCGTGTCGACCAGGCGCATCTCTTCAGTCGGTGCGGCGCGAGAGGTTTCACGCGGTACCGCTTCGGCTTTTTCGATGTTCGCTGCGTAGTCGGAGCCGTTGCTGAAGACGATGTCGTCTTCGCCGGATTCGGCCAGTACGTGGAATTCGTGGGAGCCGGCGCCGCCGATGGAGCCGTTATCAGCTTCAACCGGGCGGAACTTCAGGCCCAGACGGGTGAACACGTTGCAGTACGCCTGGTGCATGCGGTCGTAGGTGACCTGCAGCGAAGGCTGGTCAGCGTGGAACGAGTAGGCGTCCTTCATGATGAATTCGCGGCCGCGCATCAAACCGAAGCGTGGGCGGATTTCGTCACGGAATTTGGTCTGGATCTGATACAGGTTGATCGGCAGCTGTTTGTAGCTGCTCAACTCGTTGCGCATCAGGTCGGTGATCACTTCTTCGTGGGTCGGGCCTGCGCAGAAGTCGCGACCGTGGCGATCCTTGAAGCGCAGCAATTCAGGGCCGTATTCTTCCCAGCGACCGGATTCCTGCCACAGCTCAGCCGGTTGTGTACTCGGCATCAACACTTCAAGAGAGCCTGCGGCGTTCATTTCTTCACGAACGATGGCTTCGACCTTGCGCATTACTCGCAAGCCCATCGGCAGCCAGGTGTACAGGCCCGAGGCGAGTTTGCGGATCATGCCGGCGCGCAGCATCAGCTGATGGCTGATGACGACCGCGTCGGAAGGCGTTTCTTTCTGTGTGGCGAGCAAAAATTGACTGGTGCGCATGGTTGGCCGTTGTCGGTTGCTGATGACGAGAAATGACGGAGCATTGTACGGGCGAGATCTGCTGGCGTACAGGCGCGCGGTCGGTGGTGTGGCAGGAGGGCGGGAATCTCCACGCCCTTTGCGATGCTTCCTACGATTCTTCCGCGACCTGGGCTGGAACCGGCTCAGGCTTTGGGGTTGGGCCTTCGCGGCGGCTCTCCTGGAACCAGTGCAAGGCGATCAACACCAGCGTCGGAACGCCCAGCAGCGCGGTGATCAGGAAGAAATCATGGTAGCCGAATTTTTCCACCATGACCCCGGAATAGCCACCGATCAGGCGCGGCAGCAGGAGCATGATCGAGCTGAGCAGGGCGTATTGGGTGGCGGAGAACTTGAGGTTGGTCAGGCTCGACAGGTAGGCGACGAATGCGGAGGTCGCCAGGCCCGAGCTGAAGTTGTCCAGGGAAATGGTCAGGATCAGCATGTTCAGGTTGGCGCCCATGTCGGCGAGCATCAGGAACAGCAAATTGGTGCCCGCTGACGCCACGCCGCCGATGAACAGGATCGGCAGGATGCCGAAACGCACGATCAGCAGGCCGCCCATGCCGGCGCCGACCAGCGTCATGATCAGGCCGAAGATTTTGCTGACGCTGGCAATCTGATCCTTGGTGAAGCCCTGGTCGATATAGAACACGTTGGCCATCACGCCCATCACCGTATCCGACATCCGATACGTGGCGATCAGCCCGAGCAGCAGCAGCGCTTGCCAGCGGTAACGCAGAATGAAGTCGTTGACCGGTGTCAGCACCGGCGCCAGGCCACGACGGCCTATGGCCGACAGGCACATCGCGGTGAGCGAGGTGTAGAGGATCGCCCGCAGGAATGCGCGGTCCTGGAGCAGCAGGTCGAGCAGGCTGACGCCGTCAAACAGCACGCTGGCGAAGTCGGTGTTGTAGAGCTGGGTGAACATGGCCGGCACGGAAACCAGCAGCACGATCAGTACGAACACCGAGGCCAGTTGATGCACGAAGCTGTAGCGCCCGGCCTGCAGTTGCGTGCGCAATGGCACCGGCGGTTCGCGCATGAAGAAAGAGGTCAGCAGCGCCGGAACCATCAGTGCGCCGAACAGCAGGTAAGTGCCGGCCCATGCCGAATGCTTGTAGTTGAAACCAGTGGAGCCAAAGCCTTCGGCGAAGAACAGGGCGCCGGCAGTGGCCAGCAGTGCCGCGATCCGATAGCCGGACATGTAGCTGGCGGCCAGGGCAGCCTGGCGGCTGTCCTCGGCGATTTCCAGGCGATAGGCGTCGACCGCGATGTCTTGCGTTGCCGAGGCGAAGGCCACGACTACAGCAATGGCGATCAGCCAGGACAAGTGTTTTTGCGGGTCGCAGAAACCCATCCCGATCAAGCCGAGGATTACCAGTGCCTGGGAAAGTACCAGCCACGAGCGACGGCGACCGAGCTTGCCGAGAAATGGCAGGCGCCATTGGTCCAGCAACGGTGACCAGACCCATTTAAAGGCGTAGGCCAGACCGATCAGGCTTGCATAGCCAATGGTTTCGCGAGCCACACCGGCTTCACGCAACCAGACTGACAGTGTCGAAAACACCAGCATGTAGGGCAGGCCGGCGGCGAAACCAAGCAACAACAGCACAAGTGTCGATGGGCTGGCATAGGCGGCGAGCGCGGCGCGCCAGGTTTTACGGGGCATGGGCTGAAGTCTGCCTCAAGATTACGGAAACAAAGCGCGCACTCTAACCGCTGTGCTCTACCGGGCGCCAGCCATGGCGCTGAATATCAACACGATTGTTCAGGACACTGACGCCTTCAGAGCGCAATCGTGCGCGTTGCTCGTCCCCTGAAGGACTGCCCACGGGCAGGCTGATCCGACCGCCGGCACCGAGTACCCGGTGCCAGGGCAGTTTGGTGTCGCCGGGCAACTGGCTGAGCGTACGACCGACCCAGCGCGCGGCGCGACCCAGTCCTGCGAGTTCGGCAAGTTGACCATAACTCACGACTTTGCCCTCGGGCACCTGCGCCAGAGTGAGGTACAGCGCCGTGCGTCGGATTTGCGCAGGGCTTTCGGTTTCTGCATCGGCGTCGGTCACATCCGGGATCCCTTTAGGAGCCAGCCAGCTCGCGATGGTCGTTAACGATAACGCGAGCTGTCTGGGAAAACGCGTCGATCTTGAGTTTATCGCGAGCAGGCTCGCACCTACAGTGGCTGACCGTCTGTAGGGTAAATCCTCGATCAGTAATTGAGAAATGAACTCAATAGAGATGGGCGGGTCAGTCCTTGTTAGGGCCTTATTCCTATGGATAATGCCGACTTTTTTCGCAAATTTGAGCCTGTCTTTGCTTATGGTGTCCAGAACCCTGTTGTGCCTCGCTGTCCTGAGTGCTTCCACGCCCTTGCTCGCCGACACCGTGTGGTTAAAGAACGGTGACAAGCTGAGTGGCAAGATCACTCTGTTCGACGGCGGCAAGCTGGTGATCCAGACCGAATACGCCGGTTCGGTTCCGATCGACTGGAAGCAGGTCAAAACCCTGGAGAGCGATCAGGAGTTGCTGGTCAAGCAGGATGCCTACAGCGGCGAGAAGGCCAAGTCGCTGCACGCGGCAGACGACGGCAAGGTGACGCTGGAAAACGGCGAGGCACCGAAGACCGTCGAGCTGGCGAGTATCCAGCAGATTCTCAAGCCCAAGCCGGTGGTTGAAGATCTGGTCTGGAAAGGCAATATCGATGCGGCGCTGGATTACCAGCGGGCGGAAAAGGACACCGACGACTACGATATCGACTTCAAGACCACTGCACGCCATGGCAGATGGCGGCATATCGCCGAAGGCGAGTACAACCGTGAATTCCAGGATGACGTGGTCACCACCGACAACTGGCGGGGCGAGTACTCGCTCGACCGCTTCCTGACCGAGAAATGGTTCTGGCAGGGCCGTGCGGTTTATAAGCGCGACAAAGTTGAAGAGCTCTCCCGTCAGCGCACCGTCGGTACCGGTCCGGGTTACCAGTTTTGGGATGACGAGCTAGGCGCATTCTCGCTCGGCTCGCTGTTCAATCACACGGACTACCAGTTCTCCGACGGCAGCAAGGACAACTTCTATTCCCTGGCGATGAAGTGGGATTACAACCGCTACCTGATCGGCAAGAAGGTGGAGTTCTTCACCAATGGCGAAGTGGGCAAGCCGTTGTCGGGTGTGGCGGATTATGCGCTCGATGCCGAAATGGGCTTGCGCTACAAAGTGACCGAGTGGGCGTCGCTTAACCTGAAGGCCGAGCGAGACATCATCAGCGGTACAGACGATGCCGATCTGGACAAGACCCGCTACACCGCAGGGTTCGGTGTGGCCTGGTAAAACCATTCGCGGGCAAGCCTCGCTCCTACACGTCCTAGTGATCTGTAGGAGCGAGGCTTGCCCGCGAAGGCGTCAGTACTGTCCATAGCGTTTGGATCACTACAAAACACCCGCCCACAAAAAAGCCCCGCTTTTAAGGGCGGGGCTTTTTACTAAAGCAAGTACAAGTTAGATAACTTGAACTTCTTCAGCTTGCATGCCTTTCTGACCGCGGGTAGCGATGAAAGAAACCTGTTGGCCTTCTTTCAGGCTTTTGAAGCCGTCGGATTGGATAGCTTTGAAGTGAACGAACAGGTCGTCACCGGATTGTGGAGTGATGAAGCCGAAGCCTTTTTCATCGTTGAACCACTTAACGGTACCAGTTTGGCGATTAGACATGGTGTAACTCCTTGAACAAAGATAACTGCGACTCAGGAAGAACCCTGGCCGAGACTGAGTGCAAAGAGCAGGAAAAATTCTTGTAGATGGTTGGATCGAAATTCAACATATCGTGTAGAGATTCTCAGTGACACAAGCAGCACAGTGGCGCCACCTTAACCCTTTTTCCGGAACGTGCCAATGCTTCCAGCGAAGGTTTCTCTGTTTTCGTGACTGACGGTGCATTGTATTGCCGTCGAGGTCCGGAATTTAAGGGGGATCGCCAAGAATTGTGCCCCGGACTTTGAACCGGCGGCGCGCCCCGGTAAGATGCCGGACAGATTTTTTCCACCTCGCTATTCAGGACACCCGCCATGAGCATCAAATCGGACAAGTGGATTCGCCGCATGGCGCAAGAGCAGGGCATGATCGAACCGTTCGTCGAGCGCCAGGTGCGCGGCAGCGACGATAGCCGAGTGATCTCCTACGGCGTGTCGAGTTACGGCTACGACGTTCGCTGCACCAATCACTTCAAAGTGTTCACCAACATCAATTCGGCCATCGTCGACCCGAAAAACTTCGATGCCGGCAGCTTCGTCGATATCCACAGCGACGTCTGCATCATCCCGCCGAACTCCTTCGCCCTGGCCAGCACCGTCGAATACTTCCGTATTCCGCGCAACGTATTGACCATTTGCCTGGGCAAAAGCACCTATGCCCGCTGCGGCATCATCGTCAACGTCACCCCGCTTGAGCCTGAGTGGGAGGGTCATGTGACCCTGGAATTCTCGAACACCACCAACCTGCCGGCGAAGATCTACGCCAACGAAGGCGTGGCGCAGATGCTGTTCCTTGAGTCCGACGAAGAGTGCGAAGTGTCCTACAAAGACCGTGGCGGCAAGTATCAGGGCCAACGCGGCGTGACGCTGCCACGCACCTGAGTCAACCGTCTGACAAACCGTGGGAATTCCTGGGCGAGCGTACACTCTATGGGGTGTACTGCTCCGATCTGCGCAAGGCGGATCGGGCCATCGCTCAGGAGTGCTATATGAAGATCGACCCGCGTATAAGTGCCGAACTGGCAAGGCTTGAGCCCAATCAGGTTGGCGTTTTGGCCTGGTCGTTGCTGGCACATCCGCCTATCAGCATGGCGGGGGGCATCCCCGGCCAGCCTGATCCCGATACCCCCAACGAACAACCCACCGAACCCGGTGAGCCGACCCTGCCGGATGAGCCGCCTCCCGCGCCGGTTGTGTGATCAACCACGCGAATGAATGGCTTATATTGGTAGGAGCGAAGCTTGCTCGCGAAGACGGTGGGTCAGCCGACATCTTTCTCTCCTGATCCACCGCTTTCGCGAGCAAGCTTCGCTCCTACAACGGCTACGTGTTACTTGAGGTTGCCGCTGAGGAACTGCTTCAGCCGTTCACTCTTCGGATTGCCCAGTACGTCTTCCGGCGCGCCTTCTTCCTCGACCAGGCCCTGGTGCAGAAACAGCACCTGACTCGACACTTTGCGGGCGAAGCTCATTTCGTGGGTCACCATGATCATGGTCCGGCCTTCTTCGGCGAGGCCCTGGATCACTCGGAGCACTTCACCCACCAGCTCCGGGTCGAGCGCAGACGTCGGTTCGTCGAACAGCATGACTTCCGGCTCCATGGCCAATGCGCGGGCAATGGCGACCCGCTGTTGCTGGCCCCCGGAAAGAAACGCCGGGTACTGGTCCGCCACGCGTGCGGCCAGGCCAACCTTGTCGAGGTAACGACGTGCGCGGTCCTCGGCTTCCTGCTTGCTGCAACCCAGCACCCGGCGCGGAGCCATGGTGATGTTTTCCAGCACGGTCATGTGGCTCCACAGGTTGAAGTGCTGGAACACCATGGCCAGGCGGGTGCGGATCCGTTGCAGTTCA
Organism: Pseudomonas sp. FW300-N2A2; assembly: GCF_017351735.1. Lineage (NCBI taxonomy): Bacteria > Pseudomonadati > Pseudomonadota > Gammaproteobacteria > Pseudomonadales > Pseudomonadaceae > Pseudomonas > Pseudomonas sp. FW300-N2A2. Next base: position 9,667 of record NZ_JACNDU010000014.1, on the reverse strand, counting down.
TCGGCGTCGGCCACGTGCATGCCGTGGCGATCCTTGATCATGCGGATGTTCTGGCCGTCCAGGCTCATGGCGCCGTCGTTGGGCTGTTCGAGAAAGTTGATGCAGCGCAGAAAGGTACTTTTGCCCGAGCCGCTGGCGCCGATCAGGCTGATGACGTCGCCGGTGTTGGCCTTGAGTGAAACGCCTTTGAGCACATGATGATCGCCATAGCTTTTATGCAGGCCTTCGATGGTCAGTTTGTACATGGGGCATGCATCCTCAAGGCGAAAGTAGGTAGCCGCTGCGATAGGCTTCGGTGCCCGCGACGTGGGCGATCACCATGCCGGCAGTGGCCATGCGCCGTAGCGAGCGGGCGTACATCAGCCCGGCGACAGTGCAGTGAACGGGGGTGACGAGATCGTTGATCGGGTCGACGATTTCGGCGATCAGTTGCCCGGCCTCCAGGTATTCCCCCGGCAGCGCGGTGAACACCAGCAAACCGCCCACGGGCGTGGCCACCGGTTCGACGGCCGCCAGCGGCGTGGCGGGATACGGCAGCTCCGGCAGTGGCGCCGGTTCGCCGGCAATCGCGCCGAAGTGAATCAGGTAATCGATCAACGCCTGACAGTCGAGGCTGGCCAACGGGTGATTGACGTCGCCCTGGCCACGCAATTCGACGGTGACCGAGAAGCTGCCGAGCGGAATGTCGAAGTGTTCGCCGAAGCGCTCTTTCAACTGCCACCAGAGCAGGGTGAAACATTCGTCGAACGACTGACCGCCGGAATCGGTGGCCAGCAGACTCGCTTCGGCACCGATGTAGCGGGCCAGCGGCTCGACCTGTGGCCAGGCCTCGGGCGTGGTGTAGAGGTGCGCGACCGCTTCGAAATCGCAATGCAGGTCCAGCACCATGTCCGCGTCACAGGCCAGTCGTTGCAGGATCAGGCGCTGGGATTGCAGTTGAGTGCTGGCAGTCTGTCGCGCCAGAGCCTGGCGCAGGCTGTTGCGGATCAGTTCGAGGTTGCGCTGCGGATCGTCGCCGAGCTGGCCTTCGATCTCATTGCCGACTTCCTCGCTCAAATCGACGAACCAGCGATTGAAGTTCTGCCCGCTTTCGAGCTCGTAGCGGCCCAGCGGTACATCCATCAGCACTTGTTCGAGACCGACCGGGTTGGCAATCGGCACCAGCACGATTTCGCTGCGCAGGTGGCCGGCGGCTTCCAGCTCGGCCAAGCGTTGTTTGAGGTGCCAGGCGACCAGCATGCCGGGCATTTCATCGGCGTGCAGGGACGCCTGGATGTAGATCTTGCCCTGGGCCGACGTCGGGCCGAAGTGGAAGCTGTGAATCTGTCGTGCGGTCCCCGGCAGCGGGGCCAGCAAGTCATGTATCTGGTGGCGCATGTGCGAAAAGTCCTAGTGGGTCGGCCCGAGGAACGCCAGCCATCGGCGTTCGGCGAGGCGGAACAGGCCGACCAGCGCAAAGGTGACGGTCAGGTAGATCAGCGCGGCGATGCCGAACGACTGGAAGGTCAGGAAGGTCGCCGAGTTGGCGTCCCGCGCGACTTTCAGAATGTCCGGGATGGTCGCGGTGAACGCGACGGTGGTCGAGTGCAGCATCAGGATCACTTCGTTGCTGTAATAAGGCAGCGAGCGACGCAGGGCTGACGGCATGATCACGTAGGCATACAGCTTCCAGCCGGTCAGGCCGTAGGCTTTGGCCGCTTCGACTTCACCGTGGGCCATGCTGCGAATTGCCCCGGCGAAAATCTCCGTGGTGTAGGCGCAGGTGTTCAGGGCGAAGGCGAGGATGGTGCAGTTCATCGCGTCACGAAAGAACGCATCGAGTATCGGCTGCTCTCGCACGGCGGCCAGGCTGTAGATGCCGGTGTAGCAAATCAGCAGCTGGATATACAGCGGCGTCCCGCGAAACAGGTAGGTGTAGAACTGCACCGGCCAGCGAATGTAGAAATGCGGCGACACCCGGGCGATGGACAGCGGGATCGACACCAGGAAACCGATGAAGATCGACGCACTGAGCAGCCACAGGGTCATGGCCAGGCCGGTGATGTTGTAGCCGTCGGTGTAAAGGAAGGGTTTCCAGTATTCCTGCAGGAGTTCGATCATCGTACGGCCTCCCGGGAGCCAGCGGCGTAGCGGCGTTCAAGCCAGCGCAGGATGACGTTGGAGGCGCTGGTGATCAGCAGGTAAATCAGCGCAGCCAGCACCAGGAAGTAGAACAGTTGATAACTGCTTTTGCCGGCGTCCTGGGCAGCCTTGACCAGGTCGGCGAGGCCGATGATCGACACCAGCGCGGTGGCCTTGAGCATCACCATCCAGTTGTTACCGATACCCGGCAGGGCGAAACGCATCATTTGCGGGAACACCACGATCCAGAACCGCTGGCCACGTTTGAGGCCATAGGCGGTGGCCGCTTCGACCTGGCCCCGGGGCACCGCGAGAATCGCGCCACGAAAGGTTTCGGTGAAGTACGCGCCATAAATGAAGCCCAGGGTGATGACCCCGGCGCTGAACGGGTTGATCTCGATGTATTCCCATTCCATGAAATCGGTGAACGACGTCAACCAGGTTTGCAGGCTGTAGAAAATCAGCAGCATCAGCACCAGGTCCGGCACGCCGCGAATCAGCGTGGTGTAGACCTGCGCCGGGACGCGCACGAGTTTGACTTTTGACAGTTTGGCACTGGCGCCGAGCAGACCGAGCAACACGGCCACCAGCAGCGACAACGCCGATAATTTGATGGTCATCCAGGTGCCTTCCATCAGCAACGGACCGAAGCCCTTGAGGCTGAAGGCTGAGAGCCCCAGATTTTGTAATAGGTTTTCGAACATAAATCAGCAACCTGATCGGATGAAAAAAGCGCCCATCGCGAGATGGGCGCCGGGCATTATTTGCCGCTGTACAGATTCAGATCGCCAAAGTGTTTCTTCTGAATGGTGGCGTAGGTGCCATCATCGTGTAACGCTTTGATACCTTTATCCAAAAGTGCCTTGAGGTCTTTGTTACCTTTAGAGATACCGATAGCTGTTTTGGCTGGCAGCAATTCGCTGTCAACCGGCTTGCTGACTTCGTAGCCTTCGCCCTTTGGCGACTTCAAAAAGCCCAGTTCGGCTTGCAACATGTCCTGGATCGCGGCATCGAGGCGACCGGACATCAGGTCCGAATACACCTGATCCTGGTTCTGATAGGCCTGGGTTTTCACGCCAGCCTTGTCCAGCACGGCCTTGGCATAGGCTTCCTGGATGGTGCCTTGCTCGTAGCCTACGGTCTTGCCTTTCAGGGACGCGACGTCTTCGGTCAGGCCGGAACCTTTCTTGAACACATACGCGGTTGGGCCGGAGAACAGCTCGCTGGAGAAGTCGATGACTTTTTCGCGGGCCGGGGTGACGGTCATCGAAGAGATCACACCGTCGAATTTGTTGGCCTTCAGGCCCGGAATCATGCCGTCGAAATCGCTTTCGACCCATTTGCACTTGACCTTCAGCTCGGCACAGATGGCATTGCCCAGATCGATATCAAAGCCCACCAGGCTACCGTCGGCCGCTTTCGACTCGAACGGAGCATAGGAAGGGTCAACGCCAAAACGCAGTTCTTTGTATTCCTTGGCCAGCGCGGAGCCGGCAGCCATGCACAACGCCAGTGCAGAAAGGGTCAGCAATGCTTTTTTCATTATTCAATCCCTAAGAACCAATATGAGCGCTTGTGGCGCAGAATTATTGTTACTGGAAAGCGTAAGACCTATTGAAAGTAGCAATTTCCGAACCAGAGTCCCGAACAAGCGTTTTAAAAGGTGATTCAAGAAATGGCTGGACGGGATTTATGCACGAAAACGGGCGCCGGGAAATAGCTGCACCGTCATTGAACACGTGATCAAGCTTTTCGTAGGAGCCGGCTTGCTGGCGATCGGATCGACGCGGTGATTCAGAATGACCGAGTTATCGTTCATCGCCAGCAAGCCGGCTCCTACAGGGGATTGGTTAACCCAAAAGATTCTGCAGGGTGGCGAGATTGTCAGCCTCGTCAACGTTCTTGTCTTTGCGCCACCGCAACATCCGCGGAAACCGCACCGCAATCCCGCTCTTGTGGCGCTTGGACAAGGCGATCCCCTCAAACCCCAATTCAAACACCAGGCTCGGTTTTACACTGCTCACAGGGCCGAATGTCTCCACCGTGGTCTTGCGCACGATGCTGTCGACCTGGCGCATTTCCTCGTCGGTGAGGCCTGAATACGCCTTGGCGAATGGCACCAGCGTGCGCTCGCTGGCGCCGGGCGGGCTGTCCCACACCGCGAACGTGTAATCGCTGTACAGACTGGCTCGGCGACCATGGCCGCGTTGTGCGTAAATCAACACGGCGTCGATGCTGAACGGGTCGACTTTCCACTTCCACCAGACGCCCATGTCCTTGGTCCGGCCGACGCCATACAGCGCATCCCGGGCCTTGAGCATCATGCCTTCGACGCCGAGGCTGCGGGAGGCTTCGCGTTGGTGGGCGAGGTCGGGCCAGTCTTTGCCGGTCAACACCGGGGAGGGCAGTAACACCGGGTTGTTGCACTGGGTGATGACCTGTTCCAGTTGGGTGCGCCGCCTGGCTTGAGGCTGGTTGCGCCAGTCTGCGCCTTGCCATTCCAGCAAGTCGAAGGCCAGTACAACCACCGGCACATCATCGAGGATTTTCTTGCCCAGGGTCTTGCGGCCGATCCGCTGTTGCAGCAGGGCGAACGGTTGCACCGCCGGTGGGTTCGGCGCCAGTGGATCGAAGGCATCTTCGGTGCTCGGTGGTGCGGTTTTCCACGCAACGATCTCGCCGTCGATCACCGTACCGTCGGGCAAGCCGCAGACCAGGCTGTCAAATTCGGGAAAACGCTCGGTGACCAATTCTTCGCCGCGCGACCAGATCCACAGTCGTCCATCGCGCTTGACCACTTGGGCGCGGATGCCGTCCCACTTCCATTCCACTTGCCAGTTGCTGGCGGGGCCGAGCAGGGTTTCGAATTGCTCCACCGGCTGCGACAACGCGTGAGCGAGAAAAAACGGATACGGCTGGCCGCCCCGTTGTGAGTGTTCATCGGCCGACTCGGCGGCGATCAGTTTCAGGTAACTGGCTGCGCTGGGACGGCTGTAGAGGTCGGTGTAACCCACCAGTCGCTGAGCCACGCGTTTGCTGTCGAGCCGCGCCATCGCTGCCAAGGCGCGGGTCACCAGCAACTTGGAGACGCCGACGCGAAAACTGCCGGTGATCAGTTTGATGCAGAGCATCAGGCCGGGGCGGTCCAGTTGCGAGCAGAGTTCGGGCAATCGCTGGGCGAGCACGTCGGGAGGTTCGCCGCGCAAGGGCAGCAGTTTGTCTTCGATCCACACCGCCAACCCGTCGGTGGAACTGTGGGGCGATTCGGGCAGCACCAGCGAGATGGTTTCCGCCAGATCGCCCACCGCCTGATAACTCTCTTCGAACAACCACGGCGACAGGCCGGAATACGCCTCGGCGAGTTCACGCAGGATGCGCACCGGCACCAGTTGCCGAGGTCGCCCGCCGGACAAAAAGTACACCGCCCATGCGGCGTCTTCCGGGGCGGCCTGAGCGAAGTAATGTTGCATCGCTGCCAGTTTGGCGTTGCTGGACGTTGTCGCGTCGAGCTCGGCGTACAACCGGGCAAAGGCCTTCACGGCAGCACCTCGGCGCTTTGCGGTTCGGTGTCGGTGATGTCTTCCTCGTCGTCGCCGTACTCGGTGGTGAACTCCTGGGCGTAGAGACCCTGCTCGCGCAAATGGCGCACCAGGACCGCGACCGAACCGTGGGTGACCATCACGCGTTCGGCGCCGGTCTGTTCGATTGCCCAGAGCAGGCCTGGCCAGTCGGCGTGGTCCGACAGCACAAAACCCCGGTCCACTCCCCGTCGCCGACGCGTGCCACGCAAGCGCATCCAGCCACTGGCGAAGCCATCGCTGTAATCGCCGAAGCGCCGCATCCAGGTGCTCCCGCCCGCCGAGGGCGGGGCCAGGACCAGCGCCTTGCGCATCATCGGGTCGCTCTTTTTCACCTCGCCAGCGTGGAGCGTTGGTGGCAGATAAACGCCGCTTTCTCGATACACCCGGTTGAGCGGCTCGACGGCGCCGTGCACCAGAATAGGACCGAGGCGGGCGTCGATACCGTGGAGAATCCGCTGCGCCTTGCCGAAGGAATAGCAGAACAGCACGCTGGTCTTGTCTTCGGCGGCATTGGCTTGCCACCACTGATTGATCTCGGCAAACACCTGCGCCTGAGGCGGCCAGCGATAGATCGGCAGGCCGAAGGTCGATTCGGTGATGAAGGTGTGGCAGCGCACCGGTTCGAACGGCGCACAGGTGCCGTCGGGTTCGATTTTGTAATCCCCGGAGGCGACCCAGACTTCGCCACCATATTCCAGGCGCACCTGCGCCGAACCGAGTACGTGGCCGGCGGGGTGGAAACTCAGCGTGACGCCGTGATGCAGCAACCGCTCGCCATAGGCCAGGGTTTGCAGATTGATGTCCTGGCCCAGTCGCGCGCGCAGGATGCCTTCGCCGGGCGCGGCTGCCAGATAATGCTGGTTGCCGCCTCGGGCATGATCGCCGTGGGCGTGAGTGATGACCGAACGTTCGACTGGCCGCCACGGGTCGATATAGAAATCCCCGGCCGGGCAGTACAAACCTTCGGGACGCGCGATAACAAGATCCATGTTGTTACCAAAATGGAGGGACTTGTTAGCTATGAGGTTTGGGCGAGGTCAGAAGTTCTATCGAAACTTCACAGTAAATAACATCCCTGTAGGAGCTGGCTTGCCAGCGATGGACTCACATGCACCGCGTTTAACCAGGCAGTGCGCGTAATCGTTAACGACCATCGCTGGCAAGCCAGCTCCTACAAGGGGATTGCGTTATTTGCCGGGTGTCAGCGTCAACCGCTTGGTCCCGTAGACTTTGTCGAAGTTCTGCGGCTGCATCGGCAGACTCACGTATTGCCCCTTCAACCACGGATCAACGCTGTCGAGGTAGTTCGGACTCGCCGGGTTACCCGACTGGCCGGTGCCGTTCTGGCCCATCAACGGTTCGGTCTGGCCGAAATCGACGATGAAGCGCATGGCCGGTGCCAGCGTGGTGTTGAAGTCCTGGCCCCAGGCGAACGCCGCCGTGTTCAACGTGGTGTGATCGCCGCCGGCCGCGAGCGGACCGCGTACGGTCTGGCCACTGGCGTTCTTCCATTCATAGCGGTGCAGTTTGCCCCACTGCCAGGCTTTGTGATCGCCGCCCAACTGACTGTCGCCTGCGGTGATGGCCGCCGCGAGGCTGCGGGCGAGAATCGCCGGTTTGTCTTCTTTCTGCGGCGTGCGTGCGTCATCCCAGAACGGGCTGTCTTCACGCCCCAACAGATGATCGGCCTGCGCCGCGTAGGACAACTTGCCGTTGGCGATAAAGGCTTTCCACGCCGGACTGCTTTCCGGGCCCAGTTCGTCGAGGAAGGTTTGCTTGGCGCTTTCCTGCAGGAACAGCTCGTAAATCGCTGCATCGGCGGAGGTCGCGGCGAGTTTGCCGTCGAACGCCATCAGGCGGGTAAACGCTTCGTTCGCCTTGCCGCGATCGGCTACCGGCAGGGCTTCAATGGCCTGCTTGAGCGGCTTGGCCATGCCCGGCGCTGCAAACATCTTTTTCAGTTTGGCGGCGAACGTGGTGGTCTGATCGTATTGCATGGCGATCACACTGCGTGTGTCGTGCTTGCCCACGCCGGCCAGTTCGGCCATGCGCTCGCCACGCTCCGGTGCCGACCACGAATTGGACAGCTGCATGCCGTAACCATGGGGAATGACCCGCTGGTTGGCGGTGCCGAGCCAACCTTGCGCCGGGTCTTGATCGTACGGGTGCAGCATCGCGTCGGCGTAACCGTCCCAGTCATAACGACCTTCCCAACCCGGCGATGGCAGCAGGCCTTCGCCTTCGCGGCGGTTCGGGTAACGACCGGTGACTTGCCAGCCAATATTGCTGGCGTCGGCAAAGACCAGGTTCAGCGTGATGGCACGGATTTCACGGCTAGCGTCCGAGGCTTTCTCCACGGTTTGCGCGCGAGACAGGTCGAAAAACGCGTCCAGGGATTTGTCATCGGTGAAGTTCGGTGTCTGCAACGCCAGGCCCAAACCGTTGCCCAGTGCCGTGCCTTTGGCGCTGTTGAGCAGCGGCCCGTGGCGCGTTTCGTACACCGCTTCGCGAATCGGCCGCTGGCCTTTGACGAAATAGGTTTCGTTGCGAACGATAACCGGCTGCCATTTGCCGCCGAGTTCGTAGGAAAGGCCGTTGCCCTGGCGTTGGATTTTTTCCAGGAACAGGTCCTGGTTGTCGCCCATGACCGAGGTCATGCTCCACGCCACTTTGCCGTTGAAACCGCCCAGCACCATCGGCAAACCGGCGATGGTCACGCCGGACGCCTGGTATTTCGGCGCGCGAATCTGCACATAACTGAACAGCGACGGCACGCCCAGCGGCCCATGGCTATCGCTGGCCAGCAGGCTTTTGCCGCTGCGGCTGCGTTGCGGGGCAATCGCCCAGTTGTTCGATGATGTGGCGCCCAGCAGATTCAGGTCGGACAGTTGGCCGGTGGCTTTGCTGATTTCGGCGAGGCCTGGAATCGCCCCGTTGAGCTTGAGACCCTGAAGTTTTTCGGCTTCGGCCACCGGCAGTTTTTCGTCGGGGGCGGACGGTGTCAGCCACGGGAGCTTGTCGGTGGTGACCGATTGGGCCAGCACCAGCGAGGAAATTTCCTCGGGCAGGTTCGCCGATTGGCTGAAATTCAGCAGGCAGAAAATCAGCGCCGAATCTTCCGGTTTCCAGTATTCGGGTTTGTAGCCGGTGGCGGTGAGATCGGCCGGCAACTTGTCGCGGTAGCGGAACAGGTAGGCGTTGACCCCGCGCGCATAAACTTCGAAGAAGCGTTTGAGGCGCGGCGAAGAGGCCTTGTACAACTCGCCGGCGCTTTTCTTCAGGTTGACGGCGCGCATGTAGCGGTCGGCGTCCAGCAGGTCCGAACCGGACATCTCCGACAACCGGCCTTCGGCCAGCAGGCGCAGGGTGACCATCTGGGTGATGCGGTCGCTCGCGTGTACATAGCCGAGGGTGAACAGCGCGTCGTGGAAGCTGCTGCTTTCGATCAACGGCACGCCCATGGCGTTACGGCGCACCGAAACGTTTTGCGCCAGACCTTTGAGTGGCTGCACGCCGGTGGTGGGCGGGAGCGTGTCTTGGGCGTTCCAGGTCTGACAACCGGAGAGGCTCAAAACACCGGCCACTGCTGCGGCAACGCCGAACCGGGGAAGAAAATGTGTGAGGGCTGGCGAGGCCATGGCAAAGCTCCTGCGGGGGGGTAGCGTCAGTAAAGGCGCTACGTTAGAGAGCAGGAGGTGGCCGCGCAAGCAGGGTAGGGGGTTATTTCAGGATTTGTCGGATAAACCGTGATGGTTGGGGTTGATGCTGTTGTTTTTTTGGCTCGGAGTACATATCCATTTTGGGGGTGACGGCGGCTATTGGTTTCGCCCTTACGGCGAGTCACTTTCGAAAAGCCTGCGCGGCCCGGCGGAAAGTAACCAAAGCGCTCTTGCCCCTTTCGTTCGGTGCCTCGCTGTGGCTCGGCATGCCCTCGCTCCGGTCCTGCTCCGTGGGCCCGCCGCCAT
>NZ_JACNDU010000013.1:0-141495 GCF_017351735.1 Pseudomonas sp. FW300-N2A2 | reverse complement strand
AAGAATGGCTAGAGATCAGAAGCCCGGCGCAATCTGCCCTTTGTAGCGGGTCAAGATGAACTGCCGCACTTCATCGGAATTCAACGCCTTGGCCAGTTTCTGCAAACCCGGGTCGTTGATGTTGTCCGGGCGGGCCACCAGGAATTCGATGTACAGGCTCTTGCCCTTCTCGACGATCAACGCGCTGTTGGTGTCGATCCCCGCTTCCAGTGCGTAGTTGGCAAACACGAAGGCCAGGTCCACCTGACTCACCGAACGCGCCAGCAACGCACCTTCCAGTTCACGAATCTTCAAATGCTTCGGGTTTTCGGCGATGTCGCGCTGAGTCGCCAGGGTGTTGCTCGGGTCCTTGAGTTTGATCAGCCCGGCCTCGTGCAGCAGCACCAGTGCGCGGCCAGTGTTCACCGGGTCGTTGGGGATGGAAACGGTGGCGCCATCCTTCAGTTCGGCGATGTTTTTGATCTTGGTCGAATAGGCCCCGAACGGTTCGATGTGCACACCGACCACCGGCACCAGATCGGTGTGACGGGTCTTGTTGTAGTCATCGAGAAACGGCCGGTACTGGTAATAGTTGGCGTCGAGGTTCTTCAGCGCAAGCTGCTGGTTGGGCTGGATGAAGTCAGTGAAGACCTTGATGTCCAGGTCCACGCCTTCCTTGGCCAGGGTGGGTTTGACGAACTCGAGGATCTCCGCGTGCGGCACCGGCGTGGCACCGACGGTGAGTTTTTCGTTGGCGTGAACGCTCAACGACACAAGGGCAGCCAGAATGGCCAGGGTCTTTTTCATGTTGTGCTCCTAGGCAGATTGAGTGGCCGTCGTGGGGCGGACGTGAGGCCTGAGTTTTTTTGTTGAGTCGAATGTTTATCGTCGGCTGTAGCGCGCCACCAATCGGTCGCCGGTCATTTGCAGGGCCTGGACCAGGATCAGCAAAAGCACCACGGTGACCACCATCACGTCGGTCTGGAATCGCTGGTAGCCGTAGCGGATCGCCAGGTCGCCCAGGCCACCGCCGCCAATCACCCCGGCCATCGCCGTGTAATCCACCAGCACGATGGCGGTGACAGTGACCGCCGCCAGCAACCCGCCGCGAGCCTCGGGCAACAAGGTGTGGCGGATGATTTGCCAGGTGGTGCCGCCCATGGCCTGGGTCGCCTCCACGACGCCGCGATCGACTTCGCGCAAAGCGGTTTCCACCAGCCGCGCGAAGAACGGCGTGCAGCCAACCACCAGCGGCGGAATGGTCCCCGGCACGCCCAGCGAAGTGCCGACCAGCAGCGTTGTCAGCGGAATCAACACAATCAGCAAAATGATGAACGGCAGCGAACGCAGCATGTTCACGATCACCGACAACACCCGGTAAACGCCGATGGCTTCGTGCAACTGGCGCTTGCCGGTGAGGAACAGCACTACCCCCAGCGGCAACCCCAGCAGCACAGTAAAACCGAGGGCGGCGCCCAGCATGCTCAAGGTGTCGAGACAGGCCTGGCCGATGTCGGCCCAGTAAATGTTCTTGAACCATTCGGCCATGATCAGGACCAGTCGTGGCGCGGCGGTTTGACGCCGTTGAGCAGCCAATTGCCGACCACGTGGTATTTCCAGCGCACCGGGTCATGCAGGGTGTGCACCCGCGCATTGCGCCAGTGCCGGTCGAAGTTGTGCTTCTTCAAGGTCGAACGGGTGCCACCGAGTTCGAACAGTTTGTTGGTGGCTTCGATGGCGATTTCGGTGGTCAGCACTTTGGCTTTGGCCACCGCGAGGGACGCTCGGGCGACGTTGTCTTCATCGGGTGCCGGGCGCGCCGCATCCAGCGCCCAACCGGCGCGTTCCAGCAAGGCTTCGGCAGCTTCCAGGCGAATCTCCAGGCCACCGACCTGAATGATGGTCAGCGGATCTTCACTGGCCTTTTCCACACCCGCATCGATCCACGGCCGGGCGAACTGCTGCACGAACGCGATGGTGTCACGCAGCGCTGCGCGGGCAATGCCGGCGTCGATGGCGGCGGTGGTCAATTGCGCGAACGGGCCGGCCAGCGTCGGGCTTTCATAGGAGCGATACGTCGGGAACACGTTGAACGCCGGGACGTGCAGGTCCTCGGCCAGCACCGTGCCGCTGGAGGTGGTGCGCTGACCGATGCTGTCCCAGTCGTCGACGATCACCAGCCCTGGGGTGCCGCGTTCGACGAAGGACAACTGGCCCCTCTGCTCTTCATCCAGCGCCAGCACCGCCAGCCAATGGGCGTAGAGCGAACCGGTGCAATAACCCTTGCGGCCGTTGATCACATGCCCGTCGCCATAACGGCGAACGGTCGCCTGAATGTCCTGCACGTTTTTGCCGCCGGTTTCCGACAGCGCATTGGCAAAGCGATGACCTTGCAGCGCCAGGCCGAAAAAATGTGCCTGCTGCTCGGGCGTGCCTTGCAGGCGGATATCTTCCAGCAGGCAATAGTGGTTTTGCGGGATCTGCCCCAGGGACGGATCGGCCGCCGAGATGATCGCGATGACCTGCGCCAGCACCGCGTAGGACACCTGCGCGCCACCAAACTCCTTTGGCACGCTGATGCCCCACAAGCCACTGTTGGAATACAGGTCGACGATTTCGGCGGGCACCTGGCGCGTACGGTCTCGCTCGGCGTCCTGCTCCAGCAAGACCGCGGCGACGCGCTCGGCCACACGCAAGGCTTCGGCTTCATCGGCGATCCGATGGGCGGCCGGCGGGTTGATCGGATAAACGGCAGATTCAGGCATACAAGTCTCTCGGCAACAGTGTTTACCGGAGGACATTGCAGCTTCTGTGCCTGACCGCCAGGGCCAGTGTTTTCGGGCAGTTTCGGGGGGGTTCAACGGTTATTCAGTGAGAAACCCGAGCATTCTGCTGCTTCACTGTTTATGGCCGAACAGTGGCGCTGCTGCTCGTCGGGCACTCGGATGCGTAAAAGGTGCTGGCCTATAGTTATCCGGTCGGAAACCGGCGAAGGACTACCTTCAATTCAACAATAGACAGGGAGAATCGTCATGAGCGTCAAACCCATTCCAGAGGGTTATCACAGCATCACCCCTTATCTGGGCATTCAAAAAGCGGTCGAAGCCATCGAGTTCTACAAGAAAGCCTTCGGCGCAACCGAAGTCATGCGCCTGTCCATGCCCGACGGCAGCATCGGCCACGCCGAACTGCGCATCGGCGACTGCCCGATCATGCTCGGCACGCCGTGCGATCAGGGGCCGTTGAGCAATCCGGACAAGTCACCGTCCGTGGGCTTGCACCTGTATGTAAATGATGTGGACAAGTCCTACAAACAGGCGATTGCGGCGGGCGCCACGGTGGTGTCCGAGGTCAAGGATCAGTTTTACGGCGACCGTTCGGGAACGTTGAAAGATCCGTATGGGCATTTGTGGTTTCTGGCCACGCGCAAGGAAGATTTGACCCAGGCGCAGATTGAGCAGCGGGCCAAGGAGATGTTTCAGCAGGGTTGAGATTTTCTGTGAGTATCAGGGCCTCTTCGCGGGCAAGCCTCGCTCCTACAGGTCCGGTTGTGCTTTTGTAGGAGCGAGGCTTGCCCGCGAAGGCGGCCTCCGAGACAACACACTTCATGAACAAGCGCACCACGCTTTGCGCCTTGCCGTAGTCGCCGAACAATTTCAGGATGCAGGCAACTACAACAAGGAGTCATCCCATGTTCGCCGGATTCCTCAAAGACCAGCGCCACGTCAACGGTGTGGACATCGCCTACCGCATCGGTGGCAGCGGGCCGGGCCTGCTGTTGCTGCACGGTCACCCGCAGACCCACGTCATCTGGCACAAGGTTGCCGAACAACTGGCCGCGCACTTCACCGTAGTCGCCGCCGACCTGCGCGGTTACGGCGACAGCGGTAAACCGCAGGCCAACGACCACCACACCAACTACTCCAAACGGGAAATGGCCAAGGACAGCATCGAGCTGATGAAGTCCCTGGGCTTCGAGCAGTTCTCGGTGCTTGCGCACGACCGTGGCGCCCGGGTTGCCCATCGCCTGGCGCTGGATCATCCGCAAGCCGTGCAACGCATGGTGTTGCTCGACATCGCGCCGACGCTGTCGATGTACACGCAAACCAATGAAGCCTTTGCCCGCGCCTATTGGCACTGGTTCTTCCTGATCCGCCCCGCTCCGTTGCCGGAAACCCTGATCGAGGCCGATCCCGAATCCTATCTGCGCAGCGTGATGGGCAGTCGCAGTGCCGGGCTCAAACCGTTCACTGCCGAGGCCTTTGGCGAATACCTGCGCTGCCTGAAACAGCCGGGCACCGCACGCGGGATCTGCGAGGACTACCGGGCCAGCGCCAGCATCGATCTGGATCACGACCGCGCCGACATCGACGCCGGCCGTCATCTGAACTTGCCGCTGCTGGTGCTGTGGGGTGCCGAAGGCACGGTCGGCCGCTGCTTCGAGCCGCTCAAGGAATGGCAACACGTGGCCACCGACGTGCGCGGCAAAGCGCTGCCCGCCGGCCATTACATCGCCGAAGAAGCCCCCGAGCTGCTGCTCGCCGAAGTCCTGGCTTTCCTGCGCTGACAGCCGCGCCGTACTGATCTGAATCCACTTTCCGCCGCAGGCCGTCACTGGCCTGTGCGGGATCGTCATGCCCAAAAACCGTCTCGAGATAATAAAAATGACCATCAAGAAACTGCTGGGAACCCTCTACGTGCAGGTGCTCATCGCCATCGCGCTGGGCATTGTGATCGGCCATTCCTGGCCGCAGATCGGCATCGACCTCAAGCCGTTGGGTGACGGTTTCATCAAGCTGATCAAGATGATCATCGGCCCGATCATCTTCTGCACGGTGGTCTCCGGAATCACCAGCATGCACGACGTGAAACAGGTCGGCCGGGTCGGTGGCAAGGCGCTGCTGTACTTCGAAATCGTCTCCAGCCTTGCGCTGTTGATCGGCCTGCTGGCGGCGCATGCGCTGCATCCGGGCGCGGGGTTCAACATTGATGTGAAGACGCTGGATTCGTCGGCGATTGCCGGTTTTGTCGGTCAGGCCGAACACGGCGAAGGCATCACCGGTTTTTTGCTGCACGTGATTCCGACGACTTTTTTTGATGCCTTCTCCAAGGGTGAAATCCTGCCCGTGCTGTTCGTCTCGGTGCTGTTCGGCATTGCGCTGGTGATGGTCGGTGAAAAGGGCCGGCCACTGGTGAACGTGATCAATCAGGCCAGCGAAGTGTTCTTCCGCATCGTCGGCATCATCAGCCGCGTCGCGCCGATCGGGGCGTTTGGCGCGATTGCGTTCACCATCGGCAAGTACGGCCTCGGCTCGTTGCTGCCGCTGTTGAAGCTGATTGGCACGTTCTACCTGACCGCGCTGATTTTCATTGCGTGCGTGCTCGGCAGCATTGCCCGTTATGCCGGCTTCAGCATTTTCAAACTGCTGGCGTACATCAAGGCAGAACTGTTGATCGTACTGGGCACCAGCTCTTCGGAATCGGCGCTGCCGCAGTTGATCCAGAAACTCGAAAGCCTGGGCGCCTCCAAAGGCGTGGTGGGGATTGTCGTGCCGACCGGCTACACCTTCAACCTGGACGGCACCAACATTTACATGACGCTGGCGGTGCTGTTTTTGGCCCAGGCGACCAACATTGACTTGAGCCTGGAGCAGCAACTGACCTTGCTGGCGGTGGCGATGCTCACCTCCAAAGGCGCGGGCGCGGTGGTCGGCGCGGGGTTCGTGGCGCTGGCGGCGAGCCTGGCCGTAGTGCCGACCGTGCCGGTGGCGGCGATGGTGCTGATCCTCGGTGTCGACCGTTTCATGGCCGAATGCCGATCCCTGACCAACATCATCGGCAACGCCGTTGCAGCGCTGGTGGTGGCCGCCTGGGAAGGTGAACTGGACCGCAGCAAGATGGCGCCGATTGCCCTCAAACGCGGGCGTCACGCTCGGGCGGCAGCGGCGGCGGCCAAGCTGTCTGCTGAGTAAGTCGGCGTTCACACCGATGCTATGCTGGCGGCTCATGCCGCCAGTGCCCGTTCTGTCATGACCACCAAGAAAGACACCGTGCCCCTGCCCGAAGACCTGCGTGTATTACTTACCGTCATTCGTAAAAGCGGTTTCGCCGCCGCAGCGGATGAACTGGGCCTGTCGCCCGCCTACGTCAGCAAACGTATCCAGATTCTCGAAACCACCCTCGGCACGCGCCTGCTGCACCGCACCAGCCGCCGCATCGCCCTGACAGAGGACGGTGAGCGCGTGCAGCGCTGGGCGTTGCGGATTCTCGATGATTTCCAGCAACTGCACGACGAACTCTCCGACGCCCACGACAGCCCTCGCGGGCGTCTGCATTTGTGCAGCAGTTTTGGCTTCGGGCGCAATCACGTGGCGCCGGCCCTGTCACTGCTGGCCGAACGTTACCCGGACCTGGAGATTCGCCTCGACCTGTTTGATCGGGTGGTGGACATCGTCAACGAAGGGTTCGACCTGGAGATCCGTGTCGGCGATGACATCCCCGGCCAGCACATCGGCCGGCGACTGGTGAGCAATCGGCGGGTGTTGTGCGCGGCGCCCGGTTATCTGCAACGCCACGGCACACCACAGACGCTGGGCGATCTGGAGCAGCATCATTGCCTGGTGATCAAGGAGCGCGACAACGCCTTCGGCATCTGGAACCTGGAACACGACGGGGTCCAGGAAAGTGTGCGGGTCAGCGGACCGTTGTCGTCCAATAATGGCGAGATTGTCTTGCAGTGGGCACTGGATGGGCGCGGGGTGTTGTTGCGGTCACTGTGGGATGTGAAGCCGTTGCTGGAGCAGGGGCGATTGGTGCAGGTGCTGCCCGGATACACCCAGAGCGCCAACGTATGGGCGGTGTACCCGACGCGGCTGGCGTACTCGGGGAAGTTGCGCGCGTGTGTGGAGTTTTTGCAGGAGCATTTCAAGGATCTGTCTGTATAACGCATTCCCCTGTAGGAGCCAGCTTGCTGGCGATGGCGGTGAGTCAGACGACGAATGAGTTGACTGGACGGACGCCATCGCCGGCAAGCCGGCTCCTACAAGGGGTTGTGTCAGCTCAGCCAGGGGTTGGCGGTCAGGTGTTGGTGTTCGAAGGCTTTGATTTGTTCGCTGCGCTGCAAGGTGCTGCCGATGGCGTCGAGGCCCAGCACCAGCGCGGTTTTGCGCAGGGTGTCGATTTCGAAAGGGATGACCTCCCCTTGAAGACGAATCTGCTGCGTTTCCAGATCAACGCTGATCAGCGCCGTCTCTGGTTGGCTGACCACTTGCCCGAGCCGCTGCAACACGGGCTCATCCAGCGTAATCAGCAGCACCCCGTTACGCTGGCAGTTGTCATAAAAAATCCCCGCAAAACTGCTGCCGATCAGCGCGCGGATGCCCATCTGCTTTAAACCCCAGACCGCATGTTCGCGGCTCGATCCGCAGCCGAAATTCGGCCCGACCACCATGAAACTCGCGCCCTGCCATGCCGGTTGATTGAGCACGAACTCAGGGTTGGCTTGGCCGTCAGGCAAAAAACGCAGATCAAAAAACAAACCCCGATCCAGCCCGGAACGGTCGATGCCCTTGAGAAACTGTTTGGGCATGATCACATCGGTGTCGATGTTGGCCGCCAGCATTGGCGCGGCTTTACCGCTGACTTGAGTGAAGGGTTGCAGGCTCATGCGCGGGCTCCAAAATGACGGATGTCGGTCAAGCGGCCAGTGATCGCCGCCGCAGCGACCATCGCCGGGCTCATCAGGTGCGTACGGGCACCGGCGCCCTGGCGGCCTTCGAAATTGCGGTTGGTGCTGGAGGCGCAGCGGTCACCCGGCGCCAGCACGTCGTCGTTCATCGCCAGGCACATCGAGCACCCGGACTGGCGCCACTCGAAACCGGCGTCGATAAAAATCGCTGCCAGGCCTTCGGCTTCGGCTTGATCGCGCACTTCGGTGGAGCCCGGCACGATCATCGCCCGCACGTGTTCGGCGACGCGTTTGCCGCGCACCACGCTGGCGGCGTCGCGCAAGTCTTCGATGCGGGCGTTGGTGCAGGAGCCGATAAACGCGTGGCTGATGACGATGTCGCTCAGCGGCATGCCCGCTTCGAGCCCCATGTAAGTCAGGGCGCGGCGCATGTCCTGGCGCAGGATCAGGTCGCTGATGTCTTGCGGGTCCGGCACGCGGGCGCCGATCGGCGAGGCCTGATCCGGGCTGGTGCCCCAGGTGACCATCGGCTCCAGCGCGCTGGCGTCCAGCGACACTTCACGGTCGAACAGTGCGTCGGCATCGCTGTGCAAGGCGCGCCATGTCTGCACCGCTTGCTCCCACAGCGCACCTTTGGGCGCGCGGGGTTTGTCCTTGAGGTAGGCGAACACTTTGTCGTCCGGCGCCATGAACGCCCCCCGTGCGCCCGCCTCCACCGCCATGTTGCAGATGGTCATGCGCGCTTCGACGCTCAGCGCATCGATGGTCGAACCGCGAAACTCGATGGCGTAGCCCGTGGCTCCGGACGCGCCTATCCGACCGATCAGCGCCATGATCACGTCCTTGGATGTCAGCCCCGGCGCCAGCTCGCCATCCACCGTCACGCGCAGGGTTTTCAAGCGTTTGTAGACCAGAGTCTGGGACGCCAGCAAGTGTTCGATCTCCGACGTGCCGATGCCGAAACCGAACGCGCCGAGGGCACCGTAAGTCGTGGTGTGGCTGTCGCCTGCGGCAATCACCATGCCCGGCAGGATGAACCCCTGTTCGGGAGCTATCACGTGCTCGATGCCCTGGCGTTTGTCGAGGATGTCGAGCAATTCGATGCCGAAGTCCCGGCAGTTTTCCGCCAGGTACGACACTTGCCGCGCACCGCCGGCGTCCGGCATCGCCGCAATGCGGTTGGGTGCTGTGGGATTGACGTGATCGACCACCGCCAGCGCGGTGCCGGGGCGCCAGACCCCGCGCTTGGCTTCGCGCAAACCGCTGAAGGCCTGGGGGCTGGTGTATTCGTTGATGACCTGGCGGTCGATGTACAACAGGACGTGGCCCTGGTCATCGAGGCGACACACCGTGTGGGAATCGATGTGTTTGTCGT
Organism: Pseudomonas sp. FW300-N2A2; assembly: GCF_017351735.1. Classification (NCBI taxonomy): domain Bacteria; kingdom Pseudomonadati; phylum Pseudomonadota; class Gammaproteobacteria; order Pseudomonadales; family Pseudomonadaceae; genus Pseudomonas; species Pseudomonas sp. FW300-N2A2. Next base: position 132,454 of record NZ_JACNDU010000013.1, on the reverse strand, counting down.
AAAGGGTTCTTGCTGAAGTCATGGGGATATTCGCTCAGGCTCGCGGGTTTCAGGCGTCTGCGCCCCATCTTAGGCAGTCGCCTGGCCCCATCAATGGCCGGAGAGTGATCCCTTGGAACATGGTTCGTGTTGGATCAGGACGGCCATGTGAATACAAACCCCCTGTAGGAGTGAGCCTGCTCGCGATAGCGGTGTGTCAGTCAAGAGTAGTTTGAATGACACACCGCTATCGCGAGCAGGCTCACTCCTACAGGGTTTTGCGTTCGCAGGAATACGAAACATTTACTTTCATATCGAGGTTCGGGATTTCTGATTCTCATTCGTCTTATATAGATGCAGGCGGTTCGCGTAGGCAAAAGCCACGACCGCACTTTTCATGGACCCCATGCTGGGAAGCCCGCAGCAGAGGCCCTCTCATCGATACAAGACCTTAATCATGTCGAAGAAATCCCGCTCAAAACTCTGGTTTCTGGTCCACAGCTGGCTGGCCCTGCCCATCTGGTTTTTTGTGCTGATCGTCTGTGTGACCGGCACGCTGGCGGTGATCAGCCAGGAAATCGTCTGGCTGGCCAACCCGCAAATGCGCGCCAGCCAACCTTCCGACAATGCGCCGCTGTTGAGCTATGACCAGCTCATCGCCGCGATCAAGCAGGCCGAGCCGCAGATCCTGGTCGAAAGCATCAGCCGACCTGACGAAACGCATTTCGCCCTGGACGTGGAAGTGACCTACCCCGACGGCCGTTCGGTGGTGGTCTACGTCAACCCGTACAGCGGCGTGATCCAGGGCACGGCTCCGCAATTCAACTTCAGGGCCTTCACCCGCGCCTTGCATGGTTGGTGGCTGGTGCCGTTCACCAATGGCTACAGCTGGGGCTGGTACCTGGTGTCGTTTCTCAGCCTGCCGCTGCTGGCTTCGCTGATTACCGGGCTGGTGGTCTACAAGCGCTTCTGGAAAGGTTTTTTGCGACCGACCCTGCGCCTGCGTCACGGCGCGCGGATTTTCTGGGGCGACTTTCACCGCCTCAGCGGCATCTGGTCGATCTGGTTCATCGCGGTGATTTCAGTCACCAGCACCTGGTTCCTGATCGAAGCGTTCATGTTCGATAACCAGATCACGATTTCCACCGCCCCGGTGGCGCCGGTGGTCCCGCGTGAGAGCGTGCCCCTCACCGCCGACGGCTCGCCGGCACCGATGATCAGCCTGGAAACGGCAATCCGTGAAGCGAAGGCACGCATTCCCGGCCTCGAAGACAGCTTCATCAGCCTGCCCGCCAATGCCTACAGCTACCTCTCGGTGGGCGGCCGCAGCTGGTATCCGCTGATGTTCCAGACTGCCGAAATCAACCCATATACCGGCGATGTCGCCGTGACCCGCCTGCTTTCGGACCGCTCGGGGCTGGAGCTGGTGACCGAATCGATGCGGCCACTGCACACCGGCGATTTCGGCGGGCTCTGGATCAAGCTGATCTGGTTCTTCTTCGGCCTGCTCCTGAGCATGATGGTCCTCAGCGGCCTGCTGATCTGGACCAAGCGCACTGCGTTGGCCACTGCTAACGCCCTCAAGCGCAGCAACAAACGTCCTCGCGCTGCCGATACCACTCACGTCACGAGCCACGACACCACGGAGGTCAGCCAATGAGCCTGTTCGCCGCCGAAAAACCGGGGTCCAGACTGAGCCGCTTCTGGCACAAATGGCGCTTCCACATCAACGTTTTGCTGTTGCTGGTGCCGCTGGGTTTCATGCCCAAGTACTTTGCCGATGCCGCGCTGTTTCGCGGGGACACCGGCCTGGGCGAGCGGGAAATCGGTGAAGTTCAGGTCGGGCCGTGGAGCCTGCGCCTGGCGGAACTTCGCAACGAAGCACCACGGCCCGATGGCCCGGCCGGTTACATGAAGAGCTTCAACGCGGCGCTGTGCGACAGCTGCCGCGAGCAGGTCAAGGCGACTTACCTGCGCATCGGCAAACCGCGCAGCCTGCGCGCCGCCGGGGTGATTTTCTTCGGCACGCCCTACCGCATGGGCGCCATGCTGCCGATCCCGGAAAAGACCAAGGCCGACGCCGAGCTGTGGATCACCATGGAAGGCTGGGACGGCGCCATGCATCAAGCGTCCATCCCGCTGAGCCAGGCATCCCCCGCCACCCTCGAGTGGCTGAACAAACAAGGAGGCAAACCATGAGCAACGCATTTCGCCCTCTCCACGCCGTGTTGCTGGTGCTGTGCGCCGGCTTCAGCGCCAGCGCCCTGGCCCACAACCCGATGTGCGAGTGCAAGGCCATCGACGCCGAGCAGATTCAGTGCACCGGCGGTTTCTCCGACGGCAGCGGCGCACCGGGCGTGACCCTGGATGTGATCGGCTACGACGAAACCATCCTGGTGCCGGGCAAGCTCGGAGCTGATTCCAAATTGACCTTCAAGAAGCCCAGCGCCGAATTTTATGTGCTGTTCGATGCCGGTCCCGGCCACGTCGTCGAGATCGACCAAGCGGACATCCAAGCCCCATGAGTACGCCAACTACCCATGTCGTCCGCCCGGCCGGTGCCGGCCATGAAACCCTGTATGTATTGCTGCTGTGCCTGATGATCCTGGCGGTCGCCGGTTCGGTGGTCGCCTGGCGTCACGAGTCCCAGGAAATCAGCACCGTCAGCAGCCATCAACTGGATGCCCGTCGCGACCTCAGCGCCTCCGAGCAAGGCATCTACGCCGACCTGCGGGTGACGCTGGACGAGATTCACCTGCTGCGTCAGGAACAGCAAACCCTGCCGACACCCGAAGCCCTGGCGGACGAAGGTTTTGCGCCGTTTGCCCAGGACGCCAGTTCCGTCAGCCGTGGCGCTCATGCCTGGCAATTGCTCGACGCCAAGGCGTATTTCGGCCAGAGCCAGTCGTCCGCCGTAGCCGGTTCGTTTCTGATGCGCCTGACCGCCGACGACGATGCGCCAGACATCTGGCTCAACCGTGGCGCCGACCTCAAAGCCCCGGCCGACCTCACGGACGCCGCGCTCGAAAGCGCCGGCTGGCAGCAGATCGTCGCGCAATTCGATGCCGGCGTGACCCGCCAGCACCGGCACTGAACCCTCGCCTTCACCCGAGAGAAGACCGCTTTCCCATGCCTATTTCATCTCAACGTTCATTCTTGCGGCCGCTGCTGATCGGCCTGCTTGCCTTGCTGCTGACGCCACTGGCCAGCGCCGACGAAGCCAAGCGCCTGCGCATCGGCATCACCCTGCACCCTTATTACAGCTACGTGGCCAACATCGTCGGCGACAAGGCCGAAGTGGTGCCGCTGATTCCGGCCGGCTTCAACCCGCATGCCTACGAGCCCCGCGCCGAAGACATCAAGCGCATCAGCGGGCTGGACGTGATCGTGCTCAACGGCGTCGGCCATGACGACTTCGCCGACCGCATGATCGCCGCCAGCGAAACGCCGAACGTGGCCGTGATCGAAGCCAACGAAAACGTACCGCTGCTGGCCGCCACCGGTGTTGCCGCGCGCGGTGCCGGCAAAGTCGTTAACCCGCACACTTTCCTGTCGATCAGCGCCTCCATTGCCCAAGTCAATAACATTGCCCGTGAACTCGGCAAGCTCGACCCGGCCAACGCCAAGACCTACACCCAAAACGCCCGCGCCTACGGCAAACGCCTGCGGCAGATGCGCGCCGACGCCCTGGCGAAATTGACCCAGGCACCGAACGCCGAACTGCGGGTGGCCACGGTTCATGCGGCTTACGACTATCTGCTGCGTGAATTCGGCCTGGAAGTGACGGCTGTGGTCGAACCGGCCCATGGCATCGAGCCGAGCCCGAGCCAGCTGAAAAAGACCATCGATCAACTGCGCGAACTGGACGTGAAAGTGATTTTCTCGGAGATGGATTTCCCATCCACCTACGTCGAGACCATCCAGCGTGAATCCGGGGTGAAGCTGTACCCGCTGTCGCACATTTCCTATGGCGAATACACCGCCGACAAGTATGAAAAGGAAATGACCGGCAACCTCAACACCGTGGTTCGGGCGATTCAGGAGTCTGGGCAATGACCGCTAAGGAAACACTCAGTGAATCCCCGGTGGGAGCGAGCCTGCTCGCGAAGGCGTCGAGTCAGCCGACATCATCGTTGAATGACACACCGCTATCGCCGGCAAGCCGGCTCCTACAGGGGGCGGGGCCGACGCTGGATTTTGCGGAGGTCAGTTTGACGCTGGGGCGCACGACGATCCTTGACCAGGTCACCTTCCAGGTTCAGCCCGGCAGCGTGCATGCACTGGTCGGCCCTAACGGTGGTGGCAAGAGTTCGTTGATCAAGACCCTGCTCGGACAAATGCCCCATCAGGGCCGCTTGAGCCTGCAATGGCCCGGCGAACCCGGCACCATCGGCTACGTGCCGCAAGCGCTGGAGTTTGATCGCGGCTTGCCGATGACCGTCGACGATTTCATGGCCGCGATGTGCCAGCGACGCCCGGCGTTCCTCGGGTTGAGCAAGCATTACGCGGCAGCGATTGGCGAAGCGCTGGAACGGGTCGGCATGCAGGACAAGCGCAAGCGGCGCATGGGCGCCTTGTCCGGTGGCGAGCGTCAGCGCGTGTTGCTGGCGCAGGGACTGATCCCGGCGCCGCAATTGCTGGTGCTCGATGAGCCGATGTCGGCCCTCGATGAGGCGGGCATTCAGGTGTTCGAACGGTTGCTCGGCGACTGGCGCCAGAGCGGGATCACCGTGCTGTGGATCGAGCATGATCTGGAAGCGGTCGGTCGACTGGCAGATCGCGTCACCGGGCTCAATCGCCGGGTGCTGTTCGATGCCACGCCGAAACAGGCACTGACCCCGGAACGTTTGCTGACCCTGTTCTCGACCCATCCACGGAGCGCTGTCTGATGAGTTACGAAGCCTTTCGCTTGATGGTTCAGGGCTGGGCGTCTTCGGGTTATCTGCCTGAGGCGCTGGCGTATGGATTTGTGGTCAACGCGCTGCTTGCCGGTTTGCTGATCGGCCCGGTGCTGGGCGGTCTGGGCACGCTGGTGGTGGTCAAGCGCTTCGCGTTTTTCTCCGAAGCGGTGGGTCACGCGGCGCTGACTGGCGTGGCCATCGGCATTCTGCTCGGCGAACCCTACACCGGGCCCTATGGCAGCTTGTTCGGTTACTGCCTGTTGTTCGGCATTTTGCTGAATTACCTGCGCAACCGCACGGGCCTGGCGCCAGATACCTTGATCGGCGTGTTCCTGTCGGTGTCGCTGGCGTTGGGCGCGAGCCTGCTGTTGATTCTGGCGGGCAAGATCAACGTGCACATTTTGGAGAACGTGCTGTTCGGTTCGGTGTTGACCGTCAACGGCAATGACTTGCTGGTGCTGGCCATCGTCGGTTCGCTGGTGATGGCGCTGGCCTTGCCGCTGTACAACCGCATCATGCTCGCCAGCTTCAACCCGCAACTGGCAGCGGTGCGCGGCGTGGCGGTGAAGACCCTGGATTACCTGTTCGTGATTCTGGTGACACTGATCACCGTGGCGGCAGTGAAAGTCATCGGGGCGATTCTGGTCGGTGCGCTGTTGGTGATTCCGGCGGCGGCAGCGAGGTTGCTCAGCCAGTCGCTCAAGGGATTCTTCTGGTGCTCGGTACTGATCGCCACGGTCAGCACGCTGTGCGGGATTCTTGCGCCGATTGTGTTCGACCTGCCGATCCCGTCCGGCGCCGCGATCATTCTGGTGGCCGGTATCGCCTTCGCCCTCGCCGCCATTGCGCGCGGCGTCGTCCCCAGCCTGAAAGGGAACCTCGGATAAATGTCATTTTCTCTGCGTCAACTGACCCTGGCCGTCGCCCTGTGCGGGCTGGTCAATACCTCGTTTGCGGCGGACAGCGCCAAACCGTTGCATGTGCTGGCGTCCTTGCCGATCACTTATGGTCTGGGCGAAGTATTGCTCAAGGGCACCAACGTCAACCTTGAACGCGCGGCGCCGGCGAACCTGCCTGGCAGTCGTCAGACGGCTTACTTCACCGGGCGCGGCGCGCCGGCATTGGCCAAACTGGCGACTGACGCCGATGCGGTGATTGGTCTTCGTTCGTTGTGGGCGGATGATCCGCTGTACCCGATCGCCCGGCGCAGCAATGTTCGCATCGTCGAAGTCGACGCCGCGCGCCCGGTGGACGGCGCCCTGCCCGGCATTGCCGTGCAGCCGGGCAACAAGGTCGATGGCTTGAACAGTCAGCCGTGGTTTTCCAGCAACAACATGGGGCGCATGGCGGATGTGATGGCGGCGGACCTGGTGCGCCTTGCTCCTGCTGCAAAGCCTGTGATCGAGGCCAACCTTGCGACATTGAAACAGCGCTTGCTCAAGTTCAGCGCCGACAGCGAAGCGCGGCTGGCCAGTGCTGACAATCTGAGCGTGATGAGCCTGAGCGATCACTTTGGTTACCTGATTGGCGGGCTCAATCTGGAACTGATCGGTCTCGATGCGCGGCCTGACGCCGAGTGGACACCGGAGGCGCTGAAGCAATTGGGTGTGACGCTCAAGGACAATGACGTGGCGGTGGTGTTGCATCATCGGCAGCCGTCGGACGCGGTGAAAGCGGTGATTGCCGAGGCCGGGAGCCGGTTGGTCGTTTTGAGTGTGGACGCGGCGGACCCGGTGGCTGAGCTGGAGGGGAATGTGGATTTGGTGATCAAGGGGTTGAGTGGGGTTTAGCGTCGGCTGGACCGCATGATCATTCTCTACGGTGGGCGTTGCACAAATCCCCTGTAGGAGCTGGCTTGCTGGCGATGGCGGCCTGATAGCTGGGCATTACTTTCAGGTGTCCATATCCATTGCTGCGGTAACGGCTGATATTGGTTTCGCCCTTACGGCGAGTCACTTGGAAGAGCCCCAAGTAACCAAGGGCTCTTGCCCCTTTCGTTCGGTGCCTCGCTAATGCTCGCCATGCCCTCGCTCCGGTCCTACTCCGTGGGCCCGCCGCCATCGGCCATCCATGGCCGGGGGCGGCTAACCCGGCATCCATGCCGGGTTGCCCACTACGCAGAACCTGCGCTCGGCCTCTCGAGGGGGCGCTCAGATCAAAAGCTGAAGGCGAGCTAACGCTCGGCCTGATGAGTGGTGGAAATCAAAAGCGTATGGGATTCCCTGTAGGAGCCGGCTTGCCGGCGAAAAGCGTCTGGACACCGCGTTCATTCAGACACCCCGCGTTATCGTTGACGCCCATCGCTGGCAAGCCAGCTCCTACAATTTTGAATCGTGTGAACCCAATCCCCGTGTAGGGGCCGGCTTGCTGCGGGCGGCGTTCCGACGATTGCGGTGGGTCAGACACTAGTTTGTTGACTGAACGGACGCCATCGCCAGCAAGCCGGCTCCTACAGGGGAATGCGTCTGGTCATAGAGACAGGTCGGCTCACAGGCCGCCTCGCTTTGGCTTTTGCTTTTGATCTGCCCCGTCGGGAGGCCGAGTGGAGGTTCTGCGCAGTGGGCACCGCGGCAAGGATGCCGCGGTAGCCGCCCCCGGCCATGGATGGCCGATGGCGGCGGGCCCACGGAGCAGGACCGGAGCGAGGGAACCCTGAGCCTAGGCGAAGGGCCGTACGTCAGGGGCAAAGCCTTTTGGTTCCTTTTTGGCGTTTGAAAAAGGGACTCGCCGTAAGGGCGAAACCATTAGCGGCCGTTACCGCAGGAATGGATATGTACTCCATCAAAAAACTCGTCAGCTGAAACACAGCCATCGCCGGCAAGCCAGCTCCTACAGGTCCTGCGTACAGCCAGACAAACTCTAGGCGCAAAAAAGCCCGCTGACCTTCTCGGTCCAGCGGGCTTCTCTTTGCGCGAAGACGTCAGTGAGCCACAGCCGCCTGCTCTTCCATCTTCTTGCGCAAACTCAGCGGACGCATATCGGTCCAGGTTTCTTCGATGTAAGCCAGGCATTCCTTTTTCAAGCCACTCTTGCCCACGGTGCGCCAGCCCTCCGGCACGGCCTTGTAGTCGGGCCAGATCGAGTACTGCTCTTCGTGGTTGACCACGACCTGAAAGAGGATGTCCTCGCGGTCGAATACTGACGTCATGGTGTCTCTCCATCGCTGTAAGGGTGGGCTGCACTGCGTGCGCAGCCGTTATGTAGAAAGAACGTTGCGGGGCCCGGAAAATTTAGAGGCTGGCAGTGGCCGCAACCATCGCCCGGCCAAAAATCTCCGCCACCCGATCGATTTCCGCAGCAGTAATCACCAGCGGCGGCAGGAAGCGCACCACGCCGCCATGCCGGCCGCCCAGCTCAAGAATCAACCCACGCTTGAGGCATTCACGCTGCACCAGCGGCGCCAGTCGAGCGAAGATCGGAGGATGACCTTGCACATCCGGTACGCCGGTCGGGTCAACCAGTTCGACGCCAAGCATCAAGCCACGACCGCGAATATCGCCCAGTTGCGGGAAGTCCCGCTGAAGAATGCGCAGGTGCTCGCTCAAGCGCTCGCCCATGGCCGCAGCGTGTTCGCAAACCTTGTGTTCAGCCAGATAACGCATCACCGCAGAGCCCGCCGCCATGGCCATTTGGTTGCCACGGAAGGTCCCGGCGTGAGCGCCCGGCAACCAGGTGTCGAGCCAGTCGCGATACACCACCACCGCCAGCGGCAAGCTGCCGCCGATGGCCTTGGACATCACCACCACGTCCGGAATGATCCCGGCGTGCTCGAAAGCAAACATCTTGCCGGTGCGGGCGAAACCGCTCTGGATTTCATCGACGATCAACGCCACACCCGCCTTTTCGGTGATGCGACGCAGACCGCGCAACCAATCGAGATCAGCCGGGATCACCCCGCCCTCGCCCTGAACGGCCTCGACAATCACAGCGGCCGGCAATTGCACACCCGCCTCGGGATCGTTCAGCAGGTTTTCCAGGTAGTTCAGGTTGACCTGCACGCCTTGCGCGCCGCCGAGGCCGAACGGGCAACGGTAATCGTAGGGATACGGCATGAACTGCACGCCACTGCTGAGCAATGCGCCCAACGGTTTTTTCGGCCCCAGGCTGCCCATCAGGCTCAACGCGCCCTGGCTCATGCCGTGATAACCGCCCTGGAACGACAGCACAGTGCTGCGCCCGGTGGCGGTGCGCACCAGTTTCAGCGCGGCTTCCACGGCGTCGGTGCCGGTCGGGCCGCAGAACTGGATTTTTGCTTCCGCAGCCAGAGCCGGCGGCAGCAGACCAAACAGGTCCTGTACGAATTGATCCTTGACCGGGGTGGTCAGGTCGAGGGTGTGCAGCGGCAGTTCATCGGTCAGCACTTGCTGGATCGCTTCGATCACCACCGGATGGTTATGCCCCAGGGCCAGCGTTCCGGCGCCGGCCAGGCAGTCGATGAAGCTGCGGCCCTCGACGTCTTCGACATAAATGCCCTTCGCGCGCTTGAGTGCCAGGGGAATGCGTCGCGGGTAGCTGCGGGCATTCGACTCCTGCTGGCTCTGACGCGCCAGCAATGGCGATTCGTTGAACTGATAAAGCGTTTCGGCCGGCGCCGGAGCGATCCGGGCCGACTGATCTTCCATAAGGCTGGTAGCGACTGACATCTCTCGACCCCTCAATAAGATTTTCCTGTTCTGGAAACGCATCAGGGGGCCGAGGATTTAGACCCTTGCCCGGCTTTCTATGAAGGCGGGGTCAGGCCTTTGTGCATGGGGATGGCACGAAGCCCGGCTACGGTGAAGGTTTCGGCACAGGGCTGATAACCCAGATGCCGGTAAAAGGCTTCACTGGTCCGGGTGCTGTTGAGTCGAACCTGAGCCAGCCCGTTATCGATCAGCCAGCCTTCAAGGTCGCGCACCAGCGCTTGTCCGACACCACGACGAAACCATTCCGGTTGCACGTAACAGAAAGCAAGCTTGCCGCTGATCGCCGCCATCGCGACACCGACCGGTTTGTCCTGCAACAGGGCGATGTTCAGGTACAGCCGTTGGTCGGTCAGCCACGGTTGAATGTGTTCGACGGTTTTGTTGTGGGTCCAGGTGGCGACGGTTTGCGGGTCGTTGCGATGGTCGAGCGCGCAGCCGACGCGGATGGAACGCTCGACGATCCGGCTGATGATACCGGCGTCGGCGGGGGTTGCCTGACAGGTGTGTATGGGGGCATTCATGGCGCTGTAACCTCAATCCATTGAGAAAAAGCTGCCGGGGACGATAGCGCTGGTGGCCGTCGGAACGCCAATGGCGAGACGTTACATTTGATGTGCAACACAGCAACCTGTAGGAGCCGGCTTGCCGGCGATGGCGTCCGTACAGTCAACAAATGTGTTGGCTGCTCCACCGCTATCGCCGGCAAGCCGGCTCCTACAAGGGGGATTGTGGTGATCAGATTTGTTGCAACGGCATCGTCAGCTCGACCCGCAAGCCATCCGGCCGGCTGTCGAAATGCAGCGTGCAGCCACAACGCTGAACAATCGCCTGGACAATCGCCAACCCCAGACCGCAGCCGGTGCTCTGTCCGTTGCGCCAGAAGCGTTGGGTCAGGTGTTGCATATCGTCCTCGGCAATGCCCGGTCCATGGTCGCGCACGACGAACTGCACGCGGTTGCCAGTGGTTACCAGGCTCAGTTCTACCGCACCGTCGTTCGGGGTATGGCGCAGGGCGTTGTCCAGCAGGTTGCGCAGCGCCGCGATCGACAGCACCGCCGGCATTTGCACCGGCGCATGGGAGAGCTTCGGCGGCAGCTTGAATTGGATCCGCTGACGATCACCGCTGGCGGCATCCTGAATCGCCAGTTTCGCCACTTGCTCGGCGCTGCATTGCACACCGTCGTCGAACGACAGACTGCCCTCGACCCTTGCCAGCAACAACAATTGCTCAAGCGTGCGGTGCAGGCGGTCGGCGCCCTCTTCGGCCCGCGCCAGGGACTGATCCCGTGCCGCGCCATCGGTCATGCGCGCCACTTGCAGGTGGGTTTTGATGGCCGTCAGCGGGCTGCGCAGTTCGTGGGCCGCGTCGCCGGTCAATCGGCGTTCGCGCTCGATGGTCTTGCCGATGCGCTGGAACAGCTGGTTCTGAGTGTCCAACAACGGTTGCAACTCACTGGGCAGCGGCTGAATCTGCAAGGGTTCCAGCGAGTCGGCACTGCGACGCATCAAGGCATCGCGTATGCGGTTCAGCGGCGCCAGGCCCTGGCCGATCCCCAGCCACAGCAGGCACAGGCAACCCAGCAACGCCACGCCCACCGGCACCGAAGCGGCCAGCAGGATCGACATGTTGAGCGCTTCGCGCTCGATCTGCCGATCCGCCGTGGTGATGCGCAGATCGCCACGGGCCAGGGTGAAACTGCGCCAGGGCGCGCCGTCGATCATCTGATCGTGGAAGCCCATTTTTTCGGCTTGCAGTGTTTGTTGTGGATCGGTGTGGCTGCGGGCGAGGATTTCGCCGCGCAGCGAGCTGACCTGACACGCCATCCCGCCCGGAATATTCAGTTGTTCGGCACTGAAATGGGTGCCCTCGCCCTTGGTCGGCAACGGCGGCAGTTGCTCCATCAGGCCAGCGACCATGCGCGCCGACGCCACCAGCCGCTGGTCGAGGGAAAACATCATCTGGTTGCGCAGGTCGCTGAGCATCCAGGCCGCTGCCAGGGCCCAGATCAGCGCAAATGCGGCGCCGAGCGTCAGGCTCAGGCGCAAACGCAGGCTCATCACTTTTTCACTTCCTCTCCATCATCGGCCGGCCCCAGGCGATAGCCCAGGCCGCGCACTGTCTCGACAATGCCATTACCCAGTTTGCGCCGCAGGTGATGGATATGCACGTTGAGGGCGTTGCTTTCCAGTTCGTCGTTGAACCCATAGACGCTGTCTTTCAACTGCTCGGTGGACAGCACCCGGCCACGGTTGTGCAGCAAGGCTTGCAACAGTGACTGTTCGCGACGGGAAAGGTCCACCGGCTGACCGCCAAGCATGGTTTCGCGGCTGCTCGGGTCGTACGTCAAGCGGCCGTGTTCGATCAGGTTGACGCTGCGCCCCGCCACCCGTCGCAACAACGTGTGCAGGCGTGCGGCGAGTTCGCGCAGGTCGAACGGCTTGAGCAGGTAATCGTCGGCCCCCGCTTGCAGGCCGTCGACGCGGTCGGTCACCGAATCCCGGGCGGTGAGGATCAGCACCGGAATCTCCAGGCCATGATGGCGCAACTGCTGCAATAGCTTGAGCCCGTCTTCATCCGGCAGACCGAGGTCGAGCACCATCACGTCGAACTCGGCGACCTTGAGCATGGCCCGGGCCTTCGAGGCAGTGTTGACGTGCTCCACCGTCAGGCCCTGGGCAGTGAGGCCGGCGACAATGCCGCTGGCGATCAGCTCATCGTCTTCGCAAACCAGTACGTGCATGGATAAGACCTTCGCAAAAATGGTCATTAAAAAGAGTATCGATTAACCCGGCATTATGCCGCTGCCGCTCATCATCATTGAGGGAAATCGCTGAATGACCTGCACCGCGAAAATTTCCCGTTCGGCCATCCACCAAAACGACCGGATCATTGAAACCTTTTGAACACAGACTTACAACTCTCAACAACAACAACAACAACAACAACAACAACAACAACAATACACATTCTTTAACGCCACAAGCATTGACCAACATACGAACACAGACAACACTTCGCACTATAACAACCTAAAGCAAACACTCTATTACAGAGCACAACCAACACCATCAAAATGAAACCCCACAACTAACACCTGCGATACCACCTTATATTTCAGACACCACCAAAAGATTCAACCACAATTGTTACGCGCTTCAATCTTCACACTTATCACTACAGCACTACTTTTATAACTTACCTTTATCGCGCTTCCGCGCCATTACAAACACTGATAAAAAGGATTTAAATCATGCCCGAACTAAAAAACTTCGTAGCCGTTGATTGGCGCTCAGGCAGAGATCGCTGCTATTTTTTCTTCAAAGATGACGATACCTATTCACGATACAACAACAGCGAAGGCAGTGTTGCTTCGAGCCACCCAACTGCGGTAACTCAAGATAACTGGGGAGAGTTTCATCCGCACGCACAAGATTTGTGCTTCGGATTCTCCACAGACCGGATAGTAGGCACCAACAGGCTCGAATTAGACGCTGATATTCTCTGGTTATTTTACTACGATGAAAAAACACCGATGGTGTGCGAATACGATCAAGATGCAGATACTCCTTTCAGTTTCACGCCAGTCAGCGAGTCGATATGGAGCATGCTACTGCCCTACTTCGACGATATTATTGCAGGCACCTTCTGGCAGCGACCGTTCAGATCCTCTGGCCAAACCATCTTCAAGTTTATTTTAAAAAACGGCAAATACCTGGAGCTTGACTGGCACAGTAAAAAGCTCGTCCTCGGCGATATAAAATACACAACCTGGCCAAGACTCGGCCCTTATGTCGATGACATTATCACTGCTGTGCAGATCCATGCCTCCGTTACTGACAGCTATCTGTACATCTTTTTGAGCGACAATAAATACTTGAAATACAATATCGATAAAAACATTCTGGAAGGGGAAGCAAGAGACGTAGACGAGGGCTGGCCAGGACTGACTCATAACTGAATTCATCACAGGTCATGGCAGAAGTGTGCGGCGGTTAATCATCGGTTAATCGCCGCCCGCCACTGTGCACCTCACCTGCACAGGGATAAGGCTTACCCATGCGTTCACTGCTTCTTTTTTTTGCTCTCTTGATCTCGGGTCTGGCCCAGGCAGGGACCAATCCGTTCGAAACCAAACCTGAATTCCTGCCAGTGGAAAAAGCGTTCGTCTTCACGTCCGAGCGCCTTGAGTCGGGTGAAACGCAACTCTATTGGCAGATCACCGATGGTTATTACCTTTATCAGAAACGCCTTAAGTTCGATGGGTTGCCCGCTGAGCTGCACCCTGTGTTACCTGAAGGCGAGTCTCACAGTGATGAATTCTTCGGTGAACAGCCGGTTTATCGCCAGGGCCTGGAGCTGAAGATCCCGGCGGGCGCGACCGGCCAGATCAAGGTCGGCTTCCAGGGCTGCGCCGATGCCGGATTGTGTTATCCGCCGCAAACCCAGGTCGTGGACCTGGGCGGCAGTGTTGTCGCTTCGGCGGCCAATGAAGCGCCGGATCAAGCCTTGGCCAGCAGCCTGCAACAACGGGCGTTGGGCTGGAGCTTGTTGGTGTTCTTCGGTTTGGGCCTGCTGCTGGCCTTCACCCCTTGCTCATTGCCGATGCTGCCGATTCTGGCCGGAATGATCGTCGGCAGTGGCGCGACGCCCAAACGCGGATTTGCCTTGGCCACCAGTTATGTCGTGAGCATGGCGCTGGTGTATGCGGCGATGGGCGTTCTGGCGGCGTTGCTCGGTGCGAATTTGCAGGCACTGCTGCAAAACCCTTGGTTGCTGGGCAGTTTCGCCGCCGTGTTTGTGCTGCTCGCGTTGCCGATGTTTGGCTTCTTCGAGCTGCAACTACCGGTCGCCGTGCGCGATCGGCTGGAAAACGTCTCGCGCAATCAGCGCGGTGGCAGCCTGATCGGCGCGGGTGTGCTGGGCGCGCTGTCCGGTCTGCTGGTCGGTCCGTGCATGACCGCCCCGCTGGCCGGCGCCCTGCTCTACATCGCGCAAAGCGGCAATGCGCTGCACGGCGGGTTGATTCTGTTTGCCATGGGCATCGGCATCGGTGTTCCGCTGTTGTTGCTGGTGACCGTCGGCAACCGCTTCCTGCCCAAACCCGGGGCCTGGATGAACCTGCTCAAAGGCGTGTTCGGCTTCCTGTTCCTCGCCACTGCGTTGTTGATGTTGCGCCCGGTACTGGATGAATCGCTGTGGATCGGTCTGTGCGGTGCGTTGTTGCTGATTGCCGCCTACAGCGCCTGGAAGCAGTCGCAAGGTTTCGGGCGGGTCGCGCATCTGTTCGGTGCCAGCTCATTGCTGCTCGGCCTGTGGGGCAGTCTGTTGATGATTGGTGCGGCGGGCGGCGGTGATGACCTGTTGAAACCGCTGCAAGTCTATAGCGCCGCCAATGCGGGCAATGCCGCCCGCCCTGTCGGCCACGAAGCTTTCACCACAATCAAGGACCCGGCCGCTCTGCAACGGGAGCTCGATGCCGCACAAGCTCAGGGCCAATGGGTGCTGCTGGACTACTACGCCGACTGGTGTGTGTCGTGCAAGGTCATGGAAAAACAGGTGTTCGGCCAACCCCGCGTGCTCGACGCCTTGAGCGATGTGCGCTTGCTACGGCTGGATGTGACCGCCGACAATGCCGCCAGCCGCGAACTGCTTGGCCGTTATAAAGTGCCGGGGCCACCGAGTTTTCTGTGGATCGGCGCCGATGGCATCGAGCGTCGCAGCCAGCGCATCACCGGCGAGGTCGATGCCGACACCTTCCTGCAACGCTGGACCACCACCCGAGACGCCCGTTAATGCTGACTTTCACCCTCGGCACGTTTGCCATCGCGCTTAACCACCTGCTGCTGATCAGTGCCCTGGCGCTGGCGACGTTTGTCGGCTGGCGGGCGGCCAAGCGTGGCGGTGAAAATCCCGAGTCGGTGCTGTTCAGCCTGTTCCTGCTGGGCATGCTGGCGGCCCGAATCAGTTTCGTCGCGCTGTACTGGAAGCACTATCGCGACGATCCGTGGCAAGTCATCGACCTGCGCGACGGTGGTTTTCTCGCCTGGCCGGGTGTGATCGCGCTGCTGCTGGCCGCGGTGTATCGAGGCTGGCGTCAACCGGGTTTACGTCGCCCACTGGGCTTTGGCGTGGCCAGTGGCCTGGCGTTCTGGCTGCTCGCGACGTTCTCCCTGAGCATTTACGAACAAGGCACGCGCCTGCCGGACATCACCCTGCGCAATGCCGCCGGTGAAACGGTGCAACTGGCGGATTACAAGGGCGGGCCGCTGGTGATCAATCTCTGGGCCACCTGGTGCCCGCCTTGCCGCCGGGAAATGCCGGTGCTGGAAAACGCTCAGCAACACCGCCCGGACCTGACCTTCCTGTTCGTCAATCAGGCGGAAAGCATGCAAAGCGTCAGCACCTTTCTGGAAACCCAAGGCCTGAGCCTGTCCAACGTACTGTTCGACGGCAGCGGTCGATTGGGTCAGGCCGTCGGTTCGATGGCATTGCCGACTACGCTGTTCTATAGCCCTGACGGTCGCTTGCTGGGCAGTCATCTGGGTGAACTGTCGGACGCCAGCCTGGCCCGCGCCCTGGAAAACTTTGACACCCCGAATCCGGCCACACCGTCCACTTCTTCAAGGAAACTGCCATGCCCCGCCTCCGCCACCTGCTGACGCTGACCCTGGGCGCCGCCCTGCTGCACCTGCCGTCGGTACAGGCTGCCGAAGAATTGCCCGAAGCGATCAAGAAGATCGAAGCCAAGGGCGCGAAAATCGTCGGCCAGTTCGATGCGCCCGATGGTTTGCGCGGTTATGCCGCGCAGTACCAGAACCGTGGCATGGCGCTGTACCTGACGCCGGATGGCAAACATGTGTTGCTGGGCAATTTGTACGACGCCGACGGCAAAGACCTGAGCAGCGCGCCGTTGCAGAAACTGGTGTACGCGCCGATGGCCAAGGAAATCTGGGGCAAGATGGAAGCGAGCAACTGGATCGGTGACGGCAACAAGGATGCGCCGCGCGTGGTGTACCTGTTCAGCGATCCGAACTGCCCTTACTGCAACGTGTTCTGGGAACAGGCGCGGCCGTGGGTGAAGGCCGGCAAGGTGCAGCTGCGGCACATCATGGTCGGGATCATTCGTGAAGACAGCCCAGGCAAATCCGCGGCATTGCTGGCCGCCAAGGATCCACAAAAAGCCCTGCAAGACCACGAAGGGGCTGGCAAGGCCAGTACGCTCAAGGCGCTGAAAGAAGTACCGCCGGCGATTCAGGCGAAACTGGCGGCGAACATGCAGTTGATGGAAGACCTGGAGTTGCAGGCCACGCCGGCGATTTTCTACATGGACGACAAGGGCGAGCTGCAACAGCAGCAAGGCGCGCCGTCGCCGGACAAGCTGGTGAAGATTCTCGGGCCGAAATAGTTTCTTTCAGAGGTTTAGTGACCTCACCGCCCCCATCGCGAGCAGGCTCGCTCCCACAGGAGGATTGCATTCCAATGTGGGAGCGAGCCTGCTCGCGATGGGGGCGGTACAACCGACTAATTTCTCCGGGCTAGAAACTCCTGCAACACTTCGGTCACAAACCGCGGATTCTCCAGATTGGAGATATGCCCCGCCTCCGGCACCAGCACATACGGACAACCGATCAACTCGGCCATTTCAATGGTTTCCGACGGTGGCCGCGGTTTGTCCTGATCACCACACATCACCAGCGTGGCCTCAGCCTCCAGCTCGCCCAGTCGCGGCAACACATCATCGCGCCCAAATGTGATCCGCCCCATCGGCACGATACTTTCGCGCAGACGCTCTGGCGGCAGCGCAGCCAGTTTTGCGCGGAAATCCTGATACAGCGCCGACTGCGGGTCGATGCCCGGACGAAAGAAAATCGGCACGACGATGTCGAGCAGTTGCGGTGCAATCACGCCGCTGACTTCGATCTGTTTGAACAGCGAGAAATAGTATTGGCGAGTGGGTTCAGGTTCGACACCGACGTAGGTGTCCATCAGCACCAGGCCGTTGATCCGCTGTGGAACCGACAGCGCCAGGCGCACGCCCCACATGCCACCGACGGAAAGACCGACCAGCGTGACACGGTCGATGTGCAGATGATCGAGCAAGGCCAGCGCCTGACGTGCAATGTCATCCAGCGATTGCGTGCTTTCGGGTAGTGGGCCTGATTCACCGTGGCCCCAAAGGTCCAGGGCGATGACCCGGTATTGCTCCGACAGGGCGGCGATCTGCGGCGCCCACATGGTTTGGTCCCAGAGGTAGCTGCCGGCGAGTAGTACGGCAGGGCCGGTGCCTTGATCGATGTAGTGAAGGGGTTGTCCGTCAATCGTAACGAAGGGCATTGACTGTTTCCTTTGTGAAAACCGGAGCAGGGAGACTGTGCTGCTGTGGTTCCACAGTCAACCTTGTGGTGCTTTAAGAGGCCCCATCGCCAGCAGGCTGGCTCCCACATTTTGTTCTGCGAACACAGTTCAAATGTGGGAGCCAGCCTGCTGGCGAATAGGCCCTTACAGACGCTAGAGAATTACAGACCCTCCAACTCCGCCATCAAGTCATTCAACCGATCGACCTTGTCCTCGGTGATGTCACTCGCCGCCAACCCGTCGATGTACTCAGCCAATTCCTCCACCGTGCTGCACTCGAACATCGCCCGCAGCGGTACATCCCGTTGCAGGGCTTTCTGCACCCGCGACGCAATCTGCGTCGCCAGCAGCGAATGCCCGCCCAACTCGAAGAAGTTGTCGCGCACACCGACCTTTTCGACCTTCAACACCTCGGCCCAGATACCCGCCAACGTCTGCTCCAACTCATTGCGCGGCGCCTGATAATCCTGGCTCTGCATCTGACCGATCTCCAGCGCTGGCAGTGCCTTGCGGTCCAGTTTGCCGTTGGCATTGAGCGGCATCCGTTCCAGCCACAACCAGTGCAGCGGCACCATGTATTCCGGCAGCTCGGCGCGCAGGCGTTGCTTGATGCGCTCCAGGCGCTCAGTCGGATTAAGTGAAGAATCAGTCGCGACCAAATAGCCGACCAGATGCTTGCCGTTCACGCCCTCCTGCACACCAACCGCCGCTTCGCGCACTTCCGGTTGCTCATGCAGACGCGCTTCGATTTCACCCAGCTCGATGCGGTAGCCGCGAATTTTCACCTGATGGTCGATGCGCCCAACGTACTCCAGCACGCCGTCACTGCGACGACGGGCCAGGTCGCCGGTGCGATACAGACGATCGCCCGGCGCGCCAAACGGGTTCGGCACAAACACCTGCGCGGTACGCAACGGATCGCTGACATAACCGCGCCCGACACCAGTGCCGGCCACGCACAGTTCGCCCACCGCACCCAACGGCACCAGGTCCAGCGCGCCATCGAGCAGGTACAAACGGTTGTTGTCGGTCGGCGTGCCAATCGGCAAGTAACTGCCGCGAGTCGACGCCATGTCGACACGGAAGAACGCCACGTCGTCCGAACATTCCGCCGGCCCGTAAGCATTCACCAGCCCGATGTCCGGGTAGCGCAGCAACCATTGGTGCGCGAGTTCCGGCGGCATCGCTTCACCGGTCGGCAGCATCCAGCGCAGGCCGTCGAGGCTCATGCGTTCCTGGGCAAGCATGCCCTGAATCAGCGACGGCACGCTTTCCAGCACGGTGATGCCCTGGGCCGATACATGCGCCAGCAAGCCTTGCGGATCGTGGGCAATGGTGTTCGGCACGATGTCCACCCGCGCGCCGAACAACGGTGCGGCAAGGAACTGCCAGACCGAAATGTCGAAGCTTTGCGAGGCGGTCTGCGCGATCACATCGGCAGCGCTGAGGTTCAGGTACGGCAGCTTGCTCAATTGGTTGTTGAGCATACCGCGCTGCTCGACCATCACACCTTTGGGCAGGCCGGTCGAACCCGAGGTGTAGATCACGTAGGCAAGGTTGTCCGGGCCGCTGTAGACGCCCGGATTCGCCACCGACACTTCGCTCGCCTGCACCTCCTCCCACACCAGCAACCGTGGCCGATTGGCGCAACCGAATTCCTCCAGCAACGCCACCGCTTGTTCGCGACAGGCCTGGGTGCAGACCAGCAATGGCGTGCGGCTCAGGTCGATGATCCGGCTCAGGCGCTGACTTGGCAGCCCCGGATCCAGCGGCAGATAACCCGCGCCGGCCTTGAAGCTGCCGATGATCATCCCGAGCAGATCGAGGTTACGTTCGGCCAGCAACGCCACCGGCTGATCCAGCCCGACACCGGCCGCGATCAACGCATGGCCGAGACGGTTGCTGCGCTGGTTCAGTTCGGCGTAGCTGTGTTGCTGATCGAGGCAACTGGCGGCGATCCGTTGCGGATGCTGCGCAACCTGCGCTTCAAACAACGCAACGTAGCTCTGCTCCAACGGGTAATCGTGTTCGCTCTGGTTGCAGCCGTGGATCAGGAAATCCTGTTCCTCGGCACCCAGCAGCGGCAAGTCCGCCATGTCGCCATGGAAACCTTCGACCAGTGCCAGCAACAGGCGCTTGAACTCACCGAGCATGCGTTCAACGGTCGACTCATCGAAATAACGCTGGTCGTAAGACAGGTGCAAGCCCAGGTCATCGCCCGGATAGCACACCGCCGTCAGCGGGAAGTTGGTGTGGGTGCGGCCCGAATCCGAGGTCGCGTTGAGGCTCTGCGCACGGTCCAGTACCGAGACTTCCACCGGCGCGTTTTCGAACACGAACAGGCTGTCGAACAGCGGTTGGCCCTTCGGCAATTCGCTGTTTTCCTGAATGCTCACCAGCGGCAGGTATTCGTACTCGCGCAGTTGCATGTTGCTGTCGAGCAAGCCGCTCAGCCACTGACGAACGCTGCAACGCTGGTCGTCTTCCGGCATCTTCACCCGCAGCGCGATGCTGTTGATGAACAGCCCGACGGTGCGTTGCATCTCCGGCATTTCCACCGGGCGCCCGGCCACCGTGACGCCGAACAGCACGTCGCGATCACCGCTCAAGCGCCTCAGCACCAGGGCCCACGCGGCTTGGGCGAAAGTGTTGATGGTCAGCTGATGGGCCTGCGCCAGTTCACGCAGTTGCGCACCGTCGCGAGCATCGAGTCGGGTGTAGCGGTCGCCGACGATCATGCCGCCGCTGTCGCCGGCATGTTCACGCAGGAACGGCCGGTCGCTCGGAATCGGCGTGGTCCGTTCGAAGCCTTGCAGGTTGGTTTTCCACCACTGCCGCGCTTCGGCCAGGCTCTGGCGTTGCAGCCAGCCGATGTAGTCGCGGTAGCGCGGCGGCACAGGTAGCTGAGCTTCGCGACTTTCACCCAACGCGGTGTAGATCTCGAAGAAATCGTTCATCAGCAACGAGCGGCACCAGGCATCGATGAGGATGTGGTGGTTGCTCATCATGAACCAGTAGCGCGCTTCGCCAACCTTGATCAAACGCAGGTGGAACGGTGCCTGATTCAGCAGATCGAACCCGGCTTCACGCTCGCTTTTCAGCAACGCCTGCAACTTGGGTTCTTGCTCGGCCTCGGCGATTGCCGTCCAGTCGAGGGACTCGATCGGCGTGCTGCCCGGCTTGTGGATAACCTGCAGCATGTCTTCGCCAACGTTCCAGCAGAACGATGCGCGCAAGGCTTCGTGACGGGCGATCACCGCTTGCCAGGCCTCGGCAAAACGTTGCTGATCGAGCGCGCTGTTGATGCGGTAACGGTCCTGCATGTAGTAGAGGCCGGTGCCCGGTTCGAGCAAGGTGTGCAGCAGCATGCCTTCCTGCATCGGGGTCAGCGGGTAGACGTCTTCGATGGCGGCGGCCGGAATCGGCAGTGCATCGAGTTGCGGCTGGGTCAGCTTCGCCAGCGGGAAGTCCGACGGCGTCAGGCCGCCCGCCTCGTCACGCAGGCAATGCACGATCAGGCTCTGCAATTCGCCGAGGTAGGCGTCCGCCAGTTCACTGATGGTTTGCGGATCGTGGCGCTCGGCGCTGAAGGTCCAGCGCAGCACCAATTCGCCGCCGTAGACCTGACTGTCAACGCTCAGCTCGTTGGGCAGCGGCGCTTTCGGATCGTGGGCGGCACCGACCGGCTCATCCAGTGGACGGAACAACGCGTCCGCGCCAAAGCTCTGGTCGAACTGGCCGAGGTAGTTGAAGGTGATCGACGCCACCGGCAACGCGGCCATGGCTTCGCGGCACAGGTCGTCGGCGAGGTAACGCAACACGCCATAACCCAGGCCCTTGTGCGGCACGCCGCGCAGTTGTTCCTTGATCGCCTTGATCGAAGCGCCCTGGCCGGCGGCTTCTTCAATGTTCTGCGGGGTCAGGCGCAGCGGGTAGGCGCTGGTGAACCAGCCGACGGTGCGGGTCAGGTCGATCTCGTCGAACAGCGCCTCGCGACCGTGGCCTTCAAGTTGGATCAGCGCTGATTCATTCCCGCTCCAGCGGCACAGCACGCGGGCCAATGCCGTCAGCAACAGGTCGTTGACCTGGGTGCGATAGGCGCTCGGTGCCTGTTGCAGCAACTGGCGAGTGAACTCGCCGTCGAGGCGTACGCTGACGGTTTGCGCATGACGATTCTGCCGGCCGCCCTCAGGGCGATCACACGGCAATTCGACGCTCGGTCCGGCCAGCTGCGACTGCCACCAGCTCAGTTCTTCACGTAGGGATTCGCTGCCGGCATACGCCTGCAAGCGGGCTGCCCAATCCTTGAAGGCGCTGGTTTTCGCCGGCAGTTTCACCGACTGCCCAGCCGCCAGTTGGCGATACACCGTTTGCAGATCGTCCAGCAGCACACGCCAGGAAACGCCGTCCACCACCAAGTGATGGATCGCGAAGAACAGCCGTTGCTGGCCCTCGGGACCATCGATCAGCAGCACACGCATCAACGGCCCCTGTTCGAGGTCAAGGCTGCGCTGGGCATCGGCAAACAAAGCCGCGCATTTATCCATCGCCGGCACATGCACTTGCCACAACACGGGAGCGTCTCCCACCTTCTGGTGCGCCGCCGTCCATGCGCCGCCGGCCTCGGTGAAGCGCAGGCGCAAGGCGTCGTGCTGTTCGATCACCGCCAGCAGCGCTTGCTCCAGGCGATGAGGTTCCAGCGCAACGGTCGGTTCCAGCAACAACGCCTGGTTCCAGTGCTGACGCTCGGGCATGTCGGTGTCGAAGAACCAGTGCTGGATCGGGGTCAGACGCGATTCGCCGGTGAGCAAACCCTGCTCGGCTGTAACCTGCTCGGTGCGGCTGGCCACGGCGGCGAGTGTTTGAACAGTCTGGTGCTGGAACAGGTCACGCGGGCTGAAGTGAATGCCCTGCTGCCGCGCGCGGCTGACCACCTGGATCGACAGAATCGAGTCGCCACCCAGTTCGAAGAAGTTGTCGTTGAGGCCGACCTGCGCGACGTTCAGCACTTCGCACCAGATCTGCGCCAACGTCAGCTCCAGCTCGTTGCTTGGCGCCACATAGTCCTGACGATTCAGTTCCGGGTCCGGTGCCGGCAATGCGCGACGGTCGAGTTTGCCGTTGGCAGTCAGCGGCATGCTCGCCAGCAGGATCAGGTGCGTCGGCACCATGTACTCCGGCAGTTGCGATTTCAGGTGAGCCTTGAGGGCTTCGCGCAGCTCGGCTTGTTGCGCTTCATCCTGCTCAGCCACGTCGGTGACCAGATAGCCGACCAGTTGTTTGCCACTCGGGGCGTCCAGCGCCAGCACCACCGCTTCACGGATCGAATCATGGTCCAGCAGGCGGGTTTCGATCTCGCCCAGTTCGATGCGGAAACCGCGAATTTTCACTTGATGGTCGATGCGGCCGAGGTATTCCACCAGACCGTCGGCGCGCTGCCGCACCAGGTCGCCGGTGCGATAAATCCGCCCGCCATCCGCTGCAAACGGGTTGGCCACGAAGCGTTCCGCCGTGATGCCCGGACGGTCGTGATAACCCTGAGCCAGACCGGCACCGCCAACGTACAACTCACCGGTCGCGCCTTGCGGCACCAGTGCCAGATCGGCATCGAGAATGTAGGCCACGCGAGCACCGATCACGCTGCCGATCGGCACACTGCCCAACCCTTCTTCAAGCTGCTGCGGTGCAAGACTGGCCAACGGCATGACTACCGTTTCCGTCGGGCCGTAGGCATTGAAGAACAGGCTCGGTTTGAACGCTGCGCGAATGCGCTGCAAGTGCTCGCCGGTCAACGCTTCGCCGCCGGTGATGCACATGCGCACCGGCAAGGTTTCGCCCTGAGTCGCCAGACACTGCGCCAGTTGGCTGCCATAGCTTGGGGTGAAGCCGAGGATGTTGATGTGGTGGCGACGGATCAATCCGCAGATTTCTTCTGCGTCCCACTGCCCTTGAGCACGCAAGACCACTTGCGCACCGCTCAACAACGGCACCAGCAGACGCTCGGTCGCGGCGTCGAAGTTGATCGAGTAGAAGTGCAGCTCACAGTCGTCCGCACGCATGCCAAAGCGCTCGATCACCGCTTGGCAGTGCATGGCGATTTCACCGTGGGACACCACCACGCCTTTCGGCTTGCCGGTGGAGCCGGAGGTGTAAATCAGGTACGCCTGATGCTGCGGCAGGCTGATGAACGGCAGCTCGGTGGCCGGGTAGTTGGCCAATTCAGCAGCGTCATCTTCGAGGCACCAGCGACTTACGGTTGCCGGCAGATCACCCAGGGCCTTGAACATCGCCGCATCGCTGAGCAGCAAACCGATGCCGCTGTCTTCGATCATGTAATGCAGGCGATCGAGCGGGTATTCCGGATCGAGCGGCACATAGGCGCCACCCGCCTTGAGGATCGCCAGCAGGCCGATGACCATTTCCAGCGACCGCTCAAGTGCCAGACCGACGCGAACCTGCGGCCCGACACCCCGCTCGCGCAGCATCCAGGCCAGGCGATTGGCGCGGCTGTCGAGTTCGGCGTAGCTCAGGGTTTGCCCGGCGAACGTCAGCGCCGGCGCATCCTTGCGCACCAGCGCCTGTTCGCTGAACAGGTGATGAATGCACTGATCCAGTCGATGCTCACCCGGTTCGATGCCAAGGCTGTCGAGCAGCTTTTGCTGTTCCGTGGTTTCGAGCAACGGCAGTTCACTGAGGCGCTGTTGCGGATCGGCCAGCAACGCTTCCAGCAGATTGCGCCAGTGCCCGGCCATGCGCGCAATGCGCGGTTCATCGAACAGGTCGGTGCTGTAAGTCAGGCAGCAACCCAACCGATGATCGAGGTCGGTCACTTCCAGGTTGAGGTCGAATTTGGTCGCTCGCGCATCGTTCGCCAGATACTCGACCGTCATGCCGGCCAGCGTGCGGCTCTGCTGGAATTCCCAGCGCTGCACGTTGCACATCACCTGGAACAGCGGGTTGTACGCAGCACTGCGCGGTGGCTGCAACGCTTCAACCAAATGGTCGAACGGCAGGTCCTGATGGGACTGGCCTTCGATCACGGTGTGGCGCACCTGCTCGAACAGTTCGCCAACGGACATCTGCCCGTCGAGCTGGCAACGCAGCACTTGGGTGTTGAGGAACGCACCGATCAGCCCTTCGCTTTCCGGGCGAATGCGGTTGGCCACCGGCGCGCCGATGCGCAGGTCGGTCTGGCCGCTGTAGCGGTAAAGCAGCACGGCCAGCGCGGCCGTCATGGTCATGAACAGGGTCAGGCCGTTTTGCGCGTTGAAGGCGCGGACCCGTGCCGCGAGATCATCGCTCAGGTCGAAACGGAACAGCTCGCCCTGATGGCTTTGCACCGCTGGACGCGGACGGTCGGCGGGCAATTCCAGCAGCGGATGTTCGCGGCCCAGTTGCGCGGTCCAGTAGTCGAGCTGGCGCTGACGTTCGCCGGACTCCAGCCACTGGCGCTGCCAGACGCTGTAATCGAGGTATTGCACCGGCAGCGGCGCCAGTGGCGATTCGCGGTCATCGACGAACGCTTCGTAAAGCGCACTGAGTTCCCGGGCGAAAATGTCCATCGCCCAGCCTTCGGTGACGATGTGGTGCAGGGTCAGCACCAGGTAATGTTCCTGCTCGGCGGTCTTGACCAGGCAGGCGCGCAGCAGCGGCCCGGTTTCCAGATCGAAGGGTTGATGCGCTTCGCTGTCGGCCAATGCCTGCACCCGCTGTTCGCGCAAGTCGGCGTCCAGCGCGGAAAAATCTTTCCAGTCCATGCGCATCCCGGTTTCCGGGTGCACGCGCTGTTGCGCCACGCCGTCGATGCTCGGGAACGTGGTGCGCAAGGTTTCGTGACGCATGATCAGCGCTTGCAACGCCGTCTCGAAGCGCCCGATGTCCAGCACCCCGCGCAACCGCGCCATGCCGCCGACATTGTAGGCCGGACTGTCCGGCTCCATCTGCCAGAGGAACCACATGCGCTGCTGGGAATAGGACAGCGGCACCGGTTGGCTGCGGTCGACCTTTTCAATCGGCGGTTGTTTGTTGGTGTTGCCGCTGGCTTGAATCCGTTGCACCTGCTCGGCGAACGCGCCCAGCTCACTGTTTTCGAACAACGCGCGCAGTGGCAATTCGACGTCGCAGGCCTGACGGGTGCGGGAGATAATTTGCGTGGCCAGCAGCGAATGGCCGCCGAGGGCGAAGAAATCGTCGCGCAGACCGATCTGCTTCAAGCCCAGCACGTCACGCCAGATCGCGGCGATCTGCTGTTCAAGTTCAGTCACCGGCTCAACGTGTTCGCGCACCTGCCATTGCGGTTCCGGCAAGGCACGGCGGTCGAGTTTGCCGCTTGGGCTGAGGGGCATTTCGTCAAGGCGCATCAGCTGCGCCGGGACCATGTACTCCGGCAGCTCGGCCGCCAGCGCGGCTTTCAGGCGAGCGGTTTGAGTGTCTTCGGATTCACTGGTTTCGCTGGCCGTGTAGTAACCGATCAACTGCCCGCCAGCGGCGGTTTCGCGCACCAGCACCACGGCTTGCGCGACACCATCCTGCGCCAGCAGACGTGCTTCGATTTCTTCCGGTTCGACGCGAAAGCCCCGCAGTTTGACCTGCTGATCGAGACGGCCGAGGTATTCGATCACGCCATCGGCAGTCCAGCGTGCACGGTCGCCGGTGCGATACAGACGTGCGCCCTGCTCGCCCAACGGGTCGACGACAAAACGTTCAGCCGTCAGTGCCGGACGCCCCAGATACCCCCGGGCCAGACCGATGCCGCTGATGCACAACTCACCGGGCACACCAGCCGGCACAGGGTTGAGCTCGCTGTCGAGCACGCGGCAAATCACGTTGCCCAACGGACGGCCAATCGGCGAGCGCTCGCCATCGCCCGTGCTGCAATGCCAATGAGTGACGTTGATCGCGGTTTCAGTCGGGCCATAACGGTTGTGCAGTTGCACGGCCGGCAGCTGCGCCAACACGCGGTTGCGCAGCTCCGCCGGCAACGCTTCGCCGCCCGAGAACACACGACGCAGGCTGGTGCATTCGGCGGTGAGCGGCTCGTCGATGAACAACGAAAGCAGTGGCGGCACAAAGTGCAGCGTAGTCACCCCGTATTCCTGAACCAGTTGGGCAATGCGGTACGGATCGCGGTGTTCGCCGGGCCCGGCAATCAGCAAACGCGCCCTGGTGATCAGCGGCCAAAAGCATTCCCACACCGACACGTCAAAACTGATCGGCGCCTTTTGCATCAGCACGTCGGTGTCGTTCAGGCGATAAGTGTTCTGCATCCATTGCAGGCGTTCGGCGAGCGCCGCGTGGGTGTTGCCGACGCCCTTCGGCTGGCCGGTGGAACCGGAGGTGTAAATCACATACGCGAGGTTGTCGCCGTGCAGATGCAGGCCCGGCGCCTGGCTCGGCCAGTTCTCCAGGTGCAGTGCATCCATGGCAATCACGCTGACGCCATCGGTGGCCGGCAGCCGGTCGAGCAATTCGGTTTGGGTCAGCAGCAATTCGACGCCGCTGTCGCCGAGCATGTACGCCAGGCGCTCGGTCGGGTAATCCGGGTCCAGCGGCACGTAGGCACCACCGGCCTTGATGATCGCCAACAGGCCGATCAACAGTTGCGGCGAACGCTCGGCGGCGATGGCCACGCAAACGTCCGGGCCGACACCTTTGTCGCGCAGGTAATGCGCGAGGCGGTTGGCCTTGGCGTGCAGTTCGGCGAAGTCCAGGCTGCCGCCGTCCCACAGCAGCGCGGTGCGCTCCGGGTTCAGGCGTGCCTGTTCGGTCAGCAGTTCCGGCAGCCATTGGCTGGCCGGTGTGCACGGTGCGACGCTCCACGAGGTTTGCTGATCGTGCTCGCTCGCGGTCAACAGTTTCAGGTCGCCGACGGTGGTGACCGGCTGCTCGCAAATGGCTCGCAGCAGGTTGCTGAAATGCTCGGCCAGACGCTCGATGGTAGTGGCGTCAAACAGCTCGCTGGCATAGTCGAACGACAGGCTCAGGCGACCGTTACGGTCTTCCTCGCTGTGCAATTGCAAATCGAACTTGGCTTCGCGGCTGTGCCACGGCAGTTCTTCGGCGAGCAACCCGGGCAAGCGACGCAGTGCGCTCAGGTCCCGTTGCTGATGGTTGAACATGACCTGGAACAAGCCTTGTTCGCGGGCCTGCGGGAACGCTTCCAGCAGTTGTTCGAACGGCAGGTCCTGATGCGCCTGGGCGCCCAAGGCTGTCTGGCGTGTTTGCGCCAACAGTTCAACAAATGGCAACCGCGAATCCACCTCGGCACGCAGCACCTGGGTGTTGATGAAGAAGCCGATCAGGCCCTGGGTTTCCAGGCGCGGACGGTTGGCGTTCGGCACGCCGATGCGGATGTCGGTTTGGCCACTGTAGCGGTGCAACAGGCTCTGGAACGCCGTGAGCAACAGCATGAATGAGGTGGCGTCGTGGGCCTGGGCAGTCTGGCGAATCGCTTCGCTGAGGGGCGCAGCCAAACGCACGGTGTGGCGCGCGGCGCTGTGACGGTGTTGCACCGAACGCGGGTGATCGGTGGCCAGGTTCAGGGTCGGATGCTCCTCGCCCAACTGCGTTTTCCAGTAGGCCAGTTGCCGCTCGCCCTCACCTTGCGCCAGCCATTGACGCTGCCAGCTGCCGTAGTCGGCGTACTGGGTCGGCAATGGCGCGAGCGATGCCGTTTGCCCTTGGGACGCAGCGGCATACAGGCGCGAGAACTCGTCGATCAGCACGTTCAGCGACCAACCATCGGCGATGATGTGGTGCAGCGTCACCAGCAACTGGTGATCCTCGTCATCGAGGCGCACCAGCGTCACCCACAGCAGCGGACCTTTCTCCAGGTCGAACTGGGTGTGCGCTTCGTCCTCGCGGATTTGCTGCGCGCGAGCTTCACGCTCGGCGACGGGCACATCGCTGATGTCGATCCGCTGCAGGTTGAATTCGCCAGCGGCAATGACCTGTTGCAGCGCCACGCCGTCACGTTCGAAGAAGCGCGTGCGCAGGGATTCGTGGCGCTCGATCAGGTGCTGGAAGCTGGCGCGCAGGGCGTCTTCATCCAGTTCGCCACGCAAACGCAAGGCGCCGGGAATGTTGTAGGCGCTGCTTTGCGGGTCCAGTTGCCAGGTAATCCACAAACGGTTTTGCGCGAGGGATTGCGGCATCGCTTCGCTGCGCGAGAGTGTGCTGATCGCGCCTTGGGCCAGGCCCCCGTCCTGTTGTTGCTGCGCGACCACCGCGGTAAATGCACCGAGGGTCGGCGCTTCAAACAGCAGGCGCAGGTTCAGCTCCAGACCCAACTCTTCGCGCAAACGCGCAACCACCTGAGTGGCGGCGATGGAGTTGCCACCGAGCAGGAAGAAGTGGTCATCGGCACCGATCTGTTTCACCTGCAACTGCTCGGCCCAGATCTGGCCGATCAGACTTTGCAGCTCGGAACCCGACTCGGCTTTGGTCTGGTTTTCAGGGGCCGCCGATGGGAACACCGCATAGCTGTCGAGGCTGCCATCCGCCAGTCGATTGCGGCACGCCGAACGTTGCAGCTTGCCGCTGGAGGTTTTCGGCAATGCGCCCGGATTGAGCAACACCACCACGCTCGGTGCTTCCTGATACGCCTCGGCCACCGCCTGGCGGATGGCTTTGATCAGTGCCTCGGGCGGCAGGATTTTCTGCACGCTGCGGCTGATTTCCGCGGCGATGCCGATGCCTTCCTGACCGTCGATATTCACGGCGAACGCGGCGACGCGACCTTTGCGCACCACTTCCACTTCACGCTCGATGGTCTGCTCGATGTCCTGCGGGTACAGGTTGTGACCGCGAACGATCAGCATGTCTTTCAGGCGACCGGTGATGAACAGCTCGCCGTTGCGCATGAAACCCAGGTCGCCGGTGCGCAGCCAGGTTTTGCCGTCGTGTTGAACGAAGGTCTTGGCGCTGGCCTCGGGGTTGCGCCAGTAGCCATGGGCGATGCTCGGCCCGGTGGCCCAGACTTCGCCGACCGCGTTGTCGGCCAGTTCGGTCAGCGCCAATGGATCGATAATCAGCACCGCGTGATCCGGCTGGCTGATGCCGCAACTCATGATCGCGCTGCCTTCACCCGCTTCGGCACGGTTTTGCGCCAACGCCTGATCATCCACGCGCAGGTTGCCGATGCCTTGGCCACGAGGTGTGCCGGCGACGAACAACGTGGCCTCGGCCAAACCGTAAGACGCCATGAAACTGTCCGGGGTGAAACCACAGCTCGCGAACTTCTCGGCGAAACGGTCGAGGGTGTCGAGGCGAATCGGTTCGGAACCGGAATACGCCACGCGCCAGCCGCTGAGGTCGAGGCGTTCCAGCGCCGATTCACTGACACGTTCGCTGCACAGACGGTAGGCAAAATCCGGCCCGCCGCTGATGGTTCCACCGTACTCGCTGATCGCTTCGAGCCAGCGCAGCGGCCGACCGAGGAAGTACGCCGGCGACATCAACACGCACGGCACGCCGCTGAAAATCGGCTGCAACAGACCGCCGATCAAGCCCATGTCGTGGTACAGCGGCAGCCAGCTGACGATCACGTCGTCAGGGTTCAGGTCGATGCCGAAGCCGTGGCGAATCAGCAACTCATTGGCGACCAGGTTGCCATGGCTGACTTGCACGCCTTTTGGCAGCGCGGTGGAGCCCGAGGTGTATTGTAGGAAGGCGATGTGGTCGCCTTCGAGATTCGGTTCGACCCACTTTGCGGCCAGTGCACCGTCGAGGGTGTCGACGCACAGCAGCGGCGGCGCGCCTTCGATTTGCAGCAACGCATCGCGCAGGCCGGCGCTGGTCAGCAGCAGGCGCGGTTCGGCGTCGCTGATGATCGACAGCAGGCGTTCCTGATGATGACGCTTGGCCGACTCCGGCGGATAAGCCGGCACCGCGATCACGCCCGCATACAGGCAACCAAAAAACGCCGCGACGTAGTCCGGACCGCTGGGAAACAGCAGCACCGCGCGATCACCAAAGTCAGTTTCGGCCTGCAACGCGCCGGCAATGGTGCGCGCCCGCTGATCCAGTTCGCGATAACTGAGCACCACCGTCTGATCCGGGGTTTCGGCGAGAAAACGCAAGGCCACCCGATCCGGCGTCAGGGCCGCGCGGCGCTGAAGGGCTTGGACCAGTGTGCCAGGTATTTTGAACGCGTCGGTCATGAGGTTTCCTGCCTGAATTCGGCTTGCAAGTGGAATCGGTTTTCTGCTTTCACGCCCCATCAGGGGCATGCAGGACGCGGTCTTCGCCGACCACGCGAGGCATTGGGAATGCTGTTTTGGTCGGGGCTTGCGCCCGGAGCCATTCACCAATGAGAACGGATGACGTCTTGAAATAATTAGTCGGCAGGCTTGATCGCCAACGGGGGCTGAGCGCAACAGCGTGTCGCAGTTCTCACTGCGAACCTTAGAGAAGGATTAGTTCTCTTTCTCAATTGACAATCATTATCATTCAGAATAATTTGTCGCTCGATGTGTAGGACGGCTCCGATATACCCGTCGTCCCACGACCCCATTTGCAGCAAGGTGATTTCCATGACGGAACAAGTATCCACAAGCAGGTGCGATTCACCGCTACTTCAGGCATTCGTGGACAATCGACTGATTCTGGTCAAGATTGCCGCCCGTATTACCGGCTGCCGATCCCGTGCCGAAGATGTGGTTCAGGATGCGTTCTTCCGCCTGCAATCGGCGCCGCAGATCACCTCCTCGATCAAGGCTCAGCTCAGTTACCTGTTCCAGATCGTGCGTAACCTGGCGATCGACCACTACCGCAAACAGGCGTTGGAACAGAAGTATTCGGGGCCTGAAGAAGAAGGGCTGAACGTGGTGATTCAAGGCGCTTCGCCGGAAACCTCGCACATCAATTTTTCGACCCTGGAAAACATCGCCGACGCGCTGACGGAGCTGCCGAGCCGCACCCGTTACGCCTTCGAGATGTACCGCCTGCACGGCGTGCCGCAAAAGGACATCGCCAAGGAACTGGGTGTTTCGCCGACCCTGGTGAACTTCATGATTCGCGACGCGCTGGTGCATTGCCGCAAGGTGTCGGGCAGTCGCGCAGATACTTTCTCCCGCCGCTAAGATCTGAAATCTCATCGCCCCCATCGCGAGCAGGCTCGCTCCCACATTTGATCTGTGTACACCGGACCAATGTGGGAGCGAGCCTGCTCGCGATGGCGGACTCAAGACCGCTACGAATCTTGAACCCTACTAATCAAGCCAACCCACACCGCTCAAAAAACCGCTCCCGCCCCAACACCATCAACGCCGCGCGCTTGTGCGGGAAGTCGAACTCTTTCTCGCAATGAAACCGCTGACCCTGCATGTACCCGATCATCTTCGCGTTGTCGGCTCGCGGCTCTGCAACCACCCGCCGGGTACGCGGATCGTCGAGAAACAGGTAATGCGTCAACGCCGATAACCAGCTCGCCACCTTGTGCGGACCGCGATGGTTTTCTTCGCCGACCAGCATGTGAATGCCACGGTCGTAATCATCGACATCGTAGAACGCCGCAATGCGGTCTTCCTTGGCCCAGTAGGCTTCGAAATAAGCAAACGGCTGGTCATCGAAACAGCCGATCAACGTCACGGTGTGGGGATCGGCGTCGAGTTTGCCCAGGTATTCGCGATGCTGTTCAAGGCTGCCCTCTTCCTGCCAGAAACTCGCCACCCGCGCACTGTTCTGCCAGCGATTGAACCGCGCCAGATCCAGGTCGATGTCCAGCGTTCGCAGGGAAATCCACGCCCCCAGCCGCGCATCGAAACGTCGATAGACTTCACCGCGCGGTTTCACCGGGCGCAATGGATGACGCTTGCCAGCGCTGATCACCATTTGCTGCGGGTAGCTGCTGGTCAGCGACGTCCCCAGCCAAGGCTGCGGCAACTGCCAGAACAGTGTGCGCTCGCAGCGATACTGGTCGGCGAGTTCGGTCGACACCAGCAACCCGCTGAGCAAGGCTTCGGCGGGAGCTTTATCGAGGTGCCAGGTCAGGCGCTGGCAAGCCGGGTCACGGGCAAACAGCCAATAACCGGCGGCCCACACGGCCTGAGTGTCGACGCGAGCCTCGACATGCACGTGCAACTCGGGCTCACGCGTCAGCCGCAAGGTAATCAGCGATTGCGCGTCCAGGCTCAGGCTCAGGCGGTTTTCGGTTTCATCCGCGACAAGGCGGTTGCCTGTCGGCAAAGCCAGGGCAGTCAGGTCATTCAGATTGGGCATGGGTCGGGCTCACGATCATCGACAGTTCACTTAGGAACGTGAGCCAGGCTTGGAAATTTAGCGATGACTGTCGTAAACCTCAGAGTGACGTAAGCCAGATTTTGCTAATGATGTAGTCGTTCCCCATACCAGTGGCGATATGACTGACGATCTCCAAGTCCATTTGCGACGAGTCCGCCGTAAACGAACCCTCCAGGCGGTTTACCGCTGATGTAATCTCAGTGGGTGGGACAATGACACCAGCACTGGATTCAAGTGAGAGCACTGGAACTGCATAAAGGTTTATCCAACGGCGCACGTCAATCCCAAAGGTATACACGCGCCCCACCTCTAAATCCTGGAAGCTCTTGCTTAACAGAACGCCTGAAGATCGACTGGTGAACGTGTTGCTGAATAATGCATAGCCATTTCCATCTTGCCTGACAGTGAGATCTCGAGGGTCAGCCGCAGCCTCTCCCCTCATCCAGCCGTTCCAGTTATCTGTCCCGTCCTTCGCACTGAACGTTGTTACATCTTCGTAGCGCAACACAATCTCAAGACTCAGTGGCGGAAACAAATCCGGGCAACCACATTCGCCGTTCTCCAGCGGCACCTGAAAAACAAACATGAGGTGACTGCGGTCAAGCAGGCCTTGAAAATGCTCCCAACTAATGTCTCGAGACCAACCTTTCACATATTCGTCTTGGGTTACAGGCTCCTTATCTACGATGAGCTGCATCATTGTCGAGCCATCCCGATTGTACCCACAGATATGCAAAGTAGTCGGTTGGCCAACCTCAATAGTCCGCCAACGGGCAACATCAACAGTGATACCGGACTCTCCATCCGGCGTCGGCACAGTCAGAAACTTGCCGACAGCTTGCTTCACCAACGGAGTTGGAAGACGCGGGAGTAAATTCGATTCGTTATTTGACATTGCAGATGCCTTTTCGTAATGAGGCTTTCCCCCATTAAAGGGTTCAGCACCGGAAAGTCATCTAACCGCAAGGCAATGAGAGCGACTACTGTCACATTTGACAGTTTGCTCCTCGAAAAAAGGAATTTACGACGTATGGGCGCCTGCTACTTTCCAGGGGGTTGAAGCCTTATCGTCAATCCTGGGGAACCGGCACCACGGCGATCTTGTACGGATCGAAAATCTTCAGCATCTGGCCGTTGTCCCGCAACCCTTGCAGCAACTTGCCAAAGGCAACGCCGCTGATGGGCGCTGTCGGACGGAGAATGGCGTAATGGTGATAGACCTGATCGATGCGTTCGGACACCAGCAGTTGATCAGCAACTTTATCGTTACGCAGCAGGTAATCGCTCAGGTAGGAGCGCGTCACCAGGGCAATGTCGGCGCGCCCGCGCAGCACCATCAGCAGGTTGCTGTCATGGGAATAGGTCAGCGTGGCGTTGTAGTTTTGCGCGAGGACTTTGGGGTCGGCATTGAAGTTGGCGAATTCGTAGTGATAGCCACTGAACAGCGCCAGACGCTTGCCGGCAAGATCGGCGAAATAGTTCTGCTGACGATTGGGAATCCGTTGCGCGACAAAAATCTCGGCATCTTCCAGGCCCATGTCGACGCTGACGTGGGGAATGTCCTTCCAGCCCCAGTTCGGGTTCTCGAAGATGGCCATGTCCACCCGGCTCTGCTTGAAGTCACCGAAGCGTCGCGGAATGGATGTCGGCACGAGCACAAACTGGTAGTCGGTTTGCAGGGCATTGAGCGCCTCGACCAACTGCGGCAGCAGGCCAGTGTCGGCACCGGATTCAGGGCGTACGGTGTAGGGCGGAAAATGCGCGGCACCGACCCGCACCAGTTGCGCCGCCGGAGACGGTAATACCCAAAGCGCTGCAAGCGCCGCCAGAAAAAGCCGCGAGGCCGTCCGAATTGGCGAAGACATCAAAACAACCCACTCCCCAAAAAAGTACGCATCAATTCATTCAAGCTAGGCGGTTTCGGCCACTTAGCCAGTTTCCTGCGGTTCCGGGCAACACTATTGTTTTTCTTCGAGTACCAGAATCAACGCCTCATCGGCCAATTGATCGAGGTTCACGCTGCCATCCGGGCGATACCAGGTCGTGGTCCAGGACAGCGCACCGGTCAGAAAACGCCGAGTGATGAACACGTCCCCGCGGATGAATCCCGCGTCCTTGGCCTCCCCCAGCACCTGCAGCCAGAGGTCTTCATAGATGTCGCGCAACGCCAACACCTTCACTTGCCCGTCTTCGGACAGCGAACGCCATTCGTACACCAACACCGCCATGGCCTCGCCGCTGCCGCCCATGATCGACTGCAACTCACAGCGAATCAGCGCCAGTACCCGTTCGCGCACGTTTTCAGCTTCGGCGATCGCCGCACGCATCAACGCGGTGTTGTAGCGAATGGTTTCCTCCATCACAGCCCGCAGGATCTCGTCCTTGCTTTTGAAGTGATGAAAAATGCTGCCCGACTGAATGCCCACCGCGCCGGCCAGATCACGCACCGTGGTGCGCTCGTAGCCTTTGTTGCGGAACAGGTGAGCCGCCACTTGCAGCAATTTGCCACGGGCGCTGTCCGGGTCGGTCAACTGGCCGTTGTCGACCAATTCGCGCATTACCCTCAGGGCTTTTTGCTCGTCCACCCGTTCTCTCCTACAGTCGTACTCACCGCTAAAACAGCGGGGTTGCGCGGGCAATTTAAGCTGACGAAGGCAACCAAGCAAGCGCTCGGGCAGAAGATATTTAAGTCGTTTACAAACCAAGCGCTTGCTTGGTAGTCTCGATACACGTCTGAGGGAGGTGGCTATGGAAAGGGCTGTGCCTGAAACTGTTCGCATCGGTTGCGCCAGCGCCTTCTGGGGCGACACCTCGACCGCCGCCGCGCAACTGGTGGAAGGCGGACGCCTGGATTACCTGGTGTTCGATTATCTGGCCGAGATCACGATGTCGATCATGGCCGGTGCGCGGATGAAAGATCCCCGGGCCGGCTACGCCAGCGACTTCATCGAAGTGCTCAGCCCGCTGCTCACGCAGCTCGCCGCACAGAACATCCGCGTCATCAGCAACGCCGGCGGTGTCAACCCGCAGGCCTGCGCCGCCGCCCTGCAAGCGGCCTGCGACAAGGCCGGGGTGGCGCTGAAAATCGCCGTGTTGCTGGGTGATGACCTGCAACCGCAGTTCAAACACCTGAGCACCCGCGGCCTTCGCGAAATGTTCAGCGGCGCGCCCTTGCCGCCGATGTGCGTCTCCACCAACGCCTACCTCGGTGCGCCCGGCATCGTCGAAGCCTTGCGCCTGGGCGCGGACATCGTCATCACCGGGCGCGTGGTCGACAGCGCCGTGGTCAGCGCTGCACTGGTGCATGAATTCGGCTGGTCCTGGCACGACTACGACAAACTCGCGCAAGCCGCACTCGCCGGTCACATCATCGAATGCGGCGCCCAGTGCACCGGCGGCAACTTCACCGATTGGCGCGACGTGCCCGACTACGAACACATCGGTTTCCCCATCGTCGAAGTCAGCGCCGACAGCCAGTTCATCGTCAGCAAACCCGAAGGCTCCGGCGGTCTCGTCACGCCACTCACGGTCGGCGAGCAGATGCTCTATGAAATCGGCGACCCGCAGGCCTATCTGCTGCCCGATGTGATCTGCGATTTCACCCAGGTCAAACTTCAGCAACAAGGCAAGAACGCAGTTCAGGTACACGGCGCCAAAGGCTTGCCGCCCACCGATCAGTACAAGGTCAGCGCGACGTATCCGGACGGTTTCCGCTGCACCGCCAGTTGCCTGATCGCCGGGATCGATGCGGTGGACAAGGCACGGCGTGTCAGCGAAGCGATCATCAACAAGACCTCGGAAATCTTCAGTCAGCGCGGTTGGGCGCCCTACAGCGAAGTCAATATTGAACTGCTCGGCAGCGAGGCCACGTACGGTCCCCATGGCCAGCGTCACGACAGCCGCGAAGTGGTGATCAAACTCGCCGTGCGCCACCCGGACAAACAGGCGCTGATCGTGTTCTCCCGGGAAATCGCCCAGGCCGCCACCGGCATGGCGCCGGGGTTGACCGGCATCGTCGGCGGACGGCCGACGGTGTATCCGCTGATCCGGCTGTTCTCGTTCCTCATCGACAAATCCGCCTGCACGCTGGACATTGATCTCAATGGTCAACGTCATCCGTGCGCCCTGCCCGCCCTCGACGCGCTCACCACCGCGAACCTGCCGGTGCCGTACGACCCACCGAAACCCACCGGTCGCGCCGATGCCAGCGTGGCGCTGATCAAGCTCGCGGTCGCACGCTCGGGTGACAAGGGCAATCACAGCAACATCGGCGTCATGGCACGCGAGCCGGAGTACCTGCCGTGGATCGCCGAAGCCCTGACCCCGGAAGTGATGGTCGACTGGATGAGCCATGTGCTCGACCCGGTTCACGGGCGCGTCGAGCGCTGGTACCTGCCCGCGACCCACAGCCTGAATTTCTTGCTGGAAAACGCCCTTGGCGGCGGAGGCGTCGCCAGTCTGCGGATCGATCCGCAAGGCAAAGCCTTCGCCCAACAACTGCTGGACATCCAGATTCCGGTGCCGCAGCGCATCGCCGACCAGGTCAACTAGAGGATTGCCGCCGTGGCCTACGATTCGATTTTCAAAGCTGATCTGTTTGCCGGCCAAAACATCATCGTCACCGGTGGCGGCAGCGGCATCGGTCGCTGCACCGCCCATGAACTGGCGGCCCTCGGCGCCCATGTGCTGTTGATCGGGCGCAATGCCGACAAACTGAAATCCGTGGTTGCCGAGATTACCGAGGATGGCGGCAAGGCCGATTGGCAGACCTGCGATATTCGCGACGAAGAAGCGGTCAAGCATCTGGTCAGCGAACTGATCCGCAAGCACGGTCCGATCCACGGACTGGTCAACAATGCCGGCGGCCAATTTCCCTCACCACTGGCCTCGATCAACCAGAAGGGTTTCGAAACCGTGATGCGCACCAACCTGGTGGGCGGTTTCCTGATGGCGCGCGAAGTCTTCAACCAGTCCATGAGCCAACACGGCGGCGCCATCGTCAACATGCTCGCCGACATGTGGAACGGCATGCCCGGCATGGGCCACTCGGGCGCGGCGCGCTCGGGCATGGATAACCTGACCAAGACCGCTGCGTTCGAATGGGGTTACGCCGGGGTGCGGGTCAATGCAGTGGCGCCGGGCTGGATCGCCTCCAGCGGCATGGACACTTACGAAGGTGCGTTCAAAGCGGTGATTCCGACCTTGCGCGAGCACGTGCCGCTGAAACGCATCGGCACCGAATCGGAAGTCAGCGCCGCGATCGTCTTCCTGCTCAGTCCGGCCGCAGCGTTTGTCAGTGGCAGCACCTTGCGTATCGACGGCGCCGCCAGCCTTGGCGGTCGGGCGTGGCCGATCCACAAGGCCAGGATCAGTGAGTCGTACAACGGTTTCCACCGCGCGTACTTGCCGGACGTGCTCAAGGACAAGGAATAAGTCATGCCGGTGATTCAGTCGCAAGTCGACCCGTTCAGCGACCAGTTTGCCCAGAACCGTGCAGCGATGCTGGCGGGAATCGAGCAAGTCCGTCAGCTCGAACAGAACCTGCTGAACAAAGCGGCCGAAGCCAAACCCAGGTTCGACAAGCGCGGGCAATTGCTGCCCCGCGAACGCCTCAATCTTCTGCTCGACCCGGGTGCGCCGTTCCTCGAACTGGCGAGCCTGGCCGGCTACAAATTGCATGACGACAAGGACGGCAGTTCGGCCGGCGGCGGTTTGATCGCCGGGATCGGTTACGTGTCCGGTGTGCGGGTTCTGGTCGTGGCGAACAACAGCGCGATCAAGGGCGGGACGATTTCCCCCAGCGGTTTGAAAAAGTCCCTGCGCCTGCAACAGATCGCCATGGAGAACAAACTGCCGGTGATCACCCTCGCCGAAAGCGGCGGCGCCAACCTCAATTACGCAGCGGAGATTTTCGTCGAAGGCGCGCGCAGTTTTGCCAATCAGGCGCGGATGTCGGCCATGGGGTTGCCGCAGATCACCGTGGTCCACGGTTCGGCCACGGCGGGCGGTGCTTATCAGCCAGGGCTCTCGGATTACACGGTAGTGGTGCGTGGCAAAGCCAAACTGTTTCTCGCCGGCCCACCGTTACTGAAAGCCGCGACCGGAGAAGTGGCGACCGACGAAGAACTGGGCGGTGCCGAGATGCACGCGCAAACCGCCGGCACCGCTGAATACCTGGCCGAGAACGATGCCGATGGCGTGCGCCTGGTGCGCGAGATTGTCAGCCTGTTGTCATGGAACGAGCAGCTGCAATGGTTGCCCGAACGGCAGTGGAAAGAACCCCTCTACCCTATCGACGAGCTGCTGGGACTGATCCCGGACGATCCGAAAAAGCCCTACGACGTGCGCGAAATCATTGCGCGGATTGCCGACGGCTCGAACTTCCTTGAGTTCAAGGGTGAGTTCGATCAGCAAACCATTTGCGGCCATTTGCACATTCAGGGGCGCGCCTGCGGATTCATTGGCAACAACGGCCCGATCACCCCCAAAGGGGCGAGTAAAGCCGCGCAATTCATCCAGCTGTGCGATCAGAGCCAGACGCCGCTGCTGTTCTTTCACAACACCACCGGGTTCATGGTTGGCACCGAGTCGGAACAGCAAGGCGTGATCAAGCACGGCGCGAAGATGATTCAGGCGGTGGCCAACGCCCGCGTACCGAAACTGACCATCGTCGTCGGCGGCTCCTATGGCGCCGGTAACTACGCCATGTGCGGTCGCGGCCTCGACCCGCGCTTTATCTTCGCCTGGCCCAACAGCCGCACGGCGGTGATGGGCGGCGCGCAGGCCGGCAAGGTGCTGCGCATCGTCACCGAAGCCAAACAACTCAAGGACGGCCTGGTGCCCGACCCGAAAATGCTCGACATGCTGGAGCAGGTCACCGCACAGAAACTCGACAGCCAGTCCACCGCGCTTTATGGCAGCGCCAGTCTGTGGGACGACGGCCTCATCGATCCGCGGGACACCCGGACCCTGCTCGGTTACTTGCTGGACATCTGTCATGAGGCCGATGTGCGGCCGCTGCAAACCAACAGTTTTGGCGTAGCCCGGTTCTGAACCGGCCAGAGGAGAACAATAAAAATGATCTTCACCCAGGAACACGAAGCACTGCGCCGCACCGTTCGCCAATTCGTCGAAAACGAGATCAACCCGCACGTCGAGGCATGGGAAAAGGCCGGGCGCTTTCCCATCCACGAAATCTTCCGCAAGGCCGGTGACCTGGGCCTGCTGGGAATTTCCAAACCGGAGAAATTCGGCGGCATGGGGCTCGACTACAGCTATTCGATTGTCGCCGCCGAGGAGTTCGGCACCATTCATTGCGGCGGCATTCCGATGTCCATCGGTGTGCAGACCGACATGTGCACTCCAGCGCTGGCGCGTTTCGGTTCCGATGAACTGCGTGAAGAATTTCTGCGCCCTGCCATTACCGGCGAACAGGTCGGTTGCATCGGCGTTTCCGAAGTCGGCGCCGGCTCCGACGTGGCCGGGTTGAAAACCACCGCCCGCAAGGACGGCGACGACTACGTGATCAACGGCAGCAAGATGTGGATCACCAACTCGCCAAGCGCCGATTTCATTTGTCTGCTGGCCAACACCTCGGACGACAAACCGCACATCAACAAGTCGCTGATCATGGTGCCGATGAACACGCCGGGGATCAGCCTCAGTTCGCACCTGGACAAGCTCGGCATGCGCAGCTCGGAAACCGCCCAGGTGTTTTTCGACAACGTGCGCGTGCCGCAACGCAACCGCATCGGCCATGAAGGCGCGGGCTTCATGATGCAAATGCTGCAGTTTCAGGAAGAACGCCTGTTCGGAGCGGCGAACATGATCAAGGGCCTGGAATACTGCATCGACAGCACCATCGAGTATTGCAAGGAACGTAAAACCTTCGGCAATGCGCTGATCGACAATCAGGTCATCCACTTTCGCCTCGCCGAATTGCAAACCGAAATCGAATGCCTGCGGGCGCTGGTCTATCAGGCCACCGAGCAATACATCAAAGGTCAGGACGTCACGCGTCTGGCGTCGATGGCCAAACTCAAGGCCGGGCGGCTGGGCCGCGAAGTCAGCGACAGTTGCCTGCAATATTGGGGCGGCATGGGCTTCATGTGGGACAACCCCGTGGCCCGCGCTTACCGCGATGTGCGGCTGGTGTCGATTGGCGGCGGCGCCGACGAAATCATGCTGGGGATCATCTGCAAACTCATGGGCATCCTGCCGGGGAAAAAGAAATGAGCCCCCTGCCGGATTGCCAGACGTTATTGCTCGAACCGCATAACGGCGTGCTGCACATCACCCTCAACCGCCCGGAAAGCCGCAACGCCATGAGCCTGCAGATGGTCGCCGAACTGCGTGCGGTGCTGTTGGCCGTGCGCGATGACCGTGCGATTCGGGCCTTGGTGATCGGCGGTGCCGGTGGACATTTCTGTGCCGGTGGCGACATCAAGGACATGGCCAACGCCCGTGCTCAAGGCGCGAACGCCTTCCGCGATCTGAACCGTGCGTTCGGCGCGCTGCTGCAAGAGGTGCAACACGCGCCGCAAGTGGTGATCACCGTGCTGCAAGGCGCGGTGCTTGGTGGCGGATTGGGCCTGGCCTGCGTCAGCGATGTCGCCCTGGCGGATCATCAGGCGCAATTCGGGTTGCCGGAAACCAGCCTCGGCGTGCTGCCCGCGCAGATCGCGCCGTTTGTGGTCCAGCGCATCGGCTTGACTCAGGCCCGGCGCCTGGCGCTGACGGCGGCGCGGTTCGATGGCAACCAGGCGCGGCGCATGGGGCTGGTGCATTTTGTCGAACATGACGCGCAAGCCTTGGCCGAGCGTCTCGGTGAAATTCTGGCCCACGT
The DNA here is from genome assembly GCF_017351735.1 of Pseudomonas sp. FW300-N2A2. Lineage (NCBI taxonomy): Bacteria > Pseudomonadati > Pseudomonadota > Gammaproteobacteria > Pseudomonadales > Pseudomonadaceae > Pseudomonas > Pseudomonas sp. FW300-N2A2. Next base: position 90,448 of record NZ_JACNDU010000013.1, on the reverse strand, counting down.
ACTGTGCTGCGCGCCGGGGGCCAATGCGACGACCAAAAAACTGTTGCTGGCGAGTGCCGGGCAACCGTCGGATGCGTTGCTGGATGAAGCGGCCGAGTGGTTCAGCGAAGCGGTGATCGGAGCGGAAGGAGTCGAGGGCACGATGGCCTTCGTGCAGAAGCGTAAACCGGGGTGGGCAATTTAAAAGCTTCGCGGGCAAGCCTCGCTCCTACAGGGCTCACCAAAAACCTTGTAGGAGCGAGGCTTGCCCGCGAAGAGGCCATCACTTCCACCGCAAATACGAAGGGAATATCCCAATGCCCGCCCTGAAAAAAATCCTGATCGCCAACCGCGGTGAAATCGCCTGCCGCATCCAGCGCACGGCCCAATCCTTGGGCTACCGCACCGTCGCCGTGTTCAGCGACGCAGATGCGGATGCCTTGCACGTACAAATCGCCGACGAAGCCGTCAACATCGGCCCGGCCCCGGTCCAGCAGTCGTACCTGAACATCCCGGCCATCCTCGACGCCGCCCGCCGCACCGGTGCCGATTCGATCCACCCCGGCTACGGCTTCCTCTCGGAAAATGCCGAATTCGCCCGCGCCTGCCAGCACGCCGGCCTCACTTTCATCGGCCCCAGCCCCGAAGCCATCGAACTGATGGGCAGCAAACGCCTGTCGAAACTCGCCATGCTCGACGCCGGCGTGCCCTGCATCAAAGGCTATCAAGGCACCGGGCAGGACGATGCGACCCTGAGCCGCGAAGCCGAACGCATCGGTTTTCCGCTGATGATCAAGGCCAGTGCCGGCGGTGGCGGGCGCGGCATGCGCCTGGTGCACGATGCAGGGGATTTGCTCGCACAGATTCGCACCGCGCGCTCCGAGGCATTGAACGGGTTTGGCAGCGACGAACTGATCCTCGAACAAGCGCTGATCGATCCGCGTCACGTTGAGGTTCAGCTGTTCGGCGACCAACACGGCAACCTGATCTACCTCGGCGAACGCGACTGTTCGATCCAGCGCCGCCATCAGAAAGTCATCGAAGAAGCGCCCTGCCCGGTCATGACCGCCGAACTGCGCCAGGCCATGGGGGAAGCGGCGCTCAAGGCCGGTCGCGCGGTGAACTATGTGGGCGCTGGCACTGTGGAGTTTCTGCTGGACGCGCACGGGCAGTTCTACTTTCTGGAAATGAACACGCGGTTGCAGGTGGAACACCCGGTGACTGAATTGATCACCGGCCTCGATCTGGTGGCCTGGCAGTTGCACGTCGCCGAAGGGCTACCGCTGCCATTGCGCCAGGAACAGGTGCAACTCAACGGCCACGCCATGGAAGTGCGGCTGTATGCCGAAGACCCGACCCAAGGGTTCCTCCCGCAGACCGGGCGCATCACCACCTGGGAACCGGCCTTGCAGAGTGGAGCGCGGATCGACCATGGGTTGATCGAAGGTCAACACGTCAGCCCGTTCTATGACCCGATGCTGGGCAAGATCATCGCCCACGGCGCTACCCGTGAAGAAGCCCGGCGCAAGTTGCTGCGCGCGGTGCAAGACAGTGTGCTGCTGGGCTTGCCGAGCAATCAGCGCTTGCTTGCCAGCCTGCTGGAACATCCACGCTTCATCAGTGGCGAGTTCAGCACCGGGTTCATCCCGACGCATTTCGCCGACCATCCTTGTTTGCATCCGCATAACCCGAGTGCTGAAGAACTGGCGATTGCGGCGGCGCTGTTTTATCAGGCTTCGGCGCAGGCTCATCCCGCCGCGCTGGCCGGCTGGCGCAACAACGCCAGTGTGCCGCTGCACTATCGCATCGGCCTGGAGGATCGGGACTGGCCGGTGCAGTTGAACGCGGTACCAGGTGAACCGTACCGGATTGAAGTCGCCGCCCAGGCCTTCGAACTGAACGTCATCCAGTGCGACGGACGCTGGGCCACCCTGGACATCAACGGCATCCGCCAGCGCCATGCCTATCGTCTGGAGGCCGGACAACTCTGGCTGTTCACCCGCCCCGGCAGCCTGCGCCTGGAGGATCGCACGCAAGCGCTGGTCAGCGGCCAGGCCAGCGTCAGCTCCGGCACGCTCAAGGCGCCGATGGACGGCGCGATCGTCGACGTGCTGGTCGCACAAGGCAGCCTGGTCAGTAAAGGCCAACTGCTGGTGGTGCTGGAAGCAATGAAAATGGAGCATCCGCTCAAGTCCGGCATCGACGGCGTGCTCAAACGCTTGCAGGTCAAGGTCGGCGATCAGGTAAAAAATCGTCAGATTTTGTTGGAGGTCGAATAAGCCGCTAGGCGGATCCGTCGGGTTTGGCTACGCTCAAGCCCTATCAGGATGCGGATACCGGGAACCCTTCAATGCCTCACTGGCTGGTGATCGATCTGGAAGCCACCACCGATGAAGGTGGCTGGCCAGTTACGGAAATGGAAATCATCGAAATCGGCGCCACGCTGGTGGACCGCCAAGGGCGTGAGCAGGACCATTTCCAGCGCTTCGTGCGACCGCTGCGACGGCCCCTGCTCACGCCGTTTTGTCGCGAGTTGACCCGCATCACCCAGGCGAATATCGACAGCGCACAGGCGCTGACCGAGGTCTGGCCGGTCTTCGAGCGCTGGCTCGGCCAACATCATTCGCGGCTGGAAGGCTGGGCCAGTTGGGGCGATTACGATCGCAGGCAACTGCTTCAGGAGTGGGAGCGCTTGCAACTCGACAGCCAACTGAGTCGCGTGCCGCACATGAACCTCAAGCAGCGCTTTGCCAAGGCCCGACGGCTGGAACGCCCGCTGGGACTCAACGGCGCCCTGCAACTGGCCGGCATGCAGTTCACCGGCCAGCAGCACCGGGCACTGGAAGATGCGCGCAATACAGCGCGTCTGTTACCGCTGATTCTCCCGCTCTAGAGAGGTGACGGCGCCAAGGGCCTTGTGCATACTGGCCGGCCCTTTTTAGCCCTTTTCGAGGAATCGCCCATGTTTAAAGTCAACGAGTACTTCGACGGCACCGTCAAGTCGATCGCCTTTGGCACCGCTGAAGGTCCGGCGACCATTGGCGTCATGGCTCCGGGCGAATACGAATTCGGCACCAGCCAGCGTGAAATCATGCACGTGGTGACCGGCGCCCTGACCGTCAAACTGCCAGACAGCACCAACTGGGAAACCTTCGCCGCCGGCAGCCAGTTCAACGTGCCAGCCAACAGCAAATTCCAGCTTAAAGTGGCCGTCGACACCGCTTACCTGTGCGAATACCGCGGCTAAAACCCCGGGTTTTCACAGCACAAAAAAAATGCCCGTGTCCTTGGACACGGGCATTTTTCATTCAGGGTCGCTTATTCCAGGATCGTGACCGGCATGCCGACTTCGAGAAGACCGTTGCCATCGTTGACCAGATTCTGGCCAAACATCGCACCGTCTTCCTGGGCACGATACTTCTGCAAGGTCGCGAGCGGTTCACGGTCATCGCTGCGTTCGCCGGTCTGCGGATCGATGGTGGTCAGAATGCAGCGCGAACACGGCTTGACCACACGAAACTCGACATCGCCGATACGAATACGCTTCCAGCCGTCCTCGGCATACGCCTCGCTGCCCTCGATCACCAGATTCGGTCGAAAACGCAGCATCTCCAACGAACGCCCGACCTTTTGCGACAGATCCTCAAGGGACGCCTGCCCGATCAGCAGCAACGGGAAGCCATCGGCGAAGGCCACCTGATCGTCGTCCTTGCCATAACCGGCCTGTGTGGTCCGAGCGCGATCAACCGGCACCTGCACCAGGCGAGTCGGCTTGCCAATGAATCTGCTGACCCAGGCCCCCGCCTCGTCACCGGCATCAGGCACACGCAAGGTGTCGCGCCAGATGGTCACGCCACGCAACTCAGCGTCGTTGGCAGGCAAGGCAATATCAATTGGCGTGTGGCCGGGAGCGCTGAGGGTCAAACCACCCTGGGCATTCCACAACGCCGACAGCTGGCTCATCTGCGCCACCGCACGCTGGGTCAGGAAGCGCCCGCTGGCCTCGTCCACCAGCATCCAGCGTCGATCCCCGTCCAGCCCCAGTTTGTCGAGACTGACCTGTTGCAGGATCTCGCCCTTGCCGGATTTCAACGGATAACGATAAAGCGCGCTCAGACGCAGCATGACCAGCTCCCTGGAGGACAAAAATGCCACCCTATACGAGCTTGATCGCCGAATCAAAGACTGCGAACTGGATTACCAACCCTGTGGGAGCGAGCAGGCTCGTTCCCACAGGAAACTGTATCGTGATCAGGCAGGCACTTCGTCGAGCATCAGGCGCTGACGCACCACATCGACCAGTTTGTCCGGCTGGAATTTGGAGAGGAAGTTGTCACAACCAACCTTCTTGACCATCGAGTCGTTGAAACTGCCGGACAACGAGGTGTGCAGAACCACGTAGAGGCCGCGCAGACGCGGATCGTTACGGATCTCGGTGGTCAGGCGATAGCCGTCCATTTCCGGCATCTCGGCGTCGGTGAAGATCATCAGCAATTTGTCGGTCATGTTCACGCCGGTATCCGCCCAGCCCTTGAGCATGTTCAGCGCTTTCAAGCCATCGCTGGCGATGTGCATCTTCACGCCCAACTGGCCGAGGGTGTCGCGCAACTGCGAGAGCGCCACGTTGGAGTCGTCCACCAGCAGCACTTCACGGCCACGGGCGCGCTCCAGTATTGGATCGTCGAGTTTGTCGCGGGACACCTTGGCGTTGTACGGAACGATTTCGGCGAGGACTTTTTCGACGTCGATAATCTCCACCAACTGATCATCGACCTTGCTGATGGCAGTCAGGTAATGCTGACGGCCGGCGCTGGTCGGCGGCGGCAGAATGGCTTCCCAGTTCATGTTGACGATGCGGTCCACACCACCCACCAGGAAAGCCTGCACGGAGCGGTTATACTCGGTGACGATGATCGTGCTGGTAGGGCTCGGCACCAGCGGACGCATGCCGATGGCCTGGGACAGGTCGATCACCGGCAACGTCTGGCCACGCAGGTTGACCACGCCGCAGACAAACGGATGGCGCTGGGGCATCAGGGTCAGTTTCGGCAGTTGCAGCACTTCCTGCACTTTGAAAACGTTGATCGCGAACAATTGCCGCCCAGCCAGGCGGAACATGAGAATTTCCAGGCGATTCTCACCCACCAGTTGCGTGCGTTGGTCTACCGTGTCGAGAATGCCGGCCATCAATGACTCCTGGTACTTGTTCTGATGAATTCACTAAAGAGGGTTATCGGCTGTTTTTTCAGGACCTTGACCCCGATGCAAAATGCCACGCTCAGGCATTGATGTCACATTAACATCATGCTTTACTGGCGCCATCACTTCATCTGCTTCACTCCCTGCGGCGCGACCCTGTTTCGTCCATTAGGTTCCCGTGCGTAAGGGATTCCCCTAGTAACAATCAGGCCCAACCTGATATTCGCAATATCCAATAGCCATTAATGTGACGCCATTCTCATTGCATGAACGGAGTCAGGCTTTTGTGTGCGATCGCAGGTCAGTGGCCATCCACCCTCTTGAACTCCTCCGCCTGCAGACAGCCCGGCTGGAGCGCGATCTCACGACGGCACGGCAACGCCATGGCGCAGATCATTCTCGCTGACACACACGACATTCCCTCATTTGACATGACGTTGTGGAGATAAGCATGCCGAACGACCGTAACGACTGGGCCAAGCGGTTCCCGGAGTTTCTCGCCGAAGCTGAAACACTCCTGGCCAAATCCGAGGAGTGCCTGAGTCATTTGCAACTGATCAGCAATGACAAGGACGCCATCGAATGCATGCTCAGTACCCTGCTCAAGCTGGCCAACAAGGCCGACGCCCTCGCCCTGGTCGCCGTTTCGGAGTTTTCGCTGCACATTCATGGCCTGCTGAACCATGCCCAAAACCACGTCGACCTGCATGCTCAGGCGCTGGATGCGTTGAAAGACTGCTTCACATTGATGGCCTGGCAACTCGAACTGATCGATCAGACCACCGGCCAACTCAGCCTCGACGACAGTGAACAAACCTCATTGATCGAAGCCTTTGCCTACCAGGTCGGGCAAAACCAGTTTCAGCCACCGGTTAATTCCAAACCGTTCCGGCTCGTTTCCTTTACGGAACGGCAGGCTTAATTTCACCCGATAATAACGCCGTGGTTCGTATTCATATTGCCAAGATGTCACTCTGTAACTTGATCACGCTCATGTCGCAATTGAATATTTCATGCCTGTCAACGACAGCCCGATACAAGTAACTATTCCCTTCCTGCCGATAAACTTTTCCATTGTGGAACTATCGTCCAAAACCTTTATTTCCTGACTCTATAGACATATATACCGAACGCGACCAACGGTATGTTAAGTGGTATTATGCCGACCATTAGTTGACGTCAATTAATGGCAGAGTGACTCAGACAGAGACCCGTCAGTCCATTAGACCGGTCTGCCCGCAGCGAACATCCATTGGCTCCATCCGTTATGTACGCCAGCCTCAAGTCAATCACCATGTGGCCCCCCTCCCGAGTAAACGCGCGTCGGTTCACGCTTTTGTTGTGTACCTGCTCGGCGCTCGGCAGCCTGCTGATCTATGGCCTGTCCACACGCTTGCCGCTAAGTCTGCTGCTGCTCAATATTGCAGCGCTGACGTGCGTCTGGGTGCAGCATCGCCTGTCGCGCAAGTCGATAAAGTTCGAGCCTCAAGAGCTCGCCGACCGTTTATTGAAGGTTCAGGAGAACGAGCGCCACCGGCTCAGTCGTGAACTGCATGACGATATTGGCCAGTTATTGACCGCGGCAAAACTTCAAAGTGATTGGCTCAGACGCCGAATGCCCGAAGAACTGCAAGAGCAATGCGCGGCGCTCTGCGACACGCTGGAAGAAACCCTGACCAAAGTGCGTGACGTATCGGCCATCCTCAACCCCAGACAGTTGACCAGCCTCGGGCTGGAAGCCAGCCTGCGTGCGCATTTGCTCAAGACACTGGGCAATACGACGGTGAACTGGAGCCTGGAATGCCATTCACGCTTGACCGGCATCCCCGAAGAAATGGCGGTGGCCGCCTTTCGAATCACCCAGGAAGCGGTGACCAACATACTGCGCCACGCCGAGGCGAAAAATCTGTTGGTCCGCCTGCAACGCCAGCCTCAAGGCTTGACGCTGTTGATCAGCGACGACGGCCTGGGGTTTGCGCCAGCGACGGATCCGGGTCGTGAGGGCCAGCGCGGAATGGCCGGAATGTCGGAACGTATCGATCAACTGGGCGGTACATTGACCGTCACCAGCGAACCGGGCAAAGGTACTCAAATCGAAGCTCTCTTCCCCTGGGCGCCACGTGCGCTCGAACGGGCCAGTACGAATAAGGTTATGCGTTGACTTGTAACTTACTTCTGGTGGATGACCACTCGCTTATCAGGGCTGGCGTGCGCGCTCTGGTGCTGGATATTCCCGGCTACGCTGTCATCGGCGAGGCCAATGACGGCTCGCAGCTGCTCGAAATGGTCGAGCATCTGTCCCCGGACATCGTGCTGCTGGATATTTCCATGAAGGAAACCGGTGGCCTTGAAGCCTTGCAGCGCCTCAAGCGCGTACGCCCGCAAAGCAAGGTACTGATTCTGTCGATGCACACCGACCCGGCGCTCATCATGCAGGCACTGGAATCAGGCGCCCACGGTTACCTGCTCAAGGACACCACGGCCACCGAACTCGAACATGCCCTGGAAGCCCTGCGCAACAACGAGCGCTACCTGAGCCCGGCCATCGCCCATACGGTTATCAACCAGGCGCTAACCCGCAACCAGAAACATCAGCCGGAACCCGCGGACTCGCACAACCTGACCGCACGTCAGCTGGAAATCCTGCGGCTGATTGTTCGCGGAAAATCCACCCGGGAAATCGCCAATGGCCTTGGTTTGAGTATCAAGACGGTCGAAACCCACCGCTCGCAAATCATGAAGCGCTTGCAGATTTACGACGTGGCAGGCCTGGTGCTGTTCGCCGTGCGCGAACAGATCATCAGTCTGGACGACTGATCATTGCCGGAACGCTCAGCAGCGGCGAGTCCTCGGGCAAATGCACCCGCAGTGCTGCCGGGCGCGCCGAGAAACGCAAGCTGTCGCCTTCCAGTGGTTCACCATCGAGATTGATGTAAAGACCTTCCGAGACCTTGATCTCGACCCATGGCAGACGGGCGCGCACAAACATGCTGTCGATACCGAAGCCGTCGGAGAGCAAACTTTTCAACGTACCCACCACTTCCTGCGGTGCAGGCAGAATACTGATATCCAGCAGACCGTCATCCGCCAGCGCCTGTGGGCACAGTACGTGACCACCGCCCGCCTGGCGGCCATTGCCGATGCCCAGTGCCAGCAGCTCGCCACTCCACTGAAAATCCGGGCCATGCAGCTCGCCATAGGCCGCATGCAACTCGCTGAAACGTGACAACCCCGTGAACAGGTAGGCCGCACCTCCAAGCACTTTCTTTAGTTCCTCTGAGGTATTGGCCGTGACCTGACTGCCGAAGCCGCCCGTGGCCATATTCAGAAACACCTGCCCGCCGACCTCTCCCAGGTCGATGGCACACGGTTCAGTTTCCAGAAGATTCAAGGCTTGGGCGGGTTCCAGAGGCACACCGGCAGCGCGCGCGAAATCGTTGGCGGTTCCCAACGGCATCAGCACCAGACTGGCCTGCGTCGACTGTGCAGCCATGGCTTCGGCAATATCACGCAACGTTCCGTCACCGCCCCCAGCGATGATCTGCCTGTAGCCCGCCGCCAGAGCCTCATCCACCAGGCGTCGTGCGTCGCCGGCCTCCCAGGTCAATCGAACAGCCAACTCCCAACCTTGTGCGCGCCTGCCCTCGACCGCCGCACGAACCTCCTCGTTGAGCGCCTGCTTGCCATGCAGAATCAACAGTGCCTTGCGTTCGCTCATTGTGATCACCCCCATGTTTGCATTCCGTATGGGAGATGTTGACCGCGATGCGCACCATAAAAGTCGCAGGAAACCGAATTATTTCAAGGAGTCCGGGATTGAGGTCCTACAAGGCGGGATTTTTTCTTACAAAACCTGAGGAATCGGCTCAATTGACCCACCCGTTTGATTGGTACACCTTGGTGGCCGCGGTTTATCAGTCATCAGCAGGAATTACAGGGACGTACCATGCAAAGCCATGACATCAGGTTACCGGGCATCCCGGTTGCACCACTCGCGGAAAGACGGGCCAAACAGCAAGCCGAATTCAATAAAAGTACAAAACCCACTGGAGAAGCCGAAATGGAACCTCGCGTCGTCGAACTGGAAACTCACCTCGAATACATCCGAAGAGACATGGATGAAGTCCGCAGTGACGTGAAATCGATCAAACACCGGCTTGCCTATTCAGCCGGTGGCACTGCCGTGGTGCTCGGCCTTCTGGGCTGGATCGCCAACAGTCGTTTCGACCAGGTCGTGGCACTCATCGCACATTAAGCGTCAGCCATCAACGCAAAACCCGGTTCGATCAACCGGGTTTGCGTGGCCAGCGTGAGGCAGATATCAGCCCAGAACTTCGCTCAGCGGGATGAAATACACGCTGTCACCTTCAATTAGCGTGTGATCCTCCAGCACTTCAACCAGACCATCGGCCCAGGCTGCGCTGCGCAGTACACCTGAACTCTGATTTTTGTAGATGATCGCCCGGCCGTTTTCCAGACGTCCACGCAAGTACTCGCGTCGACTGCCGGCTTTGGTCCAGTTAAACCCTGCCGGCACCTGAAATTTCAGCGGCTCAACCACTTTTACGCCTTGGCGGCGTAATAGATAGGGCCTTGCCAACAAGGCAAAGGTCACCAGGGTCGACGCCGGGTTACCGGGTAAACCAATGACCGGAACCCCACGGAAATGTCCGAAGGTCAGCGGTTTGCCCGGTTTGATAGCGAGTTTCCACAATGTCAGCTCGCCCTCCTCCCGTAAGGCAATGCCCAGAAAATCCGCCTCACCCACCGATACGCCACCGGTCGAGAGGATCAGATCGACGCTTGCCAAACTGGCAAGACGGGCACGAGTGGTCTCGAGGTCATCTGGAAGAATACCGGCGTCGATCACCTCACAACCCAATCGCTGCAACCAGCTGCAGAGCAACACACGATTGCTGTTGTAGATCTGGCCAGGTCCCAGCGGCTTACCCGGTTCAACCAATTCATCACCGGTGGACAAAACGGCGACGCGAACTTTGCGAATCACCTCCAGCTCTGCGCATCCCAGTGAAGCAGCCAGGCCCTGCTCAATTGGCCCAAGCCGTGTGCCGGCTGGCAGAATCAGTTCACCGACGGTAGTTTCCTGGCCTTGTGGCCGGATGTTTTGTCCTGGCGCCAGGGCTTCGGTGAAACGGACTCGTTCATCCGCCTGGATTTCGGCGTTTTCCTGCATCTCGACGCAGTCGGCCCCAGCAGGAACCGGCGCACCGGTGAAGATTCGCGCACAGGTGCCGGGCGTCAAAGGCGGCGGAGCGTTGCCTGCAAAAATCTTCTGGCTGACCACCAACGGCTCTCCCGTCCAGTCGGCCGCGCGCAACGCATAACCATCCATTGCACTGTTGGGCCACGGAGGAAGATCAAGCGTCGAGATCAGGTCATCGGCCAGAACACGACCCTCAACCTGCGCCAGGGGCAGGCGCTCACGCTCACGAATCGGCGTGGCTTCAGCCATTTCCAGCAAGCGCGCCAGTGCGACTTCGACAGCCATCAGGCTGCCTGTCTTGCCTGGCTTACCCACGGGATTCACAGGGCTGCGCCTGTTTCAGATGAGGCACGAAATTGCATGGGCGGTGCCGCGAATCCAGTTGCTCAGCGAGAATACCGTCCCAACCGGTTCGCACAGCGTTGGTCGAGCCGGGCAAGCAGCAGACCAGCGTGCCATTGGCCAAACCGGCCAAGGCGCGGGACTGAACAGTGGAGGAGCCAATATCCGCCACCGATATCTGCCGGAAAAGCTCGCCAAATCCATCGACCTGCTTGTCCAGCAGGCAGCTCACCGCTTCGGGCGTGCTGTCGCGCCCGGTGAATCCCGTACCACCTGTGATCAGGACAACCTGCACCACATCGTCGGCAATCCAGTTGGCGACTTGCGCGCGGATTTTGTAGAGGTCATCTTTGAGCAGAACCCGAGAGGCCAGGTTATGGCCAGCAGCGATCAAGCGGTCAACGAAGACCTGGCCTGACGTGTCGGTTTCCAGAGTACGGGTATCGCTGACAGTCAGCACCGCGATGTTGAGCGGTGCGAAAGGTACATCAGCCTTGGCTTTCATAGGCTCGTCCAGTTGTAGGAGAAACAGCCCGGTGTTATATCACAGCGCCTCCTTTTTTCGCCGCCCCCATGGAGACCTGCCATGACCTCGAATACACATTTGCCACCCTGTTCCATTCTGCTCCTGGCAGGGGGGCGCGGCCAACGCATGGGCGGCCAGGACAAAGGGCTGATCGAGTGGCACGGCGAGCCACTGATCGCGCATTTGCATCGCAAGACCCGTCCGCTGAGCGATGACCTGATCATCTCCTGCAACAGGAACCTGGAAAAGTATGCGCCCTACGCCGACCTGTTGGTCCATGACGACGAAGGCGATTTCCCCGGTCCGTTGGCTGGCATGCGTGCAGGCCTGAAGGCCGCTCGTCATGCGTATCTGCTGGTATTGCCTTGTGACGTACCGCGCATCGATGCCGCGCTGCTCCACAGCATGCGCGAAACTGCCAGCCAGCATCCGGACAAACCGCTGATGCTGCGCCATGACGGACACTGGGAACCCTTGCTGTGCATCATTCCGGTTGCACTGCGAGAAGCGTTCGAAAGTGCCTGGAATGACGGCGAACGCAGCCCGGGGCGCCTTATGCGCAAACTGGGCGCCACGGCGTTGCAGTGCCCCGACAACGATCCTCGCCTGGCCAACCTCAATACACCGGAACTGTTAAGTGCCCACATCACTGTGTCAGACTGACACGAGAATGAACTTGCACGTGTCGCGAACGTCTCAAGCTCAGTTACCAAAAGAATTCATATTCGGAGACACACTCATGACTCAACGGACCCTCGCCGCTTTCATGCTCGCACTCGGCCTCGCTACCCTTGCCGGTTGCGCATCGCCTGCAGTGATCACCTTGAATGATGGTCGCGAAATCCAGGCTGTCGACTCGCCAAAATACGATAAGGAATCGGGTTTCTACGAATTTGAACAGTTGGACGGCAAACAAACCCGCGTCAACAAGGATCAAGTTCGTACCGTCAAAGAGCTGTAATCTTTGCGGCACCAACCGGATACAGAAAAGCCCGCTTTATGCGGGCTTTTTCATGGCTGAAAAACAGCCATCACCATTGCAGGGTGATAGCGCTTTCGAAGTCTCTTTCCTCCCCCGTGACCGGGTCCACAAACCGAAGCCCTTGTGCGAGCAACTTCAACGGATTGGCATAGTCGTCTTCGACATCCTTGAGCACTTGCGGATAGAACGGGTCATTGCAGATGCTGGCCCCCAAAGCCGTCATGTGCACCCGCAACTGATGCTTCTTGCCTGTCACCGGGTAAAGCGCATATCGCCAGAGATCGCCGTTCTTCTCCCTGACCTCGACGGCCGTCTCGGTATTGCTGGCGCCCGGCCCCTCTTGCATACGAAAGAAAGGCTCGCCATCAACGAGCCGACTCTTGTGGACCAAGGGAAAGGTCAGTTCCGGCAATGCCCTGGCAATAGCCTCGTAGCGCTTTTCGATCTGCCGCGTTGGAAGCAACGACTGATACGCGGAACGGCTCTGAGGATTGGCTGAAAACAGCACCAGCCCCGCCGTATGCCGATCAATGCGATGCAACGGTACCAGGTGCGGGTTATCCAGCCGACGGATCAACCGTCGAAGCAGCGTCTGCTCGACATATTCACCCGCTGGCGTCACAGGCAGGAAATGCGGCTTGTCTGCCACCACCAGGTGCTCGTCCGCGTACAGAATCGACTCGACCACAGGGATCGGCTTTTCGTCCGGCACTTCCCGAAAGTAGTGGATCCGCAGGCCTTCCTTGTAAGGAAGATCAAGGGCGATTGGCGTACCGTGCCCGTCGAGGACGCGACCGCGGGCGATTCGGTCCAGCCATTGCTCGCGACCGATGGCACTGAAGTGCTCGCACAGGCATTCAAGTACGGTCTGCCACGGGCCAGGCGGCAAGTAGAGCGTACTGGCCTGGCTGTGCGCAGCAGAAAAAGATGAAATGGACATACGGAAGCTCTGACCCTCAATGCAGGGCGGCATTATCCAACAGAGGCAGGACCGAACCTAGCAGAGAATCCTCAGGCCGGAATCGACTGCGTGCGCGCCGCCGCTTCAGTGAACTCCTTGAGCCAGCGCAACACATCGACCGCCTCCCAGCGACCCGGATCGTAAAGTGCGTACAACAAGCCCTGATAGCCCACGACGTCCAGCTGCCGGTGATAACCCGCGCGCTGGAACAATGCTTCGATTTCAGCGAAACAGGTATTGAAATGCAGCTTGTTGAACGGTGTTTTTCCTTCCGTGACCAGGCCATCCAGACGCAACTCGTGGACGGCCTCACGCACTACGTCCACCGACATCCGGTTCACGCTGTTCTTCAACTGTTCGACATTGACCAAGATTCATCCCTCTGACTTCCGGGATCACCTGCCTGAATCCGCAATAAAGAGAACACGACAGGCGACCGGAATAACTGTATGCACATACAGTAACCGAATAACCTGCATTTCGCCAATGACCGAAACGAGAACAGCGACAGATGGGAATCGAGAAAAATGTCGAGGTCAGCGCAGGAACGCCACGACCTGGTCGGCACTGAATGGCCAACCCAGCTCAGCGCCGGTATCGACTCGCCGTAACACCGGAATGCGCAGGCTGTAGGCTTCGAACCATGATTCATCGTCAGCGATATCCACCAGCTCGACCAGCAGACCGTGCTCGACAAATTCCATCACTATGGCTTCGGCCACTTCGCAGAGATGGCACCCAAGGGTGCCGAAAAGCTGACATTCAGGAGGCATGAGCACACAACCCGGTAAAGTGAGCGTTTATTCTAGGCCCGCTATAAGAAGCAGTCGAGCCAATGACTCAGGCGCCTTGGCAACAGCGCATTTCCAAAGTTTTCGGCAACTCCCTGACTCAAATCACTCAAGCGCAATGTCACTTGCGCGATGCTCGCGGCTTTTTTTGCCTCTACGCTTGAGTAACTCGCACCTTGACCGGAGTTTTTTGTGTTCGCCAACCTGTTGATCATCCTCGCCTCCTCTCTGGTGGTGATTGCACTGTTCCAGCGCCTGCGCCTGCCACCGGTGCTGGGCTATCTGTGCGTGGGGTTGATGATCGGACCGACCGCGTTCAACTGGGTCAATGAAAGCGAAGAGTTGCCCGACCTCGCCGAGCTGGGCGTGGTGTTCCTGCTGTTCTCCCTCGGGCTGGAGTTTTCCCTGACGAAAATGCTCGCGTTGCGCCACGTGGTGTTTCGGCTGGGCGGCCTGCAAGTACTGGTCACCGCGACACTGCTTGGGGGAGTGCTGATGTTGCTCGGCATGTCGGTAACCCCTGCACTGCTGCTCGGTGCAGGTCTCTCGCTGTCGTCCACCGCCATTGTCAGCAAGGAGCTGGGCAGTCTCGGCGAGATTTTCAGCAGCCACGGCCAGAACGCCATTGCGGTGTTGCTGTTCCAGGACGTCGTGGCGGTGTTGCTGCTGACTCTGGTGCCGGTGTTCGCCGGGAACAGCGATCAGGCCTGGTACTGGGCGTTACCTGTGACGCTCGGCAAGACCGTTGTGCTGTTCGTCGGGCTGTTGCTGACCAGTCGCTGGTTGCTGCCGCGGCTGTTCCATGAAGTGGCGGCGGCCCGCTCCGCCGAGCTGTTTGTGCTGCTGGCACTGGTCATTGTGCTGCTGACCGCCTGGCTGACTCACCTGCTCGGTCTCTCTCCTGCCCTGGGGGCGTTTCTCGCCGGCATGCTGCTGGGAGAAAGTCATTACCGCCATCAAATCGAGGCCGATATCCGTCCGTTCCGCGACATTCTGCTCGGGGTATTTTTCGTCAGCATCGGCATGTTGATCGACCTGCAGTTGTTCGCCAGCCACAGCCTGCTGATCCTCGGCCTGACCATCGGCTTGCTGCTGATCAAAGGCTGCGTGGTCGCGCTGCTGGTCAAATGGCGCGGCAGCGATGTCGAAACCGCCTGGCGCAGCGGCCTGGCTTTGGCCCAGGGCGGCGAGTTCTGTTTTGCGCTGATGGCCCTGATGCAACAAAACAAAATGATGCCCGCCGACCTCGGCGGACTGCTGCTGGCCGCGACCTTCTGCTCGATGCTGCTGACGCCACTGTTGCTGCGTTCGGCGCCCCGCATCGCAACGCGTCTGCACCGCAAGCCCAACGAAGAAGCGAAGCTCGACGAAATAAGCGCGCTGAACGCCGGACTGCACAGCCATGTGGTGATCTGTGGTTATGGTCGCGTCGGTCAGTCGATCGGGCGGGCGCTGCGCAATGCGCTGCAGCCCTATATCGCGCTGGACACCGATCCGGTGCGTGTCCAGGAAGCCGCCGTGGGTGAAACCTGTGTGCACTATGGCGACTCACGACGCGGTGAACTGCTGCTGGCGGTAGGACTGGCGCGCGCCAGGCTGCTGGTGATTGCCGTGGACCAGGCCGATATCGCGTTACTGATTCTCCAGGAGGCGCGCCGATTAAACTCGACCGTTCCAATCCTGGTACGCACTCGGGACGACAGCCAACTGGCCGAGTTGAAAGCAGCCGGCGCCAGCGAAGTCGTGCCCGAATTGCTGGAGTCGAGCCTGATGCTCGCCTCCCACGCGTTGATCATGCTGGGTATACCC
This sequence comes from Pseudomonas sp. FW300-N2A2, assembly GCF_017351735.1. NCBI lineage: Bacteria > Pseudomonadati > Pseudomonadota > Gammaproteobacteria > Pseudomonadales > Pseudomonadaceae > Pseudomonas > Pseudomonas sp. FW300-N2A2. The sequence continues at coordinate 74,635 of NZ_JACNDU010000013.1, read as the reverse complement.
GCGCATCAGGTCCAAGAGCGAGCCGACCAGATACGGCATGACCGCTATCGCCTGCTGCACGGTTTTTATCCCGGTGCCGACGATGAAGAAACCTGACTCAGTCCTGGCTCACGGCGCCGATCTTGTGCACCGACAGGTCCGCGCCGTAATACTCTTCTTCCTGACTCAGGCGCAGGCCATGGAACGCCTTGATCACGCCATACACGGTGAAGCCGCCGGCCAGCGCCACGACCACCCCGAGGGAGGTTCCGATCAACTGACTGACCAGGCTCACCCCACCCAGGCCACCCAGTGCGCTCTGACCGAAAATGCCACAGGCGATCCCGCCCCAGACACCGCACAGACCGTGCAACGGCCAGACACCCAATACGTCATCGATGTGCCATTTGCCTTGCGCAGCGGTAAAGCACCAGACAAACAGCGCCCCGGCGATGGCGCCGGTCACCAGCGCGCCGACCGGGTGCATCAGATCGGAACCGGCGCAAATCGCCACCAGCCCGGCCAACGGGCCGTTATGCAGAAAGCCCGGGTCATTGCGCCCAACGATCAGCGCCGCCACGGTGCCGCCCACCATGGCCATCAGCGAGTTCACCGCGACCAACCCGCTGACGCCCTGCAAGGTTTGCGCGCTCATCACGTTAAAACCGAACCAGCCCACGATGAGAATCCACGAGCCCAGGGCCAGGAAGGGAATGCTCGACGGTGCGAACGCCACCAGGCGTCCCTCGCGATAGCGACCTTGCCTCGGCCCGAGCAACAACACCGCTGCCAGCGCCAGCCAGCCGCCCATGGCATGGACTACCACCGAACCGGCGAAATCATGGAAGCTGGCACCAAAGTGCGCGAGCAACCAGGCCTGCAAGCCAAAGTTGCCGTTCCAGATCATGCCTTCGAAAAAGGGATAGACGAACGCCACGATCAACGCCGTCGCACACAACTGCGGAACGAACCGGGCGCGCTCGGCGATGCCGCCGGAAATGATTGCCGGTATGGCTGCGGCGAACGTCAGCAGAAAGAAAAACTTCACCAGGCCATAGCCATGATCGGCATTGATCACCGCCGCCGGTTGCATGAAGGTGACCCCGTAGGAAATCCAATAGCCTATAAAGAAGTAGGCAAGGGTCGAAATGGCGAAGTCGCTGAGGATCTTCGACAAGGCGTTGACCTGGTTCTTCTGTCGAACTGTGCCGACTTCGAGAAAGGCAAAACCGGCGTGCATGGCCAAGACCATGACTGCACCGATCAGAATGAACAACGTGTTGGAGCTATGGACCAGACTGTCCACAGCGCTTTGCAGATTTTCCATGGAGTTGGCAGACCTGAAGGCTAAAAAAGCACCAAAGCAGTTCGCGCAGACAATTCATGCACCAAGTTGCAACTTCGCCGGATCAGTCCATTGATCCCGATGAGTCACTTTGGCGCACAAGGTTGGAACCTTTGCGCGAGGTTTCATTATTTGAGATAAGGTTTTGCTCGATTCTTGCCCAGCAACAGCGCAAACACGCGGGCTGACGCACCACGACATAGCAAAAGTTGTACCAGTCATTTGTACTGAACCTTCGCGCAAGGCTCATACTCGAACGCAACAGAAGCCACTTACGGAGATCACCAATGGCCAGCATCAAGGCAAAGACTGCTCAAGAAATCCTGATGAACGACTTCCAGACCCTGGTCAGCGACACCGAGCGGTTGCTGGAACACACCGCCACATTGGCCGGTGATCAGGCGGATGAGTTGCGCGAACAGATCCACGACAGCCTGCTGCGTGCACGCGAAACCTTGAAACTGACTGAAGACTCCCTGCGCGAACGCGGCAAGGCCGCCGTCACCGCCACTGAAGACTATGTTCAGGCCAACCCATGGCAATCGGTCGGGATCGCGGCCGGCGTGGGTTTCCTGATCGGTCTGCTGGCAACACGGCGCTGATTATGGCGATCGGTGAATCCGGCTCGTCCGCGACGGGCCCAAGCTCCTCATCGCGGCGCCTGGGTGCCGCTTTCCTTGGACTGCTGCACAGCCATGTCGAACTGTTCGGCATCGAATTGCAGGAACAAAAAGCCCGCACCGTCAGCCTGCTGCTGTTCGCAGGCCTGGCGCTGGTGTTTGCCTTGCTGTTGCTGGTGGGGTTGTCGACGCTGGTGTTGATCCTGTTTTGGGACACCTATCGCCTGCCCGCCATCATCGGGCTCTGCGTGTTCTACACCCTCGCGGCCATCTTCTGCGCGATGCGCTTGAGAGCAGCGATTTTCGATGAATCCTCGCCCTTCAATGGCACCCTGGAAGAACTGGCCAACGATCGGGAGCGTCTGCTGCCATGAGCCTGCCTGAACTGCCTCACAACAGCTCGCGCACGGAAATGCGCAAGGCGCTGATCCGTCTGCGCATGGAAATGCATCGCCAGGAAATCCGTCACGAATCCGCGCAACTGCTGCAACCCTTGCAACGTGTGCGCGGGATGACGCAAAACCTGCAAGACGGCTTCGGCATCAAGCACGCCCCGCTCTGGGGCGTAGCGGCCGTGACCCTGCTGGGCTTTTTGACCGGCAAGGGCGCCAAGAGCGGTGGCGTCAGCAGCCTGACTCGACTGGTTCGGCTAGGCACCACGCTGGGGCCGCTGATCAAGCTGATCCTGCAAGGCAACTCGCCCAAACACTGAAGCCACTAGCTGGCTGCATTCTTGCAACATCTCCGGGATGAACCTCTTTATCGAGGGGTTCAAACCTGCACGCCTACCCGGCATCAGGTTCAATCCAAAAACAAGACCTTACTAAGGAGGCCTCGTGATCGACGGGCAACCGCTCGCCTGCTTTCAGCCGTTCATCGATACCGCCACCGGCCGTATCGCCGGCGTCGAAGCACTGGGCCGACTGCGTCAGGCCGACGGTCAATTGGCCTCGGTGGGTCCACTGTTCGCCGACCCGAGAACACCCGCCATCGCCCTGCGTCGCCTGGACCGCCAGATCCGCGATAACGCCCTGAGCCGTTTGCATGAAGCGCCCCCGGAGTGGTTTCTCAGCCTGAACATGTCACCGCGCTGGATCAGTCGCTTGCGTGCAGACCAGGCACTGCCGAGCCTCAAGCAATTGAGCCGGCACGGCGTCGACCCGCAGCGAATCGTGTTCGAGATCACTGAACTGGGCGGTGACATCCAGCGTCTGGCCGACGTGGTGGCGCGATACCGACACGCCGGCGCGCGAATCGCCATCGATGATTTCGGTGCCGGTTACTCACAGCTTGATCGCGTGCTGGCCCTGCAACCGGACATTCTCAAGCTCGACATGCGGCTGTTCCAGGCCGCGGCGTTGGGCGGTCCCAGCAGCGACGTGGTCAAGGCCCTGGCGCAAATGGCGGAGAAAACCGGGTGCTGGATCATTGCCGAAGGGGTGGAAACCGAGGCTCAATTGAATTTTGCCCTGGAGTGCGGATCGCGTTATGTGCAGGGTTTTCTGTTTGCCCGCGCGCAAGCAGACTTCTTCGCCACCGACGCCTTCGTCGAACGCTTCGCCCAGCTGCGTCAGCGCTATGTACAGCAAAAACTGACTGAGCGCGGTCGCCTGATGAGCATGCGCCAGCAACTTTGCGAGCTGATGGCGATTCTGCAAACCTGGGCCCAGGCCAGCGCGCCGCTGAGCGCATTGCCACAATTGGACGCCTTTCCCTGGCTCTTGCGTTTCTATCAATGCGACCGCCACGGCACTCAACTGACGCCCAACCTCGAATGGCGCAACAGCGGCTGGGAAGCCGACGATCGCTACCTGGGCCATAACTGGTCATGGCGTCCGTACTTTTATCATTTGCTGGCGGAGGGTTGGGATGAGCGCCGACTGACGCTTTCCAACACTTACCGCGACGCCACCAGCAACCAGTACTGCCTCACCGCCGGGCAATTTTTCGCCAACGGCGAGCGACTGCTGCTCATCGACATCGACGCTGCGGGGCTGTAGTTCCGCTTGCAGGTCCTGACGCGAACCGGGAAGCTTAAGGCATCAGTCACCTGACGGAGAGAATCAGCCTTGGATTGGCAAACCCTGCTTACCCGCGAACGCCTCGGAAAGCCGCTGCACAGCCCGGAAGAACTCGGCCGCAGCCCTTTCCACAAAGACCACGACCGCATCATTTTCTCGGGAGCGTTTCGCCGCCTCGGACGCAAGACCCAGGTGCATCCGGTCACCAGCAACGATCACATCCACACGCGCCTGACCCACTCGCTGGAAGTCAGTTGCGTCGGCCGCTCGCTGGGCATGCGTGTCGGTGAAACCATCCGCAGCGCCCTGCCCGACTGGTGCGAACCCAGTGACCTGGGCATGGTGGTGCAATCCGCTTGCCTGGCCCACGACATCGGCAACCCGCCCTTCGGCCACTCCGGCGAAGACGCGATCCGTCACTGGTTCCAACAGGCTGCCGGCCGCGGCTGGCTGGATGCAATGAGCGAAGCCGAACGCAATGACTTCCTCAACTTCGAAGGCAACGCCCAAGGTTTCCGGGTGCTCACGCAGCTTGAGTACCATCAGTTCGATGGCGGTACCCGGCTGACCTACGCCACGCTGGGCACTTACCTGAAATACCCATGGACGGCCATGCACGCCGATTCGCTGGGTTACAAAAAGCACAAATTCGGCTGTTATCAGAGTGAGCTGCCGCTGCTGGAGCAGATCGCCCATAAACTCGGCCTGCCGCAGCTCGAAGATCAGCGCTGGGCCCGCCATCCGCTGGTCTATCTGATGGAGGCCGCCGATGACATCTGCTACGCGCTGATCGATCTGGAAGACGGTCTGGAAATGGAGTTGCTGGAGTACGCTGAAGTCGAGTCCCTGTTGCTGGACCTGGTCGGCGACGATCTGCCGGAAACCTATCGCCTGCTCGGCCCGCGTGATTCGCGCCGACGCAAACTGGCGATTCTGCGCGGCAAAGCCATCGAACACCTGACCAACGCCGCCGCCCGCGCTTTTGTCGAGCAACAGGATGCATTGCTGGCCGGTACACTGCCCGGTGATCTGGTGGAGCACATGCACGGTCCGGCCAAGCGTTGCGTACTGAATGCCAAGGACATGGCGCGCAAGAAAATCTTTCAGGACAAGCGCAAGACCCTGCACGAAATCGGTGCCTATACCACGCTGGAAATCCTGCTCAACGCCTTCTGCGGCGCAGCCCTGGAACAGCACAACGGGCGGGCGCCTTCGTTCAAGAGCCGTCGCATCCTCGATTTGCTGGGTAACAACGCGCCAGACCCTCACGGGCCATTGCACACGTCGTTCCTGCGCATGATTGACTTCATCGCCGGCATGACCGACAGCTATGCCAGCGAAATGGCCCTGGAGATGACCGGCCGTTCGAGCCACTGACGAGAGCAGGTTGATCAGCCATTACGCCGCCTGAAATGGCTGATCAGCCTCCCAACGCCCAAGTGCACTCAACGCTCGCTGAATCGCCCTACACCTCACGTCGAGCAAGCTGATCGATTACTCGGAATACTCGCGAAATAATCACGCGTCCCAGAGACGAAGCGTGAGTAACTCCATGTTCAAAGACGACCTGCGCATCCTGATGGTGGAAGATCATCCCTTTCAACTCAGGGCAACTCAGTACCTGCTTGAAAGTTACGGCTTCACTCAAGTGACCACCACCGACAGTGCCAAAGGCGCGTTGCAGCAAATGTTCAGGGCTGTGCAACCGTTCGATATTCTATTGTGCGATCAATGTTTGCCCGACCTTCCCGGACTTGATCTTGTCCAGTTCGCCAGTCATCGAGGAATGATCAGGCAGGCCATACTGTTAAGCAGCCTGAGTTGTACAGAACTTGATGAAATTGAGAAAACAGCCAACGAGCGGGGGCTACCCTTACTTGGTTATTTGATCAAACCCTTGAAACAATCCGAATTCAGAAACTTATTGACCTCGGCCTCATTATAAAAACAGCACAAGTGCGATAACTGCTTTTCGATACACAACTTGAAAACAACAAATAAAAACTCCCAACAGACTGACTGATCACACGCAACTTCCAGCCATCTTCATTAAAAACCTAGTTGATTCGTAGCCCCTTTCCTATTCGCTTGTAGGATTATTCCTATATTGCTGCTTGTGGTCCGTCAGTTCATGCGTCCCCTCAACTATCTGAGCTAAGGTGCGCGCTTTATTAGAGCTCGTATGGGATTTGATTATGAACTCCGTTTTTATTGTCGACGATCACCCCGTCATCCGTCTTGCCGTCCGAATGTTGCTGGAGCACGAAGGCTACAAAGTCGTCGGCGAAACCGACAATGGGGTCGATGCCATGCAGATGGTTCGCGAATGCATGCCCGACCTGGTCATTCTCGATATCAGCATTCCGAAACTGGATGGTCTCGAAGTTCTCGCCCGCTTCAACGCGATGAGTACCCCCCTGAAAACACTGGTATTAACTGCACAATGCCCGACACTTTTCGGTATTCGCTGCATGCAGTCCGGTGCTTCAGGTTATGTATGCAAACAGGAAGACCTGAGTGAACTGGTGAGTGCTATCAAAGCAGTATTGTCCGGTTACAACTACTTCCCGAGCCAGGCCCTGAATCCTGTTCGCGGCGATGAGGTGCGCTGTGCAGAACTGGAACTGTTCAAGTCAGTCAACGACCGAGAGCTGATGGTGTTGCAACTTTTTGCCCAGGGCCGCACCAACAAGGAAATTGCCAAAGGCATGTTTCTCAGCAACAAGACTGTGAGCACCTACAAAAAAAGACTCATGCAAAAACTCAGAGCCAAATCCCTGGTTGAACTCATCGAGATGGCAAAACGTAACGCATTGGTGTGAGACACAGGATGCCCAGTCGCATAAAGGATTATCTGCTACTCATGGCCGCCGCATGCCTGACCTCTTCGGTGCTTGCCGCACAGCCAGCCAGCGAGCACTACAACCTGCTCAGTCGCTCAACGGCCGGACACCTGGACGTCCAACTGGATCAAGCACAACAACAATGGATCACCGGTAAACGGCAACTGATTCTCGGCACGTCAGCGCCGGACTACCCACCTTTCGACCTGACCGTCAGCGGCCAGGATTACGAAGGTTTCACCGCCGATTATGCGGGCCTCCTCGGCAAGGCCATCGGTTTACCGATCAAGGTGCAACGCTTCGCGTCCCGAGGGGCTGCGATCAAGGCGCTCGAAAAAGGCGAGGTCGATCTGCTCGGCACCGCCAATGGATTCGAGGCTCATAACGCCGATATCGTGCTTTCAACCCCCTACGCCGTGGACCAGCCGGTTCTGGTGACACGGGAAGGAGAAACCCGATCCCTGACCGACGGCCTCGCCGGTCTGCGGTTGAGCATGGTGTATCACTATTTGCCGCTGGAGGAAGTCCGGGCCCTGTATCCCAAAGCCGTTATCACGTCTTACCCGTCCTATCAGAATGCAATCAATGCCGTGGCTTTCGACCAGGCTGACGTCTTCCTCGGCGACACCATCTCGACCCACTACATGATCAACAAGGGTTACCTGAACAATATCCGCATGGCCAACTTCGGCAAACACGAGGCCCACGGATTCAGTTTTGCCGTGCACAAAGACAACCCGGAATTGCTCGCAATCATCAACGCGATGCTCATGGCCATCCCCGCCAGCGAGCGGGAAAACATTGCCGAACGCTGGAGTGCCGGCAGCGACATTCTGCTCACCGACCAGAAACTGCAACTCACCCACCTCGAAGAACGCTGGCTCGCGCAACATCCGGTGGTGCGCGTGGTGGTCAATGAAGCCTATGCGCCGCTGACGTTTTTCGACAGCGATGGCAACTTTCGCGGCGTTACCGCAGACCTGCTCGAACTGATCAGATTGCGTACCGGCCTGCGCTTCGACATCCGTCGCAGCCGAAGCGATGACGAGATGATCAAACAGATCAAAGACCATCAGGCCGACGTGATCGCCGCCCTGCTCCCCAGCGATGAACGTGAAACGATCCTGAACTTCACCCGTCCCTATCTGCAAAACTCCTTTGTGTTGCTGACGCGCAAAGCCGCCGACAGCCCGACCAACCTTGAGCAACTGCAGGGCAAGCGCCTGACCATCGCCCAAGGCAACCCACTGGTGGATTACCTGCGTCGCGAGTTCCCGCGAATCAAGCTGATAGAGACGCCAGACACGTTCAGCGCAGTTGAGTTGCTCGCCGAAGGCAAAGCCGAAGGTGCGGTGAACTCACTGGTGATCGCCAACTACTTCATGTCATCGCGGCTCTTCGAACACACACTTCAGATCAGTACCACCATCGGCACCCGCCAGGCCGCGTTCTCGCTGGCGACCGGGCAAGACGCCAAAGAACTCAACGCCATCCTCAACAAGGCGCTGCTGAGCATCGCGCCGGAAGAACTTGGCATCATCAACAGCCGCTGGCGTGGCTATTCGGCGTCGTCGCAAAGTACCTGGCGCAACTACCAGCGATTGTTCTATCAGATCGTTATCGGTGCCGGCGTACTGCTGCTGATTTCCGCGGTGTGGAACGCTTACATGCGTCGTCAGATCAAACAACGTCAGGCGGCTGAGCGCGCGTTGAACGATCAATTGCTTGAACGGCGACAGCTGTTCGACGAGCTGCGTTGTGCGAAAGATCGTGCCGATGAAGCCAACCGGGCCAAAAGCACGTTCCTGGCGACCATGAGCCATGAAATCCGCACCCCGATGAATGCCGTCATCGGCATGCTCGAACTGACGCTGAGGCGGATCGATCGCAATCATCCGGATCGCCCGGCCATCGACGTGGCGTACAACTCGGCGAAGGACCTGCTGGCACTGATCGGGGACATTCTCGACATCGCCCGCATCGAATCCGGGCGCTTGAGCCTGAGCCCGCAACGCGTCAATCCGCTTGAAATCATCGGCTCGGTTGCAAGGATCTTCGATGGGCTGGCCCGCCAGAAAAACCTCGATCTGCGACTTGAGTTCAACCAGGCCAACCCGCCCGTCGGTGTCCTGCTGGACCCAATGCGTTTCAAGCAGGTGCTGTCGAATCTGGTCAGCAACGCCATTAAATTCACCGAGCAAGGCGAGGTCAGAATCACCGTTGAGTTGCTCCCGGGCACCGAGCCCGGGCACATCCGGATGCTGTTGCTGGTTGAGGACAGCGGCATCGGTATCAGCGAACAGGATCAGCAACGCCTGTTCGAACCTTTCGCCCAGGCCAATGACCAAGGGCAGGCCGGCAGAGGCGGCGCCGGGTTGGGTCTGGTGATCAGCCGAAGCCTGTGCGAAATGATGGGCGGCAGCCTGCATTTGAGCAGCCAGCCGGGGGTAGGCACGCAGGTTCAGGTTTCGCTGCACCTGGCCACAGTGCCCGTCGAACAGGTGCCGAAAGCTGCCGAAGTGCCCATCCACACGACGACGCCCTTGAACGTTCTGGTGGTCGACGATCACCCGGCCAATCGCTTGCTGATGTGTCAGCAACTGGAGTTTCTGGGGCATCGATTCAGCGTCGCAGAAGACGGCGAAGCAGGACTGGAAGCGTGGAAAAACGGGCTGTTCGATCTGGTGATTGTCGATTGCAACATGCCGATCATGAACGGATACGAGCTGACCCGCGCCATTCGCCGCCATGAACAGCATTCGAAACGACCGCCCTGCACCGTGCTCGGCTTCACCGCCAACGCACAGCCCGAAGAGTTACTGCGCTGCAAACAAGCCGGGATGGACGATTGCCTGTTCAAGCCACTGACGCTGAGCGCGTTAAGCGAATGGGTGGCCGGCATCAAACCGCCCGTTCGCGATCCCGCCTTCAGCCTGCAAGGGCTGCACCTGTTGACCGGTGGCAATCCCGTGATGGACAGGCGATTGTTGACCGAGCTGCAGAGCAGTAACCGCCAGGACCTGCAAGCGCTGCGGGCATTATCCCGGTCAAAAGACCCGCGGGCTTTTCTCGACATCGCCCACAAAATCAAGGGCGCCGCGCGCATTGTCCAGGCCACCCGTTTGATGGACAGCTGCGAGGCGCTTGAGCAGGTCTGCCTTGGCGTCTTCCATCAAGAAGAAGTGGCGCAATGCTGCAAAGCCATGGAGCGCGCCATGCTTGAACTGGAGCAGGCATTGCAGCAACAAATTGGACAAAACGACAAAAGCAGAATGACGGAGCCTTAACTATGCTTGGTCGCTGAGCAGTGTGTTAAACATCATGGAGAGACCCCGCAATGACCAGCCCACTGCGCCCGGATCAACGACGGTTTCCCCTGCACGTCCATATCAGCGTGATGTTCACCTTCCTGTTGCTGCTGACTGGCGTGGTGCTGGGCATTTTCAACTATGGGCAAACCACGCAAATCATTCTGTCCAGCAGTGAGAAGCTCTTCGAGCGCATCGAGCAGGATGTCCGCCTGGACCTGCACGCCACCTATGGGCCCATTCGCCATCTGTTGAGCCTGTTGGTGTTCAACCCGGCGGCGCAGGCGCCTGACCTGGAACAGCGCCTGGCATTGCTCAAACCCTTCAGCCAGTCGCTCAAGGACAATCCTGACCTGGCCTCGCTGTATCTGGGTTACGACAACGGTGATTTCTTCATGGTTCGCCCCTTGCGAACCGCCGCCCTGAAAGCGCTGCTCAAGGCCCCGGACAAGGCGGTTTATCAAGTCTGGAGCATCGAGCAGAACCGCGGCCCGGTGCATTCCCAGTCATTGTTTTTCGATCAGGACCTGAACCTCCTCAGCCGTCACGACAACCCCGACGACACCTACGATCCGCGCACCCGCGCCTGGTATTCCAGCGCTCGCGGCGACAGCGATCAGATCACCACCGAGCCCTACCTCTTTTTCTCCACCCGCAATGTCGGCACCACCCTCGCCCGGCGCAGCGGCGAGCACGCCATCATGGGCGCCGACCTGACCCTGGCGGAACTGTCCGCGACGCTGGCCAAGCACGTTGTAACCCCCAATACCGAAATCGTGCTGTTCGATGCCCAGGGCAATGCCATCGCATACCCCGACAGCAACAAACTGATCGTCGACGATCAGACCGCACGCTTGAGCAAGGCTGCCGACCTGAGTCCCGGCCTCGGCGCATTGCTGAACAACCCGCCAACAGGCAATCGGCTGAGGGCCGCCGGCCGGCAGTGGATCGTTGCCCGCAGCAGCATGCAGGAAGGTGGTCCGCAGGGGCTGCAACTGGCGCTGCTGGTACCGGAAGACGAATTGCTCGCCGATGCCTACCGCATGCGTTGGCAGGGCGCGCTGATTACGCTGGCCACGTTGCTTTTGTGCCTGCCCTTGGGCTGGTTGACCTCCAGAATTCTGGTCACCCCCCTGCGTGCTCTGGTGCAGGAAGCCGATGCGATTCGCAGTTTCAATTTCAAATTTCCGGCCTCCCGTCGCTCTCCGGTACTCGAAGTCGACCAACTGAGCGTGTCGATGGCGCGCATGAAAGACACCCTGGCGAGTTTTTTCCGGATCACCGACAGCCTGAGCGCCGAGACCCGGTTTGCCCCCTTGCTGGAAAGGGTGTTGTTCGAAACCGTGAAAATCGGACAGGCCCAGGCGGGCCTGATCTATCTGCGGGAAAATGACGGCGATCGCATGACACCTCACGGTCTGGTCATCAACGACATTTCACAGGCATTGCCCTCATTCGACATTCGCAGCCATGAACTCCAGGACCCACAGAGCCCTGCCTGGCTACAGCAGCTGTCACATGCCGACAACGTGGTCACCACTCTCGGTTTCGAACAAGTGGGGGATTTGCAGAAAGTGTTGCTGGCGATGGAATGCCCGCGAGTGCATCTGATCGGTATCCGCCTGCACAATCGCCATAACGAAACCGTGGGCCTGCTGGTCCTGTTGCTGGCGGACAGCGGCGATCAAAGTGATCTGGAAAAGCTTCGTCCGGACCGTATCGCGTTCCTTCAGGCTGTGTCCGGCGCGGCCGCCGTGAGTATCGAAAGTCAGCGCCTGCAAGCCAAACAAAAACAGCTGCTGGACGCGTTCATTCAACTGCTGGCCGGTGCCATCGACGCGAAAAGCCCTTACACCGGCGGCCATTGTCAGCGAGTGCCGGCGCTGACGTTGATGCTCGCCCAGGCTGCCGCGGCGAGTCAGGACCCGGCCTTCAGCAGTTATCAACCGACCGAGGACGAGTGGGAGGCGCTGCACATCGCCGCCTGGCTACATGATTGCGGCAAGGTCACCACGCCGGAGTACGTGGTCGATAAAGCCACCAAGCTGGAAACCCTGAACGACCGTATCCACGAAATCCGCACCCGCTTCGAAGTGCTCAAGCGCGATGCCTGTATCAGCTACTGGCAAGCCGTTGCCCTGGGCGGTGACGAGCAGCACCTGGCGGAACTGCGCGATGCCACTCTGGCGGCGCTGGACGATGATTTCGCGTTTGTTGCCCGCTGCAATCTGGGCGGCGAGGCGATGGCCGAGTCCGATTTGCAACGCCTGCGCAACCTGGCCCAGCGCACCTGGACCCGAACCCTTGATGACCGGCTGGGCGTTTCCTGGGAAGAGAACCGGCGTCAGGCGCGAACATCGGCGCCAACCCTGCCGGTCAGCGAGCCGCTGCTGGCGGACAAACCGGAGCACCTGTTCGAACGCGCCGAAGGCGAGCTGATGCCGGAAGACAATCCCTGGGGTTTCAAACTCGATGTGCCCCGCTACAAGTACAACCGGGGCGAACTCTACAACCTGAGCATCGCCCGAGGCACGTTGACGCGCGAGGAGCGTTACATCATCAATCACCACATGGTGCAGACGATCCTGATGCTCAGCCACCTGCCCTTCCCCGGCCACCTCAACAACGTCGCGGAAATCGCCGGCGGCCACCACGAAAAAATGGACGGCACCGGTTATCCAAAACAATTGAAGCGCGAGGAAATGAGCCTGCCGGCGCGGATGATGGCGATTGCCGATATTTTCGAAGCGCTGACCGCCGCCGATCGTCCCTACAAGAAAGCCAAGCCGTTGAGCGAAGCACTGGGCATCATGGCCACCATGTGCCGTGACGCCCACATCGACCCGGAACTGTTCAGGCTCTTCATCAACGCCGAAATCTACCGGCAATACGCCGAGCGATTTCTCGATCCGCAACAGATCGATGCCGTAGACCCGCCAGGCCTGCTGGCCAAGGCAGGCTTGAGGGCGTGATCAGCAGTCGGTCAGGCGCAGGAAGATGGCCGCCAGTTTTTCAATCCCGGCTTGATCGTGTTCGGTGAAGCGCGCCAGTTTCGGGCTGTCGAGGTCCAGCACGCCGATCAGGCGGCCGTCCTTGACCAGCGGCACAACCAGTTCGCTGTTCGACGCGCTGTCGCAGGCGATGTGCCCGGGAAAGGCGTGCACGTCTTCGACCAACTGAGTCTGCAACGTCGCCGCCGCTGTCCCGCACACGCCACGACCGAACGGGATGCGCACGCAAGCGATCTGCCCCTGGAACGGACCCAGCACCAGCTCTTCATTGCGATTGAGGTAGAAACCGGCCCAGTTCAAGTCGTCGAGCTGGTTGTACAGGAACGCGGAAAACTGTGCGGCGTTGGCGATGAAATCACGCTCGTCCGCCAGCAAGGATTCCAGCTGCGCGTGCAGCATGCCGTAGCCTTCGAGGCCTTGGCCGCTTTGTTGTAAATCGATCATGCCTTGTGCTCCAACAGCTTCAGCCCGACCCAATAGCGGGCAAATTGATAGGCGCAACGTCCGTTGCGATTGCCTCGGCCGGTGGCCCAACGCACCGCGAGGATGTCCAGTTCTTCGTCACGCTGCCACTTCAGGCCGGCCTTGTCGGCCAACTGACCGATCCAGTGCTCGACCACATTAAGGAAGTGTTCCTGCGTAAACGGATAGAACGACAGCCACAGGCCGAAACGGTCCGACAGCGCGATCTTGTCTTCCACAGCCTCGCTGGGGTGCAATTCGCCGTCGACCCTTTTCCAGTTTTCGTTATCGCTTTCCTTTTCCGGGACCAGGTGGCGACGGTTGGAAGTGGCGTACAGCAAAACGTTGTCCGGCGCCTGTTCGAGAGAACCGTCGAGCACGCTCTTGAGCACGCGATAGTCGCCCTCGCCCGCCTCGAACGACAGGTCATCGCAGAACAGCACGAAACGTTGGGGCAGTTTGGCGATTTGCTCGACCACACGCGGCAAGTCGGCCAAGTGATCGCGTTCGATCTCGATCAGTCGCAGACCGGTCTTGGCGTGTTCGGCCAACAGCGCGCGCACCAGCGACGATTTACCGGTGCCACGCGAGCCCCAGAGCAACGCGTGGTTGGCTGGCATGCCGTCGAGGAATTGTTGAGTGTTTCGGCCCAGTTGCTCTACTTGGCGGTCAACACCGATCAGGTCGGACAGCCGCGTATCGAGGCTGACCTGCAGCGGCAGCAGAAAACCGCTGCGCCCTTCCCGCTGCCAGCGTGCGGCCAGGCAATGCGTCCAGTCGATGGCTTGCCGAGGTGCGGGCAAGAGCGGTTCGATACGGGCCAGAACGGCATCGGCGCGTTCAAGAAAAGCATTCAATCGGGAATCCACGTCTTCTCCTCGGGCACGTTCACAGTAATGATGGCGCTACAGCGACGAAATACAGCATTCACAGACGTGTTCATCCCGTGCACAAGGGCTCGCGAGAACATCGGTATCCATGCATGATCGACTATGCTTGAGCAGCGAAGGGAAACGGAAGTGGTTCGACACCCCATGGATATCAAGTTCACCAACCGGCTGTCCTACAAGCAAGCCCGGCTTACCGTGCTGGTCGGTTTCATTCTGGGTACGCTGCTCAGCCTGCTGCAAATAGGCATCGATTATGCCAGTGAAGACGCCTCCATCAACCGTGAAATAGTGTCTTTGCTGGAAATCAGCCATAACCCCGCTTCGCGCATTGCCTACAACATCGACGCCGAACTCGCCCAGGAACTGACCCTGGGCCTGCTGCGTTCACCGGCGATCATCGCTGCGCAACTGACCGACAACAACGGCTCGGTGCTGGCCAGCGTCAAGCGCCCGCCATCGCAGAGCAGCTATCGGGTGATCAGCGATTTTCTGTTCGGTGCCAACCGGGCGTTCGAAGACCGGCTGTATCTGGATCACTTGCCCAACGAATCCCTCGGCACCTTGCGCCTGGAAGTCGACACCTATTCTTTCGGCAACCGCTTCCTGCGTCGGGCCGAAGTGACCCTGCTCAACGGCTTTGCCCGCAGCCTGATCCTGACCGGCATCCTGCTGGCGCTGTTCTATGTGATGCTGACCAAACCGCTGGTGCGGGTTATCCGCGAACTCAGCAGCCGCGATCCGCGCAGTGTCGAACCGACCTGGCTGGAGTACCCGAGCGGGCATAAAAACGATGAGATCGGCGTGCTGGTCAAAGTTGCCAACCAGCAATTCGAGAACATTGCCACTGAAATCCAGCAGCGACGCAACGCTGAAAACCGTTTGACCGATTACCTCGGGCAACTGGAAAACATCGTGTCGGCGCGCACCGCCGAACTCAAGGCGATCAACAGCCGGCTCAGCCAGTCCAACCAGGAACTGGAAGTCGCGCGCAGCACCGCCCTGGACATGGCCGAGGCACGCTCGGTATTTCTCGCCAACATGAGCCACGAGATCCGTACGCCCCTCAATGGCTTGCTGGGGATGATCGCGCTGTCCCTCGACGGCCCGCTCAATGCCGAGCAACAGCAACAACTGTCTATCGCCCATGACTCGGGCAAAGTGCTGGTGGAGTTGCTCAACGATATTCTCGACCTGTCGAAATTCGACGCCGGTCAGCTTGAACTCGAACACATTCCGTTCGACCTCGGTTCGCTGATCGAGGACACCGCCAACCTGCTGTCGCAAAACGCGGCGCCAAGCGTCGAACTGACGTGCCTGATCGAACCGACATTCCCGGCGCTGGTGCTCGGTGACCCGACCCGGGTCCGGCAGATCGTCAGCAACCTGTTGTCCAACGCCCTCAAATTCACCCGTTTCGGTCGGGTCGATGTGCGCCTGTCGACGTACGAAGACGGCGTCAGAATCGAAGTCTGCGACACTGGCATCGGCATCGCCCAGGACGCTCAGGTCAAGATTTTCCAGCCATTCACCCAGGCCGGCGCCGGCATTACCCGACAGTTTGGCGGCACCGGGCTGGGGCTGGCGCTGACTTACAACCTCTGCGAAGCCATGCAGGGGCGCCTCACCATCAGCTCGGAAGCCGGTTTCGGCAGCCAGTTCTGCGCCGACCTGCCGCTGCCGAGCCACACCCGCGCCTTTGCCCCGGCCACGCTGCACGGCAAGGTGATCGCGATCACCACCGCCAGCAGCGGCCTGGCGGAACTGTTGAAGAGTCTGTTGCCGGGTTGGGGGCTCGACTATCAGCAGCGTTCGATCGATGACGCGATGATTGGTCTGAAGTCCGACGTGGTCATCACCGATTGCCCGGAATGCCTGTTTCGCCTGCGCCCCACCTGTACCGCACCGATTCTGTTGGTGACCGCTTACGGCAGTTTCATGCCCAGCGAACAGGCCAGCGCCCTGGCGCCATTACAACAACAGGCCCGGCCTCTGGCGCGCAATGCGCTGTACCAGACACTGCGGCGAGTGTTGCAGCCGGAAATCAACACCATCAACGATGCGCGACTGGAGGCGCTCACTCCCCAGCGGCGCGGACGGGTGCTGCTGGTGGAGGATAATCCGGTCAATCAATTGGTGGCCAAGGGCATGCTCGGAAAACTCGGCTGCGAGGTGATTGTCGCCGCCCACGGCGGCGAGGCTCTGGATCAGCTGGAGCAAAGCGAATTCGATCTGGTGCTGATGGACTGCAACATGCCGGTGATGGACGGCTACGAAGCCAGTCGGCAAATCCGTCGCAGCGGTCGCTGGCCGCAATTGCCCATCGTCGCCCTGACCGCCAACGCCATGTCCGAGGAACGCGAACGCTGCCGTGCGGCGGGCATGAGCGATTACCTGGCCAAACCTTTCCGCCGGGAAGAACTGGCCGCCCTGCTGGACCTGTGGATGCCCGCTACGACAGTGCTTTGATTTGTCCCAACAAGTGGTCAAGCCCCTCGCGCAGATCATTCAAGCGATCCAGATCGACACCGCTGTCACACAACAGTCGGGCTTTGAGCGGCCCGACCTGATCACGCAGCGCCTTGCCCGTGGGCGACAGGCTCAGGTGCACTTCACGCTCATCCCGCGCTGAACGCTGACGCTGCACCAGTTGCAGTTGTTCAAGTCGCTTGAGCAACGGCGTCAACGTGCCGGAATCCAGCGCCAGGCGCTCGCCCAACGCCTTGACCGTCGGCTGCTCCGGCGCCGCCTCCTGCCATTCCCACAAAACCAGCATCGCCAGGTATTGTGGGTACGTCAGGCCGAGTTGATCGAGCATCGGCTTGTAAGCGCGGATCACCGCCCGGGAAGCGGCGTACAGCTTGAAGCAGAGTTGGCTGTCGAGCTTCAGGGAATCGACGGACAAGGTATTCATTTGAGCAGGGCTTCGATCTCGCGGCTGAGGTCTTGCGGCTTGGTCGCGGGAGCGAAGCGCTTGACCAGTTGGCCGTCCTTGCCGATCAGGAATTTGGTGAAGTTCCACTTGATGCCCTGAGAACCCAGAACACCCGGTGCGCGTTTTTTCAGTTGCACGAACAGCGGGTGGGCGTCGGCACCGTTAACGTCGATCTTTTTGAACAGCGGAAAGCTGACACCGAAGTTCAGTTCACAGAACTCGGAAATCGCGCCTTCATTGCCCGGCTCCTGCTTGCCGAACTGGTTGCACGGGAAACCGAGCACTACCAGCCCTTGATCCTTGTAGGTCTGCCACAGTTCTTCCAGCCCTTTGTATTGCGGCGTGAAGCCACATTTGCTCGCGGTGTTGACCACCAGCACCGCTTTGCCGGCGTAATCCGCGAGGGTCTTTTTCTCACCCTTGATGGTGGTGCAAGGGATGCTCAGCAGGTTGTCGCTCATGATTCGGACTCTCGAATGAAAGAAGATGAGACAAACATAGCGAGCAATTGAATTGTGTGCAATTTAAATTATTGGATGCCGAATATCTGTAGGAGCGAAGCTTGCTCGCGAAGGCGTCTTAACATTCAACACTGATGTTGACTGACCCGACGCCTTCGCGAGCAAGCTTCGCTCCTACAAGGGCCCGCATCACGAACGCGGAACGAGATCCAGGCACACCGAGTTGATGCAATACCGCAGGCCGGTCGGCGGCGGACCATCCGGGAACACATGCCCCAGGTGCGCATCGCATTTGGCGCAGACCACTTCGGTACGGATCATGCCGTGGCTGACATCACGGATTTCAGTCATGGCGCTGTCGCCGATCGGCGCATAGAAACTCGGCCAGCCGCAGCCAGAGTCAAATTTGGTTTTTGAGTCGAACAGCGGCTCATTGCAGCAGATGCAGTGGTAAATACCGTCGGTTTTGGTGCCGTTGTACTTACCGGAAAACGGCCGTTCGGTGCCCTTGAGGCGGCAAACGTTGTACTGCTCCGGATCGAGCATGGCCTTCCATTCTTCCAGGGTTTTTTCCAACTTTTCCATCATCACACCTCAGCAGCTGAAAAAGCCCGATCTGTACCTTTTCCACGGATCGGGCGGCACGTATGATTGCGCCTCGTCAAACGCCAGTCTGGCAGCCAGACCACGCGCATTCAAACGGATTTATGGGTGCTGCCTCTCAAGGCGCCAGGCCTGTGTGAATACGCAGGATTCCCAGTACGGTAGTTCATACACCGCCTGGATCGTTCATTTTCGGGAACACATCGCCATGCAGGTCAGCAAATCGAACAAGCTCGCCAACGTCTGCTACGACATTCGCGGCCCAGTGCTCAAGCACGCCAAACGCCTGGAAGAGGAAGGCCATCGCATCCTCAAGCTGAACATCGGCAACCCGGCGCCTTTTGGTTTCGAAGCGCCGGATGAAATCCTCCAGGACGTGATCCGCAACCTGCCGACCGCCCAGGGCTACAGCGATTCCAAAGGTCTGTTCAGTGCGCGTAAAGCCGTCATGCAGTACTACCAACAGAAGCAGGTAGAAGGCGTCGGCATTGAAGACATTTACCTGGGCAACGGCGTTTCCGAGCTGATCGTGATGTCGATGCAAGCGCTGCTCAACAACGGCGACGAAGTGTTGGTGCCGGCTCCGGACTACCCGCTGTGGACCGCCGCCGTGAGCCTGTCGGGCGGCAACCCGGTGCATTACCTGTGCGACGAGCAGGCCAACTGGTGGCCGGACCTGGCCGACATCAAGGCCAAGATCACCCCGAACACCAAGGCCCTGGTGATCATCAACCCGAACAACCCGACCGGCGCGGTGTATTCGAAGGAAGTCCTGCTGGGCATGCTGGAACTGGCCCGTCAGCACAACCTGGTGGTGTTTTCCGACGAGATCTACGACAAGATCCTGTACGACGATGCCGTGCACATCTGCACCGCGTCCCTGGCCCCTGACCTGCTGTGCCTGACCTTCAACGGCCTGTCCAAGTCCTATCGCGTGGCCGGTTTCCGTTCCGGCTGGATTGCTATCTCCGGTCCGAAACACCACGCGCAAAGCTACATTGAAGGCATCGACATGCTGGCGAACATGCGCCTGTGTGCCAACGTGCCGAGCCAGCACGCGATCCAGACCGCCCTCGGGGGTTATCAGAGCATCAACGATCTGGTCCTGCCGCAAGGTCGCCTACTGGAACAACGCAACCGTACCTGGGAATTGCTCAACGACATTCCCGGTGTCAGCTGCGTCAAGCCGATGGGCGCGCTGTATGCGTTCCCGCGCATCGACCCGAAAGTCTGCCCGATCCACAACGACGAAAAATTCGTGCTCGACCTGCTGCTGTCGGAAAAGCTGCTGGTGGTTCAAGGCACCGCTTTCAACTGGCCATGGCCGGACCACTTCCGCGTCGTGACCCTGCCGCGTGTCGACGACCTGGACATGGCCATCGGACGAATCGGCAACTTCCTCAAATCCTATCGCCAGTAATCGGACTGGCCTCGTGCGACTTTTCCACGAAAGTCGCACGAGGATTAATTCAGCAACATATCTTTAAGCCTCGCCGTACATCCCCACTGCAATCGCTGCCCGGTAGCAAGCTTTGTGACCGCGTCCAACAATCACGGGGCCCGCAACGCGAATCGGCTGACAAACACTTCCCCTGCCCACGTCGGAAATGCCCTGCAAGCGACTAGACTGTTGCTGTAGGACACAGTTTGAAATAGTCACCCGGTTGAATAGCCCGTTGCAGCACCTTATATACCCCGCAGTACGCTACATCTTTAGCAAAAGGAGATTTCTACAACCATGATGCGCATCCTGCTGTTTTTGGCCACTAACCTGGCGGTCGTGCTGATTGCCAGCATCACCCTGAGCCTTTTCGGCTTCAACGGGTTCATGGCGGCCAATGGGGTTGATCTCAACCTCAATCAGCTGCTGATTTTCTGTGCGGTCTTTGGTTTTGCCGGCTCCCTGTTCTCGCTGTTCATCTCCAAGTGGATGGCGAAGATGAGCACCAGCACCCAAATCATCACCCAGCCGCGCACACGTCACGAGCAATGGCTGCTGCAAACGGTCGAGCAACTGTCTCGCGAAGCCGGGATCAAGATGCCGGAAGTCGGGATTTTCCCGGCCTACGAGGCGAACGCGTTCGCCACTGGCTGGAACAAGAACGATGCACTGGTCGCGGTCAGCCAGGGCTTGCTCGAGCGATTCTCGCCGGATGAAGTGAAAGCCGTTCTGGCCCACGAAATCGGTCACGTGGCCAATGGCGACATGGTCACCCTGGCGCTGATCCAGGGCGTGGTGAACACCTTCGTCATGTTCTTCGCGCGGATCATCGGCAACTTTGTCGACAAGGTGATCTTCAAGAACGAAGAAGGCCAGGGCATCGCCTACTACATCGCGACCATCGTCGCCGAACTGGTGCTGGGCATTCTGGCCAGCTCCATCGTCATGTGGTTCTCGCGCAAACGCGAGTTCCGTGCCGACGAAGCCGGTGCACGCCTGGCGGGCACCAACGCGATGATTGGCGCACTGCAACGCCTGCGTGCGGAACAAGGGCTGCCGGTGCACATGCCTGACACCCTGAACGCTTTCGGCATCAACGGTGGCATCAAACAGGGGTTCGCCCGCATGTTCATGAGCCACCCGCCGCTGGAAGAGCGTATCGACGCATTGCGTCGTCGGGGCTGACAGGCTCGGCACTAAAAGAAAAGGCCCGCAGTGATGCGGGCCTTTTTTTGTCTGCTTGATTAATGCGGTGTTCATCAGGAACTCTTCGCGGGCAAGCCTCGCTCCTACAGGAGATTGCGGTCAACTGTGGGAGCGAGCCTGCTCGCGATGGGGCCAGTGCAAGCAGCATCAATTACCTGGCAGAAACCCGATAAACCCGCTCCTCAAGCCGCGTCACGCCGCTTTCGACGAATTTCCAGCTCTCACCCAGAACGTCCTGATCCTCCAGAATCTTCAACGACCACACAGCCCCGAACAACCGCTGCACTTCATCATCAAGCACGGCAAACGGCGGTCCGTCCTTTTGCGTCTGGTCGTAATCCAGCGTGATCAAAAGCCCCAACGCATCCTTTGGCAGAATCCGGTTCAAATGAGCCGCGTATTGCTCGCGCATGGCCGGCGGCAGAGCGATCAGTGCCGCCCGGTCGTACAGGCCGGCGCAATCGGCAACATCGCCGGCCGTCAACTCGAAGAAATCACCACACCACAACTCGATCGAGCCTGCGCGATAGACCTTGAAGGGCCCCTGCTCAGTGACGTTCGGGTCAAAGTGATGTTCGCTGAAGAAATCTTCGATAGCCTTTTCCGACAGCTCAATTCCCAGGACTTCATGCCCTTGGTGCGCCAGCCACAACAAATCCAGACTTTTCCCACACAACGGCACCAGTACGCGCGCCCCCTCCTCCAGCCCCAATTGCGGCCAGAAACGTTGCAGATAAGGGTTCACCTGCGGCAGATGGAAGCCGATCTGATTCGACTGCCATCGCTTGTGCCAAAACTCCGGCTGCATAAATATCTCCGAAAATTCGATCAAAACACCCTAAAACTTATATTAGATTTAGATCAATGATCTGACTGAAGATGGGCCCATCTTACTCTCAGGAGCTCCTTCATGTTCCCCAGCCTTTACATCTCTCATGGCTCACCCATGCTGGCACTGGAACCCGGTGCCAGCGGGCCGGCCCTCGCGCGCCTGGCTGCCGAATTGCCGAAACCCCGGGCCATCGTGATTGTTTCCGCGCATTGGGAAAGCAATGAATTGCTGGTCAGCGGCAATCCGCAGCCTGAAACCTGGCATGACTTCGGCGGCTTTCCCAAGGCGTTGTTCGAGGTGCAATACCCGGCACCCGGCGATCCACAACTGGCCGCAGAAGTTGTCGAGTTGTTGAAGCGCAGTGACCTGCCCGCCCGCATCGACAGCAAACGGCCCTTCGACCATGGCGTCTGGGTGCCGTTGTCGTTGATGTATCCGCAGGCGGATATCCCGGTGGTGCAAGTCTCGCTGCCCACACGCGGCGGTCCTGCGCTGCAAACCCGCGTTGGCCATGCCCTGAGCAGCCTGCGCGAACACGGCGTGCTGTTGATCGGTTCGGGCAGCATCACCCACAACCTGCGCGAACTGGACTGGCACGCCGGACCGGAAAGCGTAGAACCGTGGGCGAAGGTGTTTCGCGACTGGATGATCGAGAAACTTGAGGCCAACGACGAAGCCGCGTTACACGACTATCGCCAGCAAGCACCGAACGCCGTGCGCAACCACCCGAGCGATGAACATTTGTTGCCGTTGTACTTTGCCCGCAGTGCCGGCGGAGCATTCAGCGTCAGCCACCAGGGTTTCACCATGGGCGCGCTGGGCATGGACATTTACCGCTTCGGGTAATGAAAAACCAAGACCTGCGGCGGCCAGGCTCAGACCACATCAACACCGACATGGATCGCATCGTGCCGCCAGAACTCCAGGTCACAATCGATCAACCGTTCGTGTTGGTCGTAATTGACCCGGGCGATGCGCAATCCTGGGCTGCCGACCGACACCCGTAACGCCGCCGCCGCATCCACCGACAACGCCGTCGGCACGATCTCGAAGCGCACCCGCCCGTAATGCAAATCGTAATGCCGCGCGTACAGCTCGGTAATCGACTGATTCAGATCAAACTCCAGAATCCCCGGGAAATACTGCGGATTGAGGTAGTGCTCCACATACAACACCAGCCGCTCATCAATTCGCCGTGCGCGGCAAATCTGAATCACGCTCGACAACGCCGGCAACTGCAACCAGGCACAGACCGCCGCCGACGCAGGCTGCAAGCGTGCCGAAATCACCTCGGTAGACGGCACCCGCCCTTGAGCGCTGACCATCGCGTGAAAGTGGCTGCGCTGCATCAGGTTGTAAGCCAGGCGCGGTGGCGACACGAACCAGCCCCGGCGTTCTTCGCGATAAATCTGCCCTTGGGCCTCCAGCTGCAACAACGCTTCGCGCACGGTAATGCGTGTCGTGCCGAACAACTCACTGAGCTTGCGCTCTGCCGGTAACTTGCTGCCAGGCGCCAACAGGCCGTGGTCGAGCTGTTCCTGAAGAACCTGCCCGATGGCTGTCACCGCTTTGGTTGTCTCGATGCGCATCAACGTTACCTATCTGGACTAGACCAGCACTGTTTCGGAGCAGAACCGTCATTTGAAACGACTCCGTCAACTTTCAGCAAGCCTAGGCACTGCACATGACTGACAGATGACAAAGGCGCTGAACGGTGCAGTCAAACGTGTGCAATTTAACGGCCAAGTCCTTTCATATCAGTTCTTTAGCCATGGTCTACGCTTACTCGCAAGCCTGAGCGTTGATCTGAAGAAAATGCAGACGGACCGCTGGTCGACATCAAAATGTCATCAGGGGCGCCTAGATTGGCTCAGGTATTGCTGACCTAGACCAACACAACCGCAATCGCAGCGTTGAAAACGCCCAAAGGAGCTTCGGATGAAAAAGCTTTTCCTGGCATCACTGTTAGGTTCGACCATTGCCATGTGCACCGCCGCCATGGCGGCTGATGATTTGAAAACCCTCGAAGCCGCTGCGAAAGCGGAAGGTGCGGTCAACAGCGTCGGCATGCCCGATGACTGGGCCAACTGGAAAGGCACCTGGGAAGACCTGGCCAAGATCTACGGCCTGAAACACATCGACACCGACATGAGCTCGGCGCAGGAAATCGCCAAGTTCGCCGCTGAAAAAGACAACGCCACGGCCGACATCGGCGACGTCGGTGCAGCGTTCGGCCCTATCGCGGTCAAGCAAGGCGTGGTCCAGCCGTACAAGCCAAGCACCTGGGATCAGGTGCCTGCCTGGGCGAAGGATAAGGACGGCAACTGGGCACTGGCCTACACCGGCACCATCGCGTTCATCGTCAACAAAAAGCTGCTGCACGGTTCGGAAGCACCGACCAAATGGGCTGACCTTAAAACCGGTAAATACAAAGTATCCATCGGTGACGTGAGCACCGCTGCTCAGGCCGCCAACGGCGTTCTGGCGGCTGCACTTGCCAACGGCGGCGACGAGAAAAACCTTCAGCCTGCCCTGTCGCTGTTTGCTGACATTGCGAAACAAGGCCGCCTGTCCATGGCCAACCCGACGATTGCCACCATGGAAAAGGGTGAAATCGAGGTCGGCGTGGTCTGGGACTTCAACGGTCTGAGCTACAAGGCCAAGATGGCCAATCCGGATGACTACGTGGTGTTGATCCCCTCCGATGGTTCGGTGATTTCCGGTTACACCACCATCATCAACAAATACGCCAAGAACCCGAACGCCGCCAAACTGGCTCGTGAATACATCTTCAGCGATGCCGGCCAGATCAACCTGGCCAAGGGTAACGCCCGTCCGATCCGTGCCGAGCACCTGACCCTGCCAGCTGAAGTCCAGGCCAAGTTGCTGCCGAACGAGCAGTACAAAAAGGTCACGCCGATCAAAGACGCGGATGCGTGGGAAAAAACTTCCAAGGCTCTGCCGCAGAAGTGGAACGAAGAAGTCATCGTCGAGATGAAGTAATGCTTCATTTGTAGGAGCGAGGCTTGCCCGCGAAGAGGGACTTTAATTCAACAGTTATGTTGACTGAAAGTACGCTTTCGCGAGCAAGCTTCGCTCCTACAGGTTTCTACGATATTTCCAGTCTCCCGGAGTCCCGCCCCTATGAAGCACAACGTCATCCTTGTCGTGCTCGACGGCCTCAATTACGAGGTTGCGCGCCACGCCATGGGGCACCTGCAGGCTTACGTCGGCGCAGGACGCGCGGCACTCTACAAACTGGAGTGCGAACTGCCGGCCCTGTCCCGTCCGCTGTATGAATGCATCCTGACCGGCGTCACGCCGATCGATAGCGGCATCGTTCACAACAACGTTTCGCGCCTGTCCAACCAACGCAGCATTTATCACTACGCCAGCGAAGCGGGCCTGAAAACCGCTGCCGCGGCTTATCACTGGGTCAGTGAGTTGTACAACCACTCGCCGTTCGTGGCCGCCCGGGACCGTCACACCGACGCCCCCGAATTGCCGATCCAGCACGGTCATTTCTACTGGAACGATCACTACCCGGACTCGCACCTGTTCGCCGACGCAGAACACTTGCGCCTGCGCCACGCACCGAATTTTCTCCTGGTGCACCCCATGAACATCGACGACGCCGGGCACAAGCACGGCCTCGACACCGCGCAATACCGCAACAGCGCCCGCTCGGCGGACATTATCCTCGCCGACTACCTGCAAGGCTGGCTCGACGCCGGTTACCAGGTGCTGGTGACCGCCGACCACGGCATGAACAACGACCGCTCCCACAACGGCCTGCTGCCGGAGGAACGCGAAGTGCCACTGTTCGTGCTCGGTGACGCCTTCAGCTTCAACGCCGGTGCCGAACCGAAACAGACAGACATCTGCGGCACCGTCTGCGAACTGCTGGGCGTGGCCCACGACAAACCAGTGTGCCGGGAGCTGCTCAAGTGAATGCCATGACTCGCGGCAAATGGCTGGCGGCCTTGTGCCTCGTGCCCTTCGCACTGTTCTTTATCGTGTTCGAGATCGCCCCGCTCATCTGGGTGATGATCAACAGCCTGCAATCGGAAGAGTTCGGCTGGGGCCTGGCCAACTTCACCAAGATCTTCAATTCGAAGTTCTATTTGCAGGCGATCCAGTACAGCCTCGAGATCAGTTTCTGGTCCAGCGTGTTCGGGATCATCATCGCGGTGCTCGGCGCTTATTCCCTGCGTCGTGTCGACTCGAAGCTGCGTAACTTCGTCAACGCCTTCGCCAACATGACCAGCAACTTTGCCGGCGTGCCTTTGGCCTTCGCGTTCATCATCCTGCTGGGTTTCAACGGCAGCATCACCATCATGCTCAAGCAGGCCGGGATCATTCAGGATTTCAACCTGTACTCGAAAACCGGGCTGATCATTCTCTACACGTATTTCCAGATCCCCCTCGGTGTGCTGCTGCTCTACCCGGCCTTCGACGCCCTGCGCGAAGACTGGCGTGAATCTGCCGCGCTGCTGGGCGCCAACGGCTGGCAGTTCTGGCGACACATCGGTTTGCCGGTGCTGACGCCGGCACTGCTCGGCACCTTCGTGATCCTGCTGGCAAACGCCCTCGGCGCCTACGCCACGGTTTACGCACTGACCACCGGCAACTTCAACGTGCTGCCGATCCGTATTGCGGCGATGGTCTCCGGTGACATTTCCCTGGACCCGAACCTCGCCAGTGCGCTGGCCGTTGTGCTGGTGGCGTTGATGACCCTGGTCACCATCGTGCATCAGCTGCTGTTGAAGAGGAGCTACCATGTCTCGCGCTGAATTGGGCCCCGTCGGTATCTATCACCGCGTCGTGGTTTACCTGCTGTTTGCCATTCTGTTGCTGCCACTGGTTGGCACGCTGATCTACTCGATTGCCAGCAGTTGGTCGGCGACCATTCTGCCCAGCGGCTTCACCGTCAAATGGTATGTGCAGCTGTGGAGCGATCCGCGATTCCTGAGTGCTTTTGGCCAATCGCTGCTGGTCTGCATCGGTGCGCTGATTCTGTCGGTGGTGCTGATTCTGCCCCTGCTGTTTGTGGTGCATTACCACTTCCCGAAACTCGATGCGCTGATGAACATCCTGATCCTGCTGCCCTTCGCGGTGCCGCCGGTGGTGTCGTCGGT
The DNA here is from genome assembly GCF_017351735.1 of Pseudomonas sp. FW300-N2A2. Taxonomy (NCBI): domain Bacteria; kingdom Pseudomonadati; phylum Pseudomonadota; class Gammaproteobacteria; order Pseudomonadales; family Pseudomonadaceae; genus Pseudomonas; species Pseudomonas sp. FW300-N2A2. The sequence continues at coordinate 47,543 of NZ_JACNDU010000013.1, read as the reverse complement.
GGGGCTGTTGCAGCTTTACGGTTCGGGGCCGTTCGCGATGGTCGGCACGCCATGGATTCTGATCGGCTGCTACTTCACCGTGGCGCTGCCGTTCATGTACCGCGCGATCACCAACAACCTGCAAGCGATCAACCTGCGCGACCTGATGGACGCCGCCCAACTGCTCGGAGCCAGCACTTTTCAGGCGGCATTCCTGGTGGTGCTGCCGAACCTGCGCAAAGGTCTGATGGTTGCGTTGCTGCTGTCGTTCTCGTTCCTGTTCGGTGAGTTCGTGTTCGCCAACATCCTCGTCGGCACCCGCTACGAAACCCTGCAGGTCTACCTCAACAACATGCGTAACAGCAGCGGCCACTTCACCAGTGCGCTGGTGATTTCCTACTTTTTCTTCGTACTGGTTCTGACCTGGGCGGCCAATATCTTGAACAAGGACAAAAGCGAATGAGCTATGTCAGCGTCCAACATCTGCAGAAAAACTATGCAGGCACCACCGTATTCAGCGACATCAACTGCGAAATCCAGAAGGGCGAATTCGTCACCCTGCTCGGCCCGTCCGGTTGCGGCAAATCCACGCTGCTACGCTGCATCGCCGGGCTGACCTCGGTAGATGGCGGCAAGATCTTGCTGGATGGTGTGGACATCGTGCCTCTGAGCCCGCAGAAACGCGGGATCGGCATGGTGTTCCAGAGCTACGCCCTGTTCCCCAACATGACCGTGGAGCAAAACGTCGCTTTCGGTTTGCGCATGCAGAAGGTCAACAGCGACGACAGCCAAAAGCGCGTTGCCGAAGTGCTGAAACTGGTGGAGCTCAACGATTTCGCCGCCCGTTATCCGCACCAACTGTCCGGCGGTCAATGCCAGCGCGTCGCCCTCGCCCGCTCATTGGTGACCCGTCCACGCCTGTTGCTGCTGGACGAACCGCTGTCGGCCCTTGATGCGCGGATTCGCAAGCATTTGCGCGAACAGATCCGTCAGATCCAGCGCGAGCTCGGCCTGACCACGATCTTCGTCACACACGATCAGGAAGAAGCGCTGACCATGTCTGACCGGATTTTCCTGATGAATCAGGGAAAGATCGTACAGAGCGGCGACGCCGAAACCCTGTACACCGCGCCGGTGGATGTGTTCGCTGCCGGCTTTATCGGCAACTACAACCTGCTCGACGCCGACAACGCCTCGAAATTGCTGCAACGACCGATTACGCATCGCATCGCGATTCGCCCGGAAGCCATCGAACTGAGCCTGAACGGCGAACTTGACGCACAAGTGCGCAGCCACAGCCTGCTGGGCAACGTGATTCGCTACCGGATCGAGGCCCGGGGCGTGGAATTGGTGGTGGATGTGCTCAACCGCTCGGCGGCCGATCTGCACCCCGATGGTCAGCGTCTGGCGCTTTCCATCGATCCGACGGCCCTGTGTGAGGTAGCCTGATGACTTTGCTGATGTTGAAGAGAGAACTGCACTGATGGCCCTGGCAATTTTTGATCTGGACGAAACCCTGATCCACGGCGACTGCGCCACCCTCTGGAGCGAACAGATGGGCCGGCTGGGCTGGGTCGATCCCGAGTCGTTCATGCGTCAGAACAACGAACTGATGGACGCTTACAGCCACGGCAAGTTGCGCATGGAGGAATACATGGCCTTCAGCCTCGAACCGATGATCGGGCGCACACCCGAAGAGGTCGACCACTTGGTCGGGCCGTGGGTGGAAGACTTCATCGAACCGATCATCTTCAGCGACGCAACCAAAGCCATCGCCGCCCATCGCAAGGCCGGTGACCGGATACTGGTGATTTCGGCGTCGGGTACACACCTGGTCAGGCCGATTGCCGACCGCTTGGGCATCGACGAGATTCTGGGCATCGAGTTGGAAGTGTTGCATGGGGTCTATAGCGGCAACACCGTCGGTACGCTGACCTACCGCGAAGGCAAGATCACCCGATTGCTGGAATGGCTGGATGCGGAAGAGGAAAACCTGGAGGGCGCGAGTTTCTATTCCGACTCACGTAATGATTTGCCGCTGTTGCTGAAGGTAGATTTCCCACACGTGGTGAACCCTGACCCGGTATTGCTCGAGCACGCCGAAAAAGCCGGCTGGCCGATCCACCTCTGGAAATAACGCAAAACCCTGTAGGAGCGAGGCTTGCCCGCGAAGGCGTAATTACATTCAACACCTATGTTGACTGATACACCGCTTTCGCGGGCAAGTCGGATCGCCGCACCGCTCGCTCCTACGGGCTCGGTGTTGTCAGACGAGGCTTTCGTCGATCACCAACACCAACTTCCCCGCCACCTTGTTCGTCGCCAACTCGGCAAATGCCGCTTCGGCATCCTTGATCGGGAAGGTCTTCGCCAACTGCGGGCTCAATCGCCCTTCGGCAAACAACGGCCAGACATGCTGGCGTAAATCACTGAACAAATCCGCCTTAAACTGATCGTCACGGCTGCGCAAGGTCGAACCCAGCAACTGCACGCGTTTGGCCAGCACCTGCGCCAGATCCAGTTTTGCCTCACGGCCGCCCATCAGGCCAATCAGCACCCAACGGCCATCAAGAGCCATCAGCTTGAGGTTCAGCGCGGCGTAGTTGCCGCCGACCGGGTCGAGAATCACATCGAACGGCCCCAGGTCGCTCAAGCTGTCCAGATCGTCGGTGCGCACCACGCCACCCTGTGCACCCAGCGCTTCGCAATAGGCCAGACGCTCGGCAGAACCGACGCTGACCCAGCACGGGTTGCCAAACGCCTTGCACAGCTGAATGGCAGCTGAACCGATTCCACTTGCTCCGGCGTGAAGAAGAACTTTCTCACCCGGTTTGAGCGCAGCCAATTGAAACAAATTCAGCCAGACGGTTGCATAGACTTCGGGTAGCGCTGCCGCCTCGGCCAGCGACAATCCTTCGGGCACCGGCAGCACATGCCGTCCGTCGACAACCACCTCTTCGGCCATCCCGCCCCCGGCCAGCAAGGCGCAGACCCGATCACCGACCTGCCAGGACGAGCCCGGGCCGACCTCACTGATCACCCCGGAACACTCAAGACCCAGTACCTGACTGGCCCCCGGCGGTGGCGGATAAAGGCCCGCCTTCTGTAACAAATCGGCGCGATTGAGGCCCGCTGCCGCCACGCGAATGCGAACTTGCCCTACATCGCATGTAGGACCGGGCTCTTCAACCCACTCCACTTGACCGTCAACGCCTTGCAATGCTTTCACAGTGCCTCCATAGTGAGTCTGGACTGAGCCCGAAGCTGTAGCGCCGGGCTTTTTGCATTATGCGACCGGCCCTTGTGGTACCGGCGACTTCAAAGACGGCCTAATATGCGTTATCAATTGTCCCCGCGTCGAATCAGCATGAAGCATCTGTTCCCCAGCACCGCCCTCGCCCTATTTATTGGTATCGGCCTGATGCCGATGTCGAGCAATACGTTCGCAGCCAATAGCTGGGACAAGCTTCAGCCAGATCGTGACGAAGTGATCGCCAGTCTGAATGTCGTCGAGTTGCTCAAGCGTCACCACTACAGCAAGCCGCCGCTCGATGACGCGCGCTCCGTGATCATCTACGACAGCTACCTCAAGCTGCTGGATCCGTCGCGCAGCTACTTCATGGCCAGCGACATTGCCGAATTCGACAAGTGGAAAACCCAGTTCGACGACTTCCTCAAGAGCGGCGACCTCAACGCCGGGTTCACCATCTACAAGCGCTACCTGGACCGCGTAAAAGCGCGTCTGGACTTTGCCCTTGCGGAGCTGAACAAGGGCGTCGACAAGATCGACTTCACCGCCAAGGAAACCTTGCTGATCGATCGCAAGGACGCGCCTTGGCTCAAGTCCACCGCAGAGCTCGACGACCTGTGGCGCAAACGCGTCAAGGACGAAGTGCTGCGGATGAAGATTGCTGGCAAAGAGCCCAAGCAGATTCAGGAAACGCTGACCAAGCGTTACAAGAATCAGCTCTCGCGCCTGGACCAGACCCGTCCGGAAGACATCTTCCAGGCGTACATCAACACCTTCGCCATGTCCTACGACCCGCACACCAACTATCTGTCGCCGGATAACGCGGAAAACTTCGACATCAACATGAGCCTGTCCCTCGAAGGCATCGGCGCTGTGCTGCAGAGCGACAACGATCAGGTGAAAGTCGTGCGTCTGGTGCCGGCTGGCCCTGCCGACAAGACCAAGCAGGTCGCACCGGCCGACAAGATCATCGGCGTTGCCCAGGGCAACAAAGAGATGGTCGACGTGGTCGGCTGGCGCCTGGACGAAGTGGTCAAGCTGATCCGTGGTCCGAAAGGTACCGTGGTGCGCCTGGAAGTGATTCCGGCCAGCAATGCGCCGAACGACCAGACCTCCAAGATCGTGCCGATCACCCGCGAAGCGGTGAAGCTTGAAGACCAGGCCGTGAAGAAGTCAGTCCTCAACCTGAAACAGGATGGCAAGGACTACAAGCTCGGCGTCATCGAGATTCCGGCCTTCTACCTCGACTTCAAGGCTTTCCGTGCCGGCGATCCGGACTACAAGAGCACCACTCGCGACGTCAAGAAACTGCTGACCGAGTTGCAGAAAGAGAAAGTCGACGGCGTGGTCATCGACCTGCGCAACAACGGCGGCGGCTCCTTGCAGGAAGCCACCGAGCTGACCAGCCTGTTCATCGACAAAGGCCCGACCGTGCTCGTGCGTAACGCCGATGGCCGGGTCGATGTACTCGAAGATGAAAACCCGGGCGCCTTCTACAAAGGCCCGATGGCGTTGCTGGTCAACCGCCTGTCCGCCTCGGCTTCGGAGATTTTCGCCGGCGCGATGCAGGACTACCACCGCGCACTGATCATTGGCGGCCAGACCTTCGGCAAAGGCACCGTGCAGACCATTCAGCCGCTGAACCATGGCGAACTGAAACTGACCCTGGCCAAGTTCTACCGGGTTTCCGGCCAGAGCACCCAGCATCAGGGCGTACTGCCGGACATCGATTACCCGTCGATCATCGACACCAAGGAAATCGGCGAGAGCGCCCTGCCGGAAGCCATGCCGTGGGACACCATCCGCGCGGCCATCAAGCCTGCGGTCGACCCGTTCAAGCCATACATTTCGCAGCTCAAGTCCGAGCATGACGTACGTTCGGCCAAAGACGCGGAGTTCGTGTTCATCCGCGACAAACTGGCCCTGGCGCAGAAACTGATGTCGGAAAAAACCGTCAGCCTCAATGAAGCCGAGCGTCGTGCCCAACACGCGGATATCGAAGCCAAGCAGCTTGCGATGGAAAACATCCGTCGCAAGGCCAAGGGCGAAGAGCCGCTCAAAGAGCTGAAGAAAGAAGACGAAGATGTCGCTGCGGCCGAGCCGGACAAGGTCAAACCAGAAGACGATGCCTACCTGAGCGAAACCGGTCGGATTCTGTTGGACTACCTGAAACTCAACACCGCGGTTGCCAAACACTAAGTTGTTACAAGCACGATGATGGCAATTTAATGCTGACGCCCCCTTAGCGTCATCAAACAGTCATCATTCTGTCGTGAAATACGGGACTGAGAGCTTTGGCTCTCAGTCCTTTTTTTTTCGCCAGAGACCGCCATGACCACTACCGAACAGCTGAGTGCGTTGAGTTCAATATTGACTCAAAGCGGTTTGCACAGCCTGTTCCAGCCAATCATTTCGCTCTCTGAACGACAGATCATCGGTTACGAAGCCCTCAGCCGTGGCCCATCCAACAGCCCGCTGCACTCGCCCATCGCCTTGTTTGCCGTCGCCCGCCAGGCCGGTCGTTTGAACGAGCTGGAAATTGCCTGCCGCGAGAGCGCTTGCCGGCGCTTTAATGAGCAGCAACTGCCGGGCAAACTCTTTCTCAACGTGTCGCCGGAATCGCTGCTCGAAGCGGCTCACCAACCGGGTCGGACCCTGCAACTGCTGCAGGATTTCGGCATACCGCCCAGCCAGGTGGTCATCGAACTGACGGAACAGACGCCGACCGACGATTTCCAGCTGCTGCAAAACGCGCTGCATCACTATCGGGCGATGGGCTTTTCCATTGCGCTGGATGATTTGGGTGCCGGTTATTCGAGCCTGCGCCTGTGGTCCGAGCTGCGGCCGGACTATGTGAAGATCGATCGGCACTTCATCGACGGCATCCATCAGGATGCGCTCAAGCGTGAATTTGTCGGTTCCATCATGCAAATCGCCAAAGCCTCTCGGGCACAAGTGATTGCTGAAGGGATCGAGCTGCCGGAGGAGCTCGCGGTGTTGACCGATATGGGCGTCGATCTGGTCCAGGGTTATTTGCTCTGCCGCCCTCAAGAACACCCGCCAAGGGAAGCGCGAAACCTGATGCCCAAACAGGACAGCTCTGCGGTGGCGCTGAACGACGAAGGCAGTGACCTCAGTGCTCTTTTGATCGATCAACCAGCGGTCGCGCGGGGTACGCCGACTGCCACGGTGCTGGAAGCCTTCCGCCGCCAGGCCAACCTGAACTCACTGGCGGTGCTCGATGAGCAAGGCCACCCCTGCGGCATCGTCCATCGGCATTCGCTGTCGGACGCCCTGCTCAAACCGTTTGCCACCGACCTCTTTGCCCGCAAGCCCATCAGCCGGTTGATGAACGACGACTTTCTCGCCGTCGAGATGAGCCAGTCGCTGCAACAAGTCAGTCGCCTGATCACCAGCCGCGCCCGGCAGCGCATCGAGGAAGACTTCATCATCACCCTCAACGGCGGCTATCTGGGACTGGGTCGGGTCATCGACGTACTGAAGCTGATTACTGAACTGAAGATCCAGCAAGCCCGTTACGCCAACCCACTGACCCTGCTGCCGGGTAACGTGCCGATCCAGCAATGCCTGACGCGCCTGCTGCAACAACAAAGGGAATCAGTGATCTGCTACGTGGACATCGACAGTTTCAAACCCTTCAACGACATCTACGGCTACGGACGCGGGGACGAAGTCCTGCTGTGCCTGGCGCAATGTCTGAATGATCGCGTCGACCCGTCCCGCGACTTTGTCGGCCATATCGGCGGTGATGATTTCCTGCTGGTGCTCGGGCCGGAAGACTGGCGCAAACGTTTGAACCAGCTGCTCGATGATTTCCAGAGCCAATGCCGGCGCTTCTACCGCAGCGAACACCTGGAAGCCGGCTGCTTCATCGCCCCGAATCGCCAGGGCGTGCGCCAGGAATTTCCGTTGTTATCGCTGTCGATCGGCGTGGTGCATTTGCATCCACAGGCCTGTGGACAACTCGATGCGAGCCAGTTGGCGGAGATGGCGTCGCAGGCTAAACACCACGCGAAGAATGTGCCGGGGTATAGCGTGCATGTGATTGATAGTCTGACGGCGCCCAAGCGAGAGGATGAATTGCTGGTTGGGCAGCGGTGATGGGGCTGACGCCTTCGCGGGCAAGCCTCGCTCCTACGGGATGGGTGTCGTTATTAACGTTCACATCCCGTAGGAGCGAGGCTTGCCCGCGAAGGCGTCGGATCAGCCACTAATTATCCAAAGGACCGCGAGCAGCCAACTCTTTCAATTTGATCTCAGCCAACGGATGTCCGGCCTTGGCAGCCATCGCCCAAAACCGGGCGGCCTCATCCGGATCCGGTGCCTTGCTCGCCGTCCCGGCCAGACTGATCACCCCCACCTGATACGCCGCCTTGCCATCCCCCGCCAACGCCGCCAGGCGCAGCAAGCGGACACCTTCCTCACGAGCCCCAAGGCCCACGCCGCGAAAGGCCAGAATGTGGCCATAGAAGCTTTGAGCGTCGACATCGCCCAGGTTCGCCATGCGTGCAAGCTGGCCTTCAAGCCAACTCCAGCCGCGTGGCTGACGCACAAACCACGACCAGTGAAACAACCGGCGAGCCAGCCAGTAACCGGCCCGCGCCTTGAGCTTGAAAAACACTCAGGCTTCCGCCGATTCGGGGTACTCGTATTCGAACACTCGCACCACTTCCGAGGCATGCCACGAGGCGGCGGCGACACCATCGGACGGCCCGGAGAAACGCCCCAGGCGCTCGACGCATTCGAAGAAACCGGTGCGCGGCAGGCGACTGGCGCCCTGGCTGATTACCAACGAGCTGCGCAGCGGCTGCTCGGCCTTGGCGTCCAGTGCGGCCAGGTGCTCAAGGGCCGCGGTCAAGGTTTGCATGGCCGGCGTCGGCAATTGCAGGCGCTCAAGCAACGCGCGGTAGGTCAGCAAATGACGCTGGCGGCGCGCCTGATCCAGCTCGCCCAGCAATCCGTCCCAATGTTGACGACTGATGCGTACGCTCACGATTCTTCCCTCCACCCTGGCACCGTCAATTCCCAGGCCAGGCTGCGGCGAATTGCAGCGTCGGGTTGACGCTCGCCACTTTCGATCAAGGCCAGATAGGACGGGCTGATGCCTACCGTGCGGGCCAGCGCCTCAATGGCGATGCCCTTCCCTTCGCGCAAACTGCGTAGTTGATCCAGACCCGGAAGAATCTGGTCTGGCGTGGCCGCGCGATGCACAGGGGCCTCGCGCGGCGGTTGTTGATCGATGCCTGCTGCTTTGAGTAGAGCCTGATACTGAGCCCACGGAACAACCGCATACTCGGGCTCGCCTTCGCGTGTGATTATCTGAATATCCATGACTTCCCCGTAGGACAACGACACTTAGCGAGTCGGCGCTTTTCCTTAGAAGTGTAATCCTAACAGCGGCCAAGGTCGCGGGGGTATGAATATAGGGATGATCCTGAATCGACTCAGGTTTTTTTCGGGCCCTGCAGTTGAAGTTGTTCCAGGGTATCGGGCAAGCGCTCGACCACCGCGAGCTTCTCTGGCACCTGGCGATTGCGCCAGGCGCGGAAGGCGTTGAGCTCGTCGTCGAGAACCTTCATCAGCCAGGCGAGCACGGCGATGTCATCGAACATGCCGAACACCGGAATGAAATCCGGAATCGCATCCACCGGGCTCAGGAAATACATCAAGCCTGCCACCACCGAGATCAGCGCTTTAGGGCTGATGGCCCGGTATTCACCGCGCCAGTAAGCCAGGCACAACGCCTGCAACAAGCGCAGGTCGTCTTTGAGCTTGCCCAAACGGTTGCCCTGGCTGGCACCTTTGCTGGCTACCGCGAACAATAACGTCGGCAAACGCCCACGAGCGAGCAGACGTCCGGCCAGTGGCAGGAAACGAGCGAAATTCCAGGGTGCTTTCATCATTCCTCCCGCTGAAATGTTATCCACACAAATTGTGGATAACCTTGTGAACAGAGCTGCATTTCACGGCTGAAAGCCCCGTTTCATAAGGGCTCAACTCAGATCGGGCGTTTTTTACTCACATAAAAAAACCCAAGATTTCATTGACTTGGCGCTCCGCCGCGGCTAGCGCAGGCGCTCTCAATGGCTATGACTCCAGCCTGAAACATCCGTTCGCTTTGTTTACCCTTGCCGGACGCCAGATGCAACAACGCCCCGCATAAGCGAGGCGTTGTTGTCAGGACAAACGCTAATTACTTGGCAGCGTCGTCTTGTTTTGCCGGATCCTTGATCGCCAGCAGTTCCAGGTCGAATACCAGCACCGAGTTGGCTGGAATCGCCGGGCTTGGGCTTTGGGCACCGTAAGCCAGCTCGCTAGGGATGAACAGTTTGTACTTCTCGCCAACGTGCATCAGTTGCAGGCCTTCGACCCAACCCGGAATCACGCCGCTGACCGGCAGATCGATCGGGCTGCCACGCTCCACGGAGCTGTCGAACACGGTGCCGTTGGTCAGGGTGCCGGTGTAGTGAACAGTCACCACGTCGGTCGGCTTAGGCTGTGCGCCATCAGCTTTCTTGACCACTTCGTACTGCAGGCCCGAAGCCGTGGTGGTGACACCGGCTTTCTTGGCGTTGTCTTCGAGGAATTTCTTGCCGGCGGCTGCCGACTCTTCACTCATTTTGGCCATACGTTCTTCAGCACGCTTCTGCAGTGCTGCGAAGGCTTCGACCAACTCGTCATCCTTCAGTTTCTGTTCTTTCTTGCCGATGGCATCTTCAATGCCCTGGGCAACGGCTTTGGAGTCCAGATCATCCATGCCTTCCTGAGCCAGGCTCTTGCCCATGTTCAGGCCAATCCCGTAGGAAGCTTTTTGCGCCGGGGTTTTCAGCTCTACGCTGGTCTGCGAGTCGCAACCCGCAAGTACCAGGCTAACCAGGGCCACCGCCGCCGCCAACCGATGCTGTTTCATGCTATTTCCTTGTTCATGCGCCTAAAGGGCAATCGAGTAAAGCCGCGAGCTTATCAGGCGGCCACGACCAATGGCTACCGGCATGAGAGCAGGAAACTTCTGATAAGTTCAGGTGTTTTAACGCATTTCCGGAATCGGATGATGAAGCTTCTGTCATCTTCGCCCCACAGGGACGACTGCTTCGTCCCACAACAACTGAAGTAATGGCCACTTGCCCCACGATTGCAGCTGAGGCATAAGAGAGCGACAACTCGACAAGGATGTTTAACTTGCGCCTCTTTTATCGCTTTCTGATTCTGATCGTTGCACTGCTGGGCCTCGCCCTCGCCGTGATTCTGTATTACGTCGCCAACCCGAAACTGCCGAACTGGTCGCCAGCACAACAAGTGCATTACCTGGAGCAGTGGAGCGCGGCCGACCGCCAGACCTACTACTTCACGCCCCAGGGCACTCAGGTCAAAGGCTTGCGCTACGAGTGGTTCAACGCGCTCGAGCTGCCCTTTTCGCAACAGCGATTCGCCAGTCCGGAGTACCTTGCGCGCTTCGGTTTCCTGGTCGATCCCGGCCAGAAAGCCACGCCGAACAACCCCGGCAACCTGCCCGTGGGTTTCGCCCGCCATCAAAACCCCGGCAGCCAGGATCAGTTTCTGGACATTACCTGCGCCGCCTGCCACACCGGCGAATTGCGCTTCAACGGTCAGGCCATCCGCATCGATGGCGGTTCGGCGCAACACGTCTTGCCGTCCAGCGTTCCGACACTGCGCGGTGGCAGTTTCGGACAAGCTCTGGTCGCCAGTCTGACGTCGACTTACTACAACCCGTGGAAATTCGAACGTTTCGCTCGCAACGTGCTGGGCCAGGAATACGACGCCCGGCATCAACAGCTGCGCAAAGACTTCAAAACCTCTCTCGATACGTTCTTGAAAGTAGCCTGGAACGACACCCATCGAGGGCTCTACCCGACCGAGGAAGGCCCTGGCCGCACCGACGCGTTCGGGCGCATTGCCAACGCCAGTTTCGGCGACGCGATCTCACCGGCCAACTACCGGGTGGCCAATGCGCCGGTCGACTACCCGCAACTGTGGGACATGTGGACATTCGACTGGGTGCAGTGGAACGGTTCGGCACAGCAGCCGATGGCCCGCAACATCGGCGAGGCGTTGGGCGTAGGCGCCACGCTGAATTTCTTCGACAGCAACGGGCAGCCACTCAAGGGCGACTACCGATATCCGTCCAGCGTGCGGGTGCGCGATTTGCACCTGATCGAAGAAACCCTGCAACGACTCAAACCGCCTGCCTGGCCGGAAGAGCTGCTGGGCGCGGTCGACAAACCTTTGGCCGCCAAAGGTCGCGCACTGTTCACCGAGAACTGCGCCGGTTGCCACGTTCCGCGGACGATCCAGGAAGGCGAGCGCTGGGTGCAGCAGTTGCACATGCTGCCCGTCGACGTCATCGGCACTGATCCGACGGCGGCGAGCAACATCGCCAACCACCGTTTCGACCTGACCGCGCTGCAATGGGACCCGACCGAACTGGCACAGATGGACGTGAAGCTGCACCCGCCCCCCGAGGAGCCGCTGGACCTGAGCCAGCTTTCGGTGGCCAAGGGGCTGGCCTACGTCACGGCGTTCGTCGAGGACCGGGCTTACCGGGAGGCCAAGGTCACAGCGGCAGAAAAGCCTCGGCTCGATGGCTTCGGCCTGCCGATCGGCGTTCGTGAAAAAGTCGCCTACAAGGCTCGGCCGCTGTCAGGCGTCTGGGCGACCGCTCCGTTCCTGCACAACGGCTCGGTACCAAGCATTTATCAATTGCTCTCGCCTCAGGACGAACGCGCGGCCACCTTCTATAAAGGCACGTTCGAGTACGACCCGAAACACCTGGGCTATCGCACCGAAGCCTTCACCAATGCATTCCTGTTCGACACGCGCATTACCGGCAACCACAACAGCGGCCATGAATTCCGCGCCGGTAAACGCGGCAACGGGGTGATTGGCCGACTGCTGCAACCCGAGGAACGCTTTGCGCTGCTGGAGTACCTGAAAGTGCTGGGCGGCCCGCTGGAGGCGCAATTGCCATGATCATGACCACCTTCAAGAAAGATTTGCCGATGTTTGCCCGGTTCTGGTTGTGGCTGGGTCGCCTGCTCGGCAAAACCCTGCTGGTTTTGCTGGGCATCGGCTTGCTTGGCTGGGCGCTGGCCACTGCCTGGTTTGCCTGGCAGCACCGTGGACCGGTCTCGGCACTGGAGCAGATTCCGGATGGCGAAGCCGCCATGACCCAGGACGTGATCCAGACCGCTGTGCGGATTGTCGATCAACACCGTGAAAGCACCCGCTATCTGCGTGATGCCCATGCCAAGGCCCATGGCTGCGTAAAGGCCGAGGTGCAGGTGTTGCCGGATCTGGCGACAGAGTTGCGTCAAGGTGTGTTCAGTGAGCCGGGCAAGACCTGGCAAGCGACGATGCGCCTGTCCAACGGCAATGCCTACCCGCAATTCGACAGCATCCGCGATGCGCGGGGCATGGCGATCAAACTGCTCGATGTGCCGGGTAAACAATTGCTCAGCGATCAACAGCGTCGCGGCGAACAGGACTTCGTGATGTTCAGCCATCCGAACTTCTTTGTCAGCGATGTCGCCGAATATCGTCAGAATGTCGCCGCCCAGGCGGACGGCAAGAAGGTGATGGCGTTCTTTCCGGGCTGGGACCCGCGCACCTGGCAGGTTCGTCATCTGTTTATTGCCTTGGCGACGCTTTCTCCGCCACCACCGAGCCCGACCCAGACGACATACTTTTCGGTTTCGCCCTACAAATTCGGCGAGGCCAATGCCAAGTTTCGGGTCATGCCCGACCCAACGAACTGCCCAACCTATGCCCTGCCCGCGCAAAACCAGAAGTTGCCGAACTTTCTGCGCAATGCGCTGAACCAGCAACTGTCGACCGATCGGGTGCCTGCCTGCTTTGTCCTGCAGATCCAGCGGCAAGATGCAGGCAAGTACATGCCGATCGAAGACACCAGCGTTGAATGGAAGGAAAGCGACGCGCCTTTCCAGACAGTGGCGCGGATCAACGTGCCCGCCCAGGACTTCGACACGCCAGCGTTGAACCTGCAATGCGACAACCAGTCGTTCAATCCATGGTTTGGTGTTGAGGCCCATCGCCCGATTGGCGGCATCAACCGCTTGCGCAAAGCTGTTTACGAGGCGGTCAGCGATTACCGACACAGCCGAAACGCCGAACAGTAGGCGGGCACAAACGAAAAAAGCGACCCGAAGGTCGCTTTTTTAATGGAAGTCGGCATAAAGCCAAACTCCAGACAGCAAAAAGCCCGCTTAAAGCGGGCTTTTTCCGTGGTGACCTGGCGTTCAGTGTTCCAGGTTACCGAATATGGCGCAGCGGACGGGACTCGAACCCGCGACCCCCGGCGTGACAGGCCGGTATTCTAACCGACTGAACTACCGCTGCGCGTAGCGTTGAAAGTAAATGGTGGGTGATGACGGGATCGAACCGCCGACATTCTGCTTGTAAGGCAGACGCTCTCCCAGCTGAGCTAATCACCCTTTACCTTCGTTGCGGGGCGCATTGTGCCACAGATTTTCATAACGTGTTGATTTAATTGATAAATAATTCAAAAAAATCTGAAAACCGGTGAAACGACGCATCCAGCAGGAACTTCAGGCAGAAAAAAACCCGCGTTAGCGGGCTTTTCCGTGGTGACCTGGCGTTCAGCGTTCCAGGTTACCGAATATGGCGCAGCGGACGGGACTCGAACCCGCGACCCCCGGCGTGACAGGCCGGTATTCTAACCGACTGAACTACCGCTGCGCGTAACACTTGAAGCGAATGGTGGGTGATGACGGGATCGAACCGCCGACATTCTGCTTGTAAGGCAGACGCTCTCCCAGCTGAGCTAATCACCCTTCACTTTCGGTGTGGCGCGCATTCTACGGAGCGACCTCACCTCTGGCAAGCACTTTTTTAAATAATTTTTTCAGGCCTTCCAAAGGCTTAGAGAAGGGTTGGCCTATGGCGCCACGAAGAGAATAATGCCCCACTTTGTATAAAGGAGAGACTCGCCCCATGTGGTTCAAAAACCTGCTTATCTATCGCCTGACCCAAGATCTGCCTTTTGATGCCGAGGCGTTGGAAACTGCACTGGCCACCAAACTGGCGCGTTCATGTGCAAGCCAGGAGTTGACCACCTACGGTTTCGTCGCGCCTTTCGGCAAGGGCGAAGATGCACCACTGGTGCACGTCAGCGGCGACTTCCTGCTGATCTCCGCCCGTAAGGAAGAACGCATCCTGCCGGGCAGCGTCGTGCGTGACGCCGTTAAGGAAAAGGTCGAAGAGATCGAAGCCGAACAAATGCGCAAGGTCTACAAAAAGGAACGCGATCAGATCAAGGATGAAATCATCCAGGCCTTCCTGCCACGCGCCTTTATCCGTCGTTCGTCGACCTTCGCGGCCATTGCACCAAAGCAAGGGTTGATTCTGGTCAACTCGGCGAGCCCGAAACGTGCCGAAGACCTGCTGTCGACCCTGCGTGAAGTGATCGGCACCCTGCCGGTACGTCCGCTGACTGTGAAAATGTCCCCGACCGCCACCATGACTGAATGGGTCACCACCCAGAAAGCCGCCGATGACTTCTTTGTGCTGGACGAGTGCGAGCTGCGCGACACCCACGAAGACGGCGGCATCGTGCGCTGCAAGCGTCAGGACCTGACCAGCGAAGAAATCCAGTTGCACCTGAGCACCGGCAAAGTGGTCACTCAGCTGTCGCTGGCCTGGCAGGACAAACTGTCCTTCGTCCTCGACGACAAGATGGTGGTCAAGCGCCTGAAGTTCGAAGACCTGCTGCAGGATCAGGCGGAACAGGACGGCGGCGAAGAAGCCCTCGGCCAGCTGGATGCCAGCTTCACCCTGATGATGCTGACTTTCGGCGACTTCCTCCCGGCGCTGGTTGAAGCGTTGGGCGGTGAAGAGACGCCGCAGGGAATCTAAAGCCTGGTGATTTTCCACTGTGGGAGCGGGCTTGCTCGCGAAAGCGGTTTTACATCCAACACATGTGTTGGTTGAAACACCGCTTTCGCGAGCAAGCCCGCTCCCACATTTGTTTTGCAGTGCTACTTAAAATAAGGATCAGGCCATGCGTGCACTGGCTGCATTGAGTCGCTTTGTCGGCAACACCTTCGCTTACTGGGTTCTGATTTTCGCCGTCGTGGCTTTCCTGCAACCGGCATGGTTCCTCGGCCTGAAAGGCGCGATCGTGCCGCTCCTGGGCCTGGTGATGTTCGGTATGGGCCTGACTCTCAAGCTCGAAGACTTCGCCGAAGTCGCTCGCCATCCGTGGCGTGTGGCGCTGGGCGTGGTTGCACATTTCGTGATCATGCCCGGTGTGGCGTGGTTGCTCTGCCAGGTGTTCCATCTGCCGCCGGAAATCGCCGTGGGTGTCATCCTGGTCGGTTGCTGCCCAAGCGGCACCTCATCAAACGTCATGACCTGGCTGGCCCGTGGCGACCTTGCGCTGTCGGTGGCCATTGCCGCCGTCACCACCCTCCTCGCTCCACTGCTGACGCCCGCGCTGATCTGGCTGCTCGCATCGGCCTGGTTGCCGGTGTCCTTCATGGAATTGTTCTGGTCGATCCTGCAAGTGGTGCTGCTGCCGATCGTGCTTGGCGTGGTCGCTCAGCGCGTGCTCGGTGATCGGGTTCGCCACGCAGTGGACGTACTGCCGCTGGTTTCCGTTGTCAGCATCGTGATCATCGTCACGGCTGTCGTCGCGGCCAGCCAGGCGAAGATCGCCGAGTCCGGTCTGCTGATCATGGCCGTGGTGATGCTGCACAACAGCTTTGGCTATCTGCTGGGGTACTTCACCGGACGGCTGTTCAAGTTGCCACTGGCCCAGCGTAAATCCCTGGCGCTGGAGGTCGGCATGCAAAACTCCGGTTTGGGCGCCGCGCTGGCCAGTGCGCATTTCTCGCCGCTGGCGGCGGTGCCGAGCGCGTTGTTCAGTGTGTGGCACAACATTTCCGGGGCGCTGCTCTCGACGTATTTCCGCCGGATGAGCGAGAAAGAAGATCGGGAAACCGCGACTCGGCAAGTGACCGAGTAAGCGGAAAACTTGATCCCCGGGTTAATGATGGGCACCATACTGCGCAACGCGAGGACGACCTCGCGGCTCGATCGAGTCATTAATCTGGGGACGACCCCGTCAATCGATGGAGGTCTCTCATGTCCTGGATCATTCTGTTTTTCGCCGGCCTGTTCGAAGTGGGCTGGGCTGTCGGCCTGAAATACACCGACGGTTTCAGCCGTCCTCTCCCTACTGCGTTGACGATTGCCGCGATGGCCATCAGCCTTGGCCTGCTTGGGCTGGCGATGAAGGAATTGCCCCTGGGCACTGCCTATGCGATCTGGACCGGCGTGGGTGCCGTCGGCACGGTCATCGCCGGGATCATCCTGTTCGGTGAATCGATGGCGCTGTTCAGGCTGGCCAGCGTGACCTTGATCATTGCCGGGCTGATAGGACTGAAAGTCAGCGCCTGACGGCTTGCGGCCAATACGACAAAGCCCGCCCCTCTATCGATAGAGGGCGCGGGCTTTTTCAATGGTGAGTCCAACCGATCAGCTTTCGGCCAATGCCATGCGCCCACGCGCGACCGGAGCCTTTTCCACATGCTCAAGCTGGATGCACCGTTCCAGGAACAGGTACATGTAGTCGTAGCTTTTGCACACGGCCTCGCGCAATTGGGCCTGCAGTGACTTGCTCGGGTTCAGCCCCGCCAGCGTGCAGATGATTTCCAGCGCTTCCCACGGATGGGCATCATCGTACTGGGCATGCATCTTCAGCCACTTCATGGCTCGCTTGCGATCCTCTTCGGGGAACGATGCCGCGTAGACGCCATTGGAACAGACCAGCGCCGACCACTCGCCGGTCGCGCCTTCAATGGCGTAGTTGGTGGCGGCAATGGCGACGATCAACGAGTCCGCCGAACTGGTGTGCCAGCACCAATGACTCAAGGCGTGAAGTTCAGGGGCCACCTTTTGCGCCTGCAGTTCTTCCAGGCTGACACCGTGAGCACGGCTCCAGTGCACCCAGTAATCGGCATGGTTCAATTCCACACGAATGTTGCGCATCAACCATCGTCGCGCCATGTCCTCGCCGGGATGGCGGGCAAAACGGGTCTTGGTGAGGTTCTGTGCCATATACAACGCGAATTGCTCAACCACGGGCCAACCACCAATAAGGTAGTTGCGCATGGTCTTTGCGCTGAGTTTGTTATCTCGCATGCGCCTGTACAATTCGTGTTCGACAACCCGGCGTTTACTCTCGCTGCAGTCCTGGATCAGTTGCTGAGCCCAGGCGGGATAACTTGCAGCTTCCATGAGGGGTCCGGTTCTGTTGAATGTATCGATCACTGTCGGGTTCCTTTTGATTGTGATTGTAAGGATCAGCAAGAGATTTCAACGGAACGTGCCAGGCGCCTTGAACAACAACGGCTGAGGCCTGGCAGGACGACTTTGTAAACTATCGCAGGTAAACAAATGCGGGCGCTCAATCACATACCCTTGAGCGTAATCCACCCCGATTTCCAGCAATGCCTGTTCAATCTGGGGTGTTTCAACAAACTCGGCAATCGTACGCTTACCCATTACATGGCCGATGTGATTGATCACTTCGACCATGGCGCGGTTAATCGGGTCGTCCAGCATATCCTTTACGAAACTCCCGTCGATCTTCAGGAAGTCTACAGGCAAATGTTTCAAGTAGGCGAATGAGGACATACCGGCGCAAAAGTCATCCAACGAAAAGTGGCAACCTAAGCCTTTGAGTTCATTAATAAATCTAATTGCACTTCCAAGATTGGAAATAGCACTGGTTTCAGTAATTTCAAAACAAATCATTTCAGGCGGTATGGAATAAGTAATGAACTGTTGACGCAGGAAGCCCAGGAACGCCTCATCTCCTATAGTTGTGCCTGACAGATTAATCGCACACATCGCCAACGGCCCTTTGTGTTTCTCCGATATACATTGGGCAATGATCTTGAAAACATTCTGTACAACCCAACGATCAAGCGAAGTCATCAACCCATAACGTTCCGCCGCCGGAATAAAACTGTCGGGCAATATCATGCGCCCGGCTTCGTCATGCAGGCGCAACAGGATTTCGATATGCCCGCCGCCTGTTTCGACATGACCCAAGGCTGCGATTTCCTGGGCATACAGACAAAAGCGGTCCTCTTCCAGCGCCATGTGCAAGCGCTGCACCCAAGCCATTTCGCCAAAGCGCAGGGACAGTTCCGAGTCATCGGCGTGATAGACCTGAACCCGGTTGCGACCCTTCTCCTTGGCCATGTAACAGGCCATATCGGCGGCGCGCAGCGACGTTTCGAGGGTGGTCGGGTGCTGATTGATGTGTACCAGGCCGATGCTCACGGTGGTCACGAACGGCCGGCCTTTCCAGACGAAGTGCAGGTTCTGCACGGTCTGGCGCAGGCCCTCGGCGATTTTCTCCGCGGCTTCCGGCGCGCAACTCTCCAGCAGGATGCCGAATTCGTCGCCGCCCAGGCGGGCCAGGGTATCGCCTTCGCGCAAGCCCGATTGCAGCAACGCGCAGATGTGCCGCAACAACTCGTCCCCCGCCGCGTGGCCGCACGTGTCGTTGACCAGCTTGAACTGGTCCAGATCGAGAAACATCAAGGCATGACGCCCCGGATGTCGCGTCAGGTTGTGCAGCACCTGTTCCAGGCGATATTCGAATTCGCGGCGATTGGCCAGCCCGGTCAGGGCGTCATGGGTCGCCTGCCAGGACAAATTGGCAATGTATTGCCGCTCCTGGGTCATGTCGTGCAACACCAGCACGGTGCCGCTGACCTTGCCGGCATTGCGGATCGGCGCACCGACCAGCGTGACCGAAACCGTGCTGCCATCCAGCCGTTGAATCAATTTGGAATGCTCGCTGCCACCGCTGAGCTGACCGCTCAGTATGTGCTCGATCAACGTAAAGCCGTCGGCCTGGGCATTCTCGTCCAGCAGATTGAACAGCGCGGCCAGGGGCAAGCCTGTCGCCTGCTCGGCCTTCCAGTGCGTCAACGCCTCGGCGGCCGGGTTCATGTAGGCAATCGCGCCGTCGACATTGGTGGTGATCACGGCGTCGCCAATCGATTGCAGGGTGATCTGCGCGCGCTCCTTCTCCAACTGCAAGGCGTCGGCAAACGCATGGCGCTGCTTGAGCAATTTGTGCGTGCGCATCAGGGCCAGGACAATCAAGCCCAGGGCGGTGGCGAGATTCGTCAACAGCAGCAGGCGCAGAATCACCCGCGAGCCTTCACCCAGGGCATCGCTGAAGGCCTTCGCCGCCGGCGTCACTTCATCGTTGATTGCAAAAATCTGATCTTTCCAGCGCTGGATATCGCCATTGGTGGCCTGACGGGAGGTGATGCGCTGATGCATTTCCCGAGCAACATTATCAAGGCGCAGCAGATACGCATCCCCTACCGTCCAGAGGTCGATGGCTTTCTCAAGGTAAGAGAAGTGGCGGAAATTGAGGTACAGCCAGATCAGGCTGGAGACGTCATCCGGATGGTTGCCCCCCTTGAGGATCGCCTGGCGTGCCGCTTCGATGTTCGGCGGCTGATGGTCCAGCGCCAAACGTAACTCGTGGCCCCCCTGAGGCACGGCGATGGCGTTCTGGTATTTGAGGAATATCGTCTCGTCGCGACTGTCCGCGTAGAGATTCAGGTAATAGATGGCGTCTTTCTGGCCCTTGGACCAGAGGCTTTCGCCGGCAACATAGCCGCGCACCGCCGACAAAACATACAGGCTGAAACCGCCCAACAGCGCCTGAAATAGCACGACAGCGATAAATGGCCAGACAATGCCCAGCAACCGTGGCGTTCCGAGAGTCCGCGTTTGATTCATGAGGTCCCTTGTTTTAGCACTGCCAGATCATCATCCAACGTGATCGCTACAGCTAGACTAGGGTGCGTTCTCGATCCCGGCAAGCGAGAAGCCCTTTCTATGGGCAAGTGCCGGTAAATAACGGTTTTCAGTGAGAGGCGGACACACCTCGCGACACAGTTCCTGGAGAAAAGCCGCCATCACCTAACTATGTACCGCTCTCTCCTGTTTGTTTTCGCTTGAAATCGGCCAACGACGCCATCGCACCAGAGCGATGCGCAGATCAACCGATAATCAAGAGAAGCAATTACATGCAATTGAACACTTCAAACCCACCTTCACCCTCCGAGGCTGAGTTACATGCAGGCCAACTGGAGGATTACGAACTTCTGCTCGCGGCCTTGCGCGAAACACCGGTAAACATTCTATGGCCCGTCTTGCCACTAAAACCTTATTCACCACTCACCAAGGTGAGCGCAGATGGATTAAAAGCGTTGTGGCAAGTGCTGCGCGATCGGGATTACATCGATATGTGCACAAAACTTGAAATAAAGCACGGCGATCTGTCCGTTGCGTTCAAGGAGGGCAAGTATGTCTATCAGGCCTGGAAGAACACAGGACATAAAGTCACGTTGGAGTTGACCGAGCACGCCAAATGGCAGCCGCTGAAACTGCGGATTGAGCGGGCAGCAGCATTACTGGGCGGAGTGTTGAATTCAAACCGCACCATTGGCTTAGAAAGAATGTGCGTCTTTTACGGTATTGCATTGACGTCGAGAGACCCGCAAATAGTTCAGGTCACGATAAAGGTCGTTCAGGACAGGATCGCCGCCCATCGTTTGAGACTGGAGGACGAGTTTGAAGCCCTTGATCTGAAGTCCCCTCCCACAGAAAAGGACCTGGAAACGTTCGCGACTATCCAACAAGCATTTCCTGGCACTCCAGTCGATACGCAGTTACTCCATAGCGGCCAGGTCCGCGGCGAAATAGTCGATGCGGTTAATCAATTTTTGCCGGAGAGCGTTACTTCACCGCTGACTTACCTTGCCAAGGACATTCTTCCTACCGCAACGATTGAACAAGTACGCGCAATGCCGAGTGTGTATCTCGAAAAAATCCTGCAGAGCGCGGAGGCTCAAAGGCTTGGAAACACATTACTGACAACAATGAATTGGTATGGTGGCACAACCGGTGAAGAGACTTCGCCTTACATCCGCACCAGACTGATAGCTAACGCGCTGCAGTATTGGCTTTGTGCACAGACCCTGGATTCCAGCGATTTGATCGCCGGGTACAACTGGCGAAGTCGTTCGAACTGGGGAAAGAGCTACCAGGCAATCCGCGAGGCATTTGAATCCCATTTACTCACGTCAAAACTGGCATCGTCGGAAAAAGAGGCAGTGGTCATTTCGCGATTGTTTTTGTCCCGGTTCCCATTTGAGTTTCGTGTCCGGGACATTCCGGCAGATCTTGCTTACCGGAGCACGGCTGTCTGGGTCAACTTCCTCAACGGAGTCAATTTCGTCAAATCCGTCTCCCCCGAATTGCTGGACAGACTGAGCTTCCAGCAGTTGGTCAACTTGCCCATGCACAGGGCCGAAGTGGCAACCACGGAAGAATTGAACCTCCTCAGTCTCACCAGGCTGCTTCCGACCCTGGATTGGGCTGTCACCCAGGGTTTCGTTTCGCAAAAAGACCTCAAGGATTACACGCAAGCCGACATCGAACGAGCCTGCTCCGAACTGGAAAAACACTCGAACGAGGTCAATCAAGCGGTTATCCGAATCAATGAAGAGCCACCCAAACGGCTGGCCATCGCCAAGGCTGAAATACAAACGCTGTTCGGAAGCGAAGCCTTCAATACCGATGGACGCGAACTGGCCAGGCATGACGAGTTGGCTTCGATCGGCTTTCGCGACCCGCCGCCACTCAGGGGTAAGGAATACAAGTACTACTCGTTCACCGATGTCTTGGCGTCCGGCATGTTCGACGATCAGAAAAAATGGTTTGTGACTGAGGCTGACGGCGAGACCTTGAGCAAACAATGGATCAGGATGGACAAGGATCGGTATGTCAAAACCGAAGCGCCATGGCCTGTTCCCGGCATCAACTGGGAAGGCCGCCTTCGGCCAGTCCTGTCACCGTTTACCAAAATCCCCGATGTCCCTGCGCTGTTTGACGATGCGTTCAAGCGGCATCTGGAAACGATCACGACGGCCTACCAGACATTGATCAGAACGCTGTTAACCTCACTCCCCTATGCCGACCGCCTGGCGCTGGAGGTGGGTGAAGTCAAGATTTACAGCCTGCGCAAAGAAACCCGCAAAGTCGCCGCCAAAGACGAAACGCCCGAAATTACGTTGCCGCTCAGAGCGCGCAACGGCGTAATCCTGCAAGCGACTCAAACAAACGAGCCCATCGGGGACGAAGCCGCCGTTTCCGTCAGCACTTTTTACGAACTTCTCCCGAAAGCCGGGGTAATACGTCGCCTCGAAAATTTTGATGCGACGTTGTTGATTCCCCGGATCGGGGCGATGGCAACCACCTCCAATGGGGCCTATGTCGATGTCATCCGCGACAGGCATTTACCCTTCGACTGGGATGCGCATTCGAACGGCACCCTGCCCAAGGCAACGGCCTTCTGCGAGGCCATCATCGATCAGCTGCCACCAGCCTTCAGCGCAAGTTCCGAGATCACGGAGCATCATCAACGCGCCCCATTGACCCTGTCGTCCAGCCGCTCACTGGCGATCAGCCGACACATTGCGACCGAACTCCTGTTCGTTGACCCGCAAGCGTTGCGCACCTTTGCGAAGGGTCAGACCAGGTTTGAACTCGAAGAAGCTCAACGTAGAAAGATATTCAAGATCGCCAAGTTGTTTGTACCGTTCTGGGGCCCTGTCGAAGACGTGATGTCAGGCGATAAGAATCGCATCGCCCTGGGAATAGTCGGCCTGTTTTTCGATGTAATTTCGTTCGTGATCCCCATTGGCAAATTCGCCACGGGTTCGATCAGACTGATCAGTAACGCGGGCCAACTGGCCACACGCGCAACGCTCCCTTCATTTTCAACGCTGACAAAAACGCTGCTGGTATCGACACTGCGAGCGTTGAATCCGCTTGAGATTATTCCCGCGCTGCTCAAAGGCTTGGGCAAATCGGTGCGATACATTTATAAAACCGTCACGTTCGAATTTAACGAACTCGTGGGGAAAATCCGCTACTACGAGTACGTGCGCAGCTTGCCTCAGTTGAGTGATGCCGGACGCTGGAAGCCTGCAACGCTGGGAGATCAGCTAGCCAGCATCAAAGGCATAGATGATGTGCCAATTCGCAACATCGGCACCTCTGGCAAGACCGACTTGCGCCTGATCGATCCATTGTCCTCCAAGCCCTATGGCCCGTCGTTGACCACCCGCGCCAGTGACTTCTCTCCCGGGCAATCGCACTACAGCACCCTGGAAAGCCGCAACCAGCAATCGGTTGTGGAGCTAGCCAAGACACGCCACGTACGAGAAGTGCTTGAAGTGGACGGCCGAACCACGCTGTTCATCGATGACGTGCCGTACCGGCTGGAGGGTGACACGCTACGCCGTGCAGACTTGATTGACGCGAGTGATTCGCTGAAGTCGATACCTTGCCGACCGAGACGCGCCCCGGGAGCAGATGTGTGCACGACTCGCTATGTGAAGCGAGACCCGGCCCCGACACCCGCGGTTGGCGCCTTCGATGAAACCAAGGGATGGGCCACCTGGTTTGGCGACAGCATTTACACACCAGGCACTGCGGGCGCCCCCCTGACGAAGGTTTCGTTGGCCACTCACACAACACTCGACGCGACGATGGAATTCCGCAAAGGCATTTACGGGCGTGTCAAAGTCAACGTGACCGAAAAAGGTGTGACCGATACCTTCCACTCCGGAGCCGTCATCGTGGACTCCGTAGACGGTTCGAAACGGTATGTTTTCACACGTCTTGATGCGGGGGATTTTTACGTTGCCGAACTGGCAAAAGGGCAAAGCCTGCGTAACGCACTGACTTTCAAGCAAGCGTCAACCTTGCCCGCCGAACTGCGGCGCGAGTTGATGGTGGTGTACACCGGCTCGTTGAATGCCAACAACATGGCGAGGATTTACGGTGTGACTCTCGTTGAGCGCGCCATGAGGGCGATGGACAACATCGCCATACCTATCGGCGGCCATGCCAATCCGCCCGATACACTCAGGCTGATCAAGGTCGATACCAGCCCCGGCGAGGCCGTGCTGTTCGATCACTCGACCCGAATGATCGTCAGGCACTCCACCGATGGCGCAACGACCTGGTCAGCGTCCAGGAATGCTCCGGAAAGTGTCCGTGAAACGACAGCGCAAGTATTCAATACACTGTTTCAGAGAACCGTTATCACCCTGGAATCGTCGGTTCGGGATGGGCCCAAGGCGTTGAGAATCGATGGCGTCATGTTGGAACTACAGCAACGCATCAGCGCCATTCATAACAGTGAATTGGGCAAACTGCGCAATGTTGCATTCGCTGAAATCAAGACAAGACAGGGCATTCGGGAGGTTTATGTCAGCGTTTCCGGCAGACAGGGTGACACCGCTTACCTGCCATTGTTTGAGAGAAACAGAGGCTCGAAAGAGGTGATCGACGAAGGTACGAGTTACTTCAACATCGATCACGGTGCCAACTTCCCGGAGAAATCGCTGAAGGTCTCCAGTTCTGGCAAGTTACAAGCGATTCCGCACACGATCAAAGACATCGAGAAATACACCCCCGAACTCACCCTACGCCCTACGTCACTGGACACCGAGAGCAAGCTCATCAGCGTCATACGCCAGAAATATCCAGACTCTCAGGAGCTTGAGTCCATCACCATCGCCACCACCATGGCCCCCTGCGATTCGTGTTCAATCGTCATGAAGCAATTCGGTTATGACGGCAGTCCGGAGGCCTTGAACGTGATCTGGAAGTAGTCGCGCAGCACTGATCAGTGCTGCTGCAAATGCCCGTACAGCTTGGCGTACAAACCACCCTCGGCAATCAATTGCTGATGGTCGCCATCCTCGGCAATTTGCCCGCCATCGAATACCAGCACCCGGTCGGCCTGCTTCACGGCGGACAATCGGTGCGCAATGATCAGCGTGGTGCGGTGGCTCAAGAACCGCGCCAACGCCTGGTGCAGGTTGTATTCGGTGGCGGCATCCAGCGCTGAAGTGGCCTCGTCGAGGATCACCACTTTCGGTTCGGCCAGCACCATCCGAGCAATCGCCAGGCGTTGGCGCTGACCGCCGGACAAGCGCACGCCGGAGCGTCCGACGATGCTGTCCAGGCCGTTGGGCAATTCCCGAACCGTGTTGTGCAGCTGCGCAATTTCCAGCGCCTGCCAGCAGGCTTCGTCACTGCGCTCACGGCCCATGGTCAGGTTGGCGCGGATGGTGTCGTTGAACAGCGCCGGGTGTTGCAGGACCACCGCAACGTTTTCACGCACCGTTTCCAGGCCGATGTCCTGCTGGGTCGAACCGCCGAAGCGAATGGTTCCGGCCAGGGGCGTGTAAAGGCCCAGCAGCAATTGCACCAACGTACTTTTGCCGCCGCCGCTGGCGCCGACAATCGCGACTTTTTCACCGGGAGCGATGGACAGGTTCATCTGGTTCAACACCAGTTCGTCACCGTAACCGAAACTCAATCCCTGGACTTCGATACCCACGGTTTCGCGACCGTTGAACGGATCGACCCCGCCCGGGTACTCAGGCTCATCGGCCCTTGCCAACAACTCATTGATTCGGGACAGCGCACCACCGGCGGCGTAGTAGGCGTATTGCAGATTCAGCAGCTGTTCCACCGGACCGATCATGAACCACAAGTAACTGAACACCGCGAGCATCTGGCCGATGGACAGGTCGGAAAACAACACGGTGAGCATCGCCGCGGCGCGGAAAATATCGATACCGAACTGGAACAGCAAACCGCTGGCCCGGTTTGAGGCATCGGTTTTCCACTGGGAGTTCACCGCGTAATCGCGCACTTCCCGCGCACGTTGGCCGAGGCGCCCGAGGAAAAAACCCTGACGGTTGCCGGCGCGCACTTCCTGGATGGCATCGAGGGTTTCGGTCAACGCTTGAGTGAATCGCGAGGTGCTGTCGTTCTCGAGTTTCTTCAGGTGCTTGACCCGCTTGCCCAGCAGCACCGTGGCATAGATAACCAGCGGGTTGAACAGCATGATCAGCAGCGCCAGCTTCCAGTGCATCCAGATCAGGATGCTCGCGGTGCCGATCAGGGTCAGCATGGCCACGAGGAAACGGCTGAGGGTTTCGCCGACGAATTTGTCCACCGTGTCCAGGTCAGTAACCAGGTGCGTGGTCACCGTGCCGCTGCCCAGGCTTTCGTATTCACCCAGCGAGATGCGCTTGAGGCGCTCGATCAGCCGCAGGCGGATGCGGTACACGATGTCTTTGGCCAGTGCCGCGAACAACTTGGCCTGCACCACGTTGAACAACAAGGCACCGCAGCGCAGCAACAAGGTCACCAGCAGCATCAGGCCGATGTACCCCGCCGCTTTCTGCCAGCCTTCGGGCAGCGCGTGGTTCATGACTTTCAGTGCTGCGTCGCCATGGCCCAGCAGCACTTCGTCCACCAGCAAGGGCAAGAGCAAGGGAATCGGCACGCTGCACAACGTCGCCAGCACGGCCACGCCGTTGGCGATCCACAGGGATTTCTTGTGATGCAGGGCCAGGCGGCGGATTTCCGCCCAGCTCAGACGGTCGACACGTGCAGCGGTTGGGGCGTCGTCAGGCAGATCATGCACAGGCAGCGCGCTCCAGCCAGCGGCCGAGCAGCGGTGACAGTACGCTGAGAGGCTGATAGCCATTGGTCAACAACGCCAATTGACCATCACGCTCTGCCAGCAAGGTGGGGAAACCGGCGATGCCGAGGTCCTGCACCCAAGTGAAATCGGCCGCAGTCGCGGCATGTTGATCGGCGCGGTCGAACGCGGCTGCGAACTCGATGCGCGGCAAACCGGCCTGCTCCGCCAGTTCCACCAGCACACTGGCGTGGGTGACATCGCGCCCTTCTGCGTAAAACGCATGCTGGATCAGACCAAGCAGTTTCCACGCACAATCCGGCGCCAGGCTGCGCGCCGTCACCAACGCCCGACAGGCCGGTTCGGTGTCGTACACAAAGCCGTCGGGCAATGCGCCTTCGATCTTGAACGGTTGACCGGTGGCCTCGGTGACCGCCTGCCAATGTTCAAGAATGTAGCGCCGGGTGGTCGGCTCCAGCGCCGAACCACTGCCGGTGCGCAAACCGCCCACAATCAAATGCACGTCCACACCCGCCGCCTGCGCCTGCTCGACCAACGCATTGGCCACCGGCGCAAAGCCCCAGCACCAGGAACACATCGGGTCCATCACATAGAGCAGGCGGCGTGCAGACATGGTTCAAGCCTCGGAAGGGGTTTGCTTGTAGTTGTAGCCGATCGGGTGCGGCATGTTGCGAGCCTTGGCCAGTTCGATCTGCTTCTGCCGATCGATGGCACTGCGCCGGGTCTTCTCGCTCAGCTTATCCCAGCAATGCGGGCAGCTGATGCCGGCCACATAGTGCTCGGACGCGCGGTCTTCAACACTAACCGGTGTACGACAGGCGTGACATTGATCGTAGTCACCTTCACTGAGGTCATGACGAACGGTCACGCGGTTATCGAACACGAAGCAGTCGCCCTGCCATTTGGTTTCTTCCTGCGGCACCTCTTCGAGGTACTTCAGGATGCCGCCCTTGAGGTGGTAGACCTCATCGAAACCCTGGCTGAGCATGTAGCTCGAAGCCTTTTCACAACGAATGCCGCCGGTGCAGAACATCGCGACTTTCTTGTGCACGGCCGGGTCGAAGTTGGCTTTGATGTAGTCGGGGAATTCGCGAAAACTGGTGGTTTTCGGATCGATGGCGCCTTCGAAGGTGCCGATCGAGACTTCGTAATCGTTGCGGGTGTCGATCAACAGTACTTCCGGATCGCTGATCAGCGCGTTCCAGTTCTCTGGATCAACGTAGGTGCCGACCTTTTTGTTCGGGTCCACGCCTTCGACGCCGAGGGTGACGATTTCTTTCTTGAGTTTGACTTTGGTGCGATAGAACGGCTGCTCGTCGCAGTACGACTCTTTGTGGTCGATGTCGTCCATGCGCGGGTCGTTCTTGAGCCAGGCCATCAGCCCGTCGATGCCTTCACGGCTGCCGGACACGGTGCCGTTGATGCCTTCTTCGGCGATCAGCAGCGTGCCTTTGATGCCGTTGTCGACCATGGCCTGCAGCAGCGGCTCGCGCAGGTCGACGTAGTTTTCCAGGGTGACGAACTTATACAGTGCCGCCACGACAATCTGTTGTGTCATGGGTGATTCTCCAGGTGGCTACCCTCGTAAGGGGTGAACCGGATGCGAAAAAAAACGCGCCGGGTAAGCGGCGCGTTGCGGATTCTAGCAAAAATAAACGCTCCTCTGTAGGAGCCGGCTTGCCGGCGATGGCAATCTCGAGGACGCCATCGCCGGCGAGCCGGCTCCTACAGGGGGCGGGACATCAATGCGAGCCGCCAGCACAGGTCGGCGAGGCCGGAGCCGTGTCGATCTGTGCCCATTCCTCAGGCGTGTAGGTATGCAGCGCCAACGCATGGAACTCGCCCATCAGCTCGCCGAGCGTGCCGTAGACTTTCTGGTGACGCTTGACGCGGTTGAGCCCTTCGAACTGCTGGCTGACCACCACGGCCTTGTAATGGGTCTGCAACCCACGACTGTGCATATGGCTTTCATCTAGCACTTGCAGGTGCTCGGGCTGTAACAGGCCCAGCGTCGATTCGATGCGTTGTTGCATGGTCATACCGAACTCCGCTTAAGGCTTTTTCTTGGCAGCAGGTGCAGCGGCGTTAGCCTTAGGGTCCAGCTCGTTGGTCATGTCAGCCAACAGCTTGTTGACCACTGGCACGGCGCTTTCGAGCTTGGCCTGGGTCATCTGGGCCGATTGCTGGGTCAGCTGCGGCATTTTTTCCAGGACTTTCTTGCCCAGTGGCGACTGGTAGAACGCGACCAGGTCTTTCAGCTCGGATTCGCTGAAGTTGGAGGTGTACAGCTTGACCATGTCCGGCTTCAGCTTGTTCCAGCCAATGGCTTGATCCAGAGCGGCGTTGGCTTTGGCCTGGTAGGTTTCCAGCAAGGCTTTTTTCGATTCAGGGGCTTTGGTCTGTTCAAAGCGCTGAGCGAACATTTGCTGCACTTGCATGTACACCGGAGTGCCCAATTTGTCAGCGTGCGCCAGGGTCAGGAAAGCTTCGGCACTGGCGTTGTGGCTGGCGGTATCGGCAAAAACAGGGCCGCTGGCGCAAACCAGTGCAACCGCGGTACAGATGGCACGAAGACGAGTCATCGAGTTTCCTTTTCTAGCAGGCGAGGTAAAACCCCAAGGGCGTCCATTCTGCGCCTAAAAAAGTGTGTCGCTCAACCCCAAGCCTTGTCGTGCCTGAATTAGAGGGGTTGAATGGTCAAAATACTGACCGATGGAACCACGGCCGGCGATCACGGCCTAAACTGCGCTATCAGACTGACAGGAGTGTGCATGATGAGCCGTATCGAAACCGACAGCCTTGGCCAGGTGGAAGTGCCGGATGAGGCCTACTGGGGCGCTCAGACGCAACGCTCGCTGATTAACTTCGCCATCGGCAACGAGCGCATGCCGCTGGCGGTGCTGCATGGGCTGGCGCTGATCAAGAAAGCCGCGGCGCGGGTCAATGACCGCAACGGCGATCTGCCCGCCGACATCGCCCGGCTGATCGAACAGGCCGCCGACGAAGTGCTCGACGGCAAACACGACGACCAGTTCCCGCTGGTGGTCTGGCAGACCGGCAGCGGCACCCAGAGCAACATGAATGTCAACGAAGTGATCGCCGGGCGCGCCAACGAACTGGCCGGCAACCCGCGTGGCGGCAAGGTGCCGGTGCACCCCAACGATCACGTCAACCGCTCGCAGAGCTCCAACGACTGCTTCCCCACCGCGATGCACATCGCCGCCGCGCAGGCGGTGCAAAACCATTTGCTGCCGGCGATCAGCGAACTGTCGGGCGGTCTGGCCGAGCTGTCCGCGCGACACATGAAGCTGGTGAAGACCGGCCGCACCCACATGATGGATGCGACGCCGATCACCTTCGGCCAGGAACTCTCGGCTTACATCGCGCAACTGGATTACGCCGAACGGGCGATCCGCAGCGCCCTGCCCGATGTGTGTGAACTGGCCCAGGGCGGCACCGCCGTCGGCACCGGGCTGAATTCGCCGCACGGTTTTGGCGAAGCGATTGCCTCCGAGCTGGCTGCGCTCTCCGGCCTGCCGTTTGTCACTGCACCGAACAAATTCGCCGCATTGGCGGGCCATGAGCCGCTGACCACGCTGTCCGGCGCACTGAAAACCCTCGCCGTGACCCTGATGAAAATCGCCAACGACCTGCGCTTGCTGGGTTCCGGGCCACGTGCCGGTTTCGCCGAAGTGAAATTGCCGGCCAACGAACCCGGCAGTTCGATCATGCCCGGCAAGGTCAACCCGACTCAGTGCGAAGCCCTGTCGATGCTCGCATGCCAGGTGTTGGGCAACGACGTGGCCATCGGCTTCGCCGCGAGTCAGGGGCATCTGCAACTGAACGTGTTCAAACCGGTGATCATCCACAACCTGCTGCAATCGATCCGCTTGCTGGGCGATGGCTGCAGCAACTTCCAGCAGCATTGCATTGCCGGCCTGGAGCCGGATGCCGAGAAAATGGCCGAGCATCTGGAGCGTGGGTTGATGCTGGTGACGGCGCTGAACCCGCATATCGGTTACGACAAATCGGCGGAAATTGCCAAGAAGGCCTATGCCGAAGGGCTGACGTTGCGGGAGGCGGCGTTGCAGTTGGGGTATCTGACCGATGAACAGTTTGATGCGTGGGTGCGGCCGGAGAATATGCTGGAGGCTGGGGCCAAGGGCTGAGATTTTTGGCGGCCTTTAGTCAGCCATCGCGAGCAGGCTCACTCCCACAGTTGACCACGTACTCCTGTGGGAGCGAGCCTGCTCGCGATGAACGATAACGCAGATTAACCTGCTGCCATCCGTATGCGCCGTGCCTTGAGCCCCGCAATCAACGAAGGCCCCAACGCCACCAGCGCCGATCCCAGCACCACCAGCACTGCCCCGCCATACCCCAGGCCATTGATCGTTTCGGCATGCACATACTCCGGCCATAACCAGGCCGCCATGGCCACCGCCGCGAACGTCACCAACGGCGTGATCGCCAGCGTCGCACTCACCCGCGACGCCTCCCAGTGCGCCAGAGCTTCGGCAAATGCGCCATACGCAATCAGGGTGTTCATGCAGCACGCCAGCAACAGCCAGCCTTGCAGCGGATTCAGTTGCAGCGCTTCCAGCGGGTGTACCCACGGGGTCAGCAACAACCCGCAGAACAGGTAAATCACCATCATCACCTGCAACGAATTCCACACCGTCAGCAACTGCTTCTGCCCCAGGGCATAGAACGTCCAGACCGTGGACGCCAACAACACCAGCAGCACACCCGCCGTGTAGTCGCTCAGCGAGGTGAACAACTCAACCAGACGCTGGTTGAAAAACAGTCCGAAACCGATCAGCAACACCAGCAGGCCAATCCCCTGCCCCACGCTGAAGCGTTCCTTGAACACAAACAGGCTGGCGATCAGCAACATGATCGGGCCCATCTGCACCACCAATTGCGCCGTGCCAGGACTGAGCAGGTTCAAGCCCATCAAGTACAGGACGTAGTTGCCCACCAGACCGAGCACCGCCATCACCACCAGCCAGCCACCGCGCGGGCCGAGCACTTTGCGGCTCGGCAGGCGTCGGGTCGCTGCCAGGTAAATGAACAGGCAGCCGCCGGACACCATCAGGCGAAACCAGGTCACCGTGACCGGGTCCATCACCAGCAGCACTTGCTTGAGCTTGATCGGCAGGATTCCCCACAAAAACGCAGTCAACAAGGCCAGGAACAGACCATAAACCCAGCGCCCCGATGAAATGTGCATGCGTACCTCAAAGCCAGATGGCAAGAGCCGTCATTCTAGGCTCAGCGGTGCCTGGTACACAGGGACAGTTGGCTGCCGGACGCAAATGAAACTGTGCGGGTCGCAGCAATAAATTGGCGATGTGCCGCTGATCGGCTGGCCAGGCGTTGCAAGTGGTTCATGCATAAGCTCATTGGATCCGCCAACAGCAGCCCCCTTCAGGAGACCGCCATGTACGGCATGCGCGCCCAGGACAACGCCCCCGCCGTGCACTTTCGCAGTGACCGGATGTGTCGGGTGAATGGAGAGTTGTATTTCAGCACCCGGGAAAACACCCTGGAGGGGCCGTTTGAAAACCCAGAGGCGGCTGCGCGGGAGATTGAGGCTTACATCGCGCGGATGCAGGTTCTGAGCGCCCGTCGATAGACCGAGGCGCCTTCATCGCGAGCAGGCTCGCTCCCACAGTGGATCAATGTCGCACACCTGATCCCTGTGGGAGCGAGACCGGCTTGCCGGCGATGGCGATGTAATAATCACCACAAACTTTAAGGTTTACCGCACCGCTTCAAACAACCCGGTCGCGCCCATCCCGCCACCCACGCACATGGTGACGATGCCGTAGCGCAATTTACGTCGCTGCAATTCCCGCACAAGATGCCCGACCTGACGCGACCCGGTCATGCCGAACGGGTGACCGATGGAAATCGAGCCGCCATTGACGTTGTACTTCTCGTTATCGATCCCCAGCCGGTTGCGGCTGTACAGGCATTGCGAGGCGAACGCTTCGTTGAGTTCCCACAGGTCAATGTCGGCCACCTGCAAACCCTTGACCTTGAGCAGCTTCGGCACCGAAAACACCGGGCCGATGCCCATTTCATCCGGTTCGCAGCCCGCTACAGTGAAACCACGGAAGAACGCCTTCGGCTTCAACCCCAGTTCCAGCGCTTTCTCCAGGCTCATCACCAGGGTCATGGACGCACCGTCGGACAGCTGCGACGAGTTGCCCGCCGTCACCGAACCGTCTTCGGCAAATACCGGCTTCAACCCGGCCAGACTTTCCAGGGTCGTGTCCGGACGGTTGCAGTCATCGCGATCAACGACGCCATCGAGGATCTGCACCTGCCCGGTGGCCTTGTCTTCAACCCGATACTTCACCGCCATTGGCACGATTTCGTCGTCGAACAACCCGGCGGCCTGCGCCTGAGCGGTGCGCTGCTGACTTTGCAGGGCGTACAGATCCTGTTCTTCGCGGCTGACGTTGTAACGACGCGCAACGATTTCGGCGGTCTGGCCCATGGGGAAGTAGATGCCCGGCACCTGCTCTTTCAGCAGCGGGTTGATCAGGTTGTCGGTGTTGACGCTTTTCATGGTCAGGCTGATGGATTCGACACCACCGGCGACGATGATGTCGCTGCAGCCCGAAGCGATCTGGTTAGCAGCGATGGCAATCGCCTGCAAGCCCGATGAGCAGAAACGGTTGAGGGTCATGCCGGCGGTGCCGGTGCCCAGGCGCGACAGCACCGCGACGTTGCGACCGATGTTGTAGCCCTGGGCGCCTTCGTTGGAGCCGGCGCCGACGATGCAATCCTCGACGCTGGCCGGGTCGATGCCCGAGCGCGCCAGCAGTGCATTGACGCAGTGGGCCGCCATGTCGTCCGGACGGGTCTGGTTGAACTTGCCGCGAAAGGACTTGGCCAGGCCGGTCCGCACGCTGTCGACGATCACCACTTCACGCATGGCATACCTCATTATTGTTGTCGGTTGAGAGTGGATCGAGCATAAGTCCAGCCGTGACCGGTCGCGACAATCATTCACCCCGCGTATGCGTCACCATCGGCTCAAGTCTTGGGCTTTTTCAGTTTCTTTTCATGCTTGTCGGACTTTTCGAACGCCGCTTCCAGCGCCTGGTTGAGCGTGCGCAAAACCTTGACCCGGGCCCAGCGCTTGTCGTTGGCTTCCACCAGCGTCCAAGGGGAAATTTCGGTGCTGGTACGGTCGACCATGTCGCCGACCGCGCCGCGATAGGCCTCCCACTTATCCCGATTGCGCCAGTCGTCTTCGGTGATTTTGAAGCGCTTGAAGGGGATCTGTTCGCGCTCTTCGAAGCGCTCCAGTTGCGTCTGTTTGTCGATGGCCAGCCAGAACTTGACCACGATCACTCCGGCATCGGCGATCTGCTCTTCGAAGTCGTTGATTTCACCGTAGGCGCGTAGCCAGTCGGCCGGGCTGCAAAAGCCTTCGATACGCTCCACCAGCACCCGGCCATACCAGGAACGGTCGAACACGGTGAATTTGTCCCGTGCCGGAATATGTCGCCAGAATCGCCACAGGTACGGATGCGCCCGCTCTTCTTCAGTGGGCGCAGCAATCGGCACGATGCTGTATTGCCGAGGATCGAGCGCGGCGGCCACCCGGCGGATCGCCCCGCCCTTGCCGGCCGCGTCGTTGCCTTCGAACACGGCGATCAAGGCGTGCCGGCGCATGCGTTTGTCGCGCATCAACCCGGAAAAACGCGCCTGCTCGGTGATCAGTTGTTCTTCGTAGTCTTCCTTTTCCAGGTGTTGGTTCAGGTCGAGGCTGTCGAGCAGGTTCACCAGATCGACACTGCTGGCCAGTGGTGCGGCGCTGACTTTATCCGGGTGAATCTTCGGCCTTTTCAACGCGCCTTGCAGGCCTTCAAGCAGAATCTTGCCGACCGCCAGGCTCCGATAGCGCGGGTCCATCCCGGCGATCACATGCCACGGCGCATAGTCGCGGCTGGTGCGGCGCAGAATGCGTTCGCCATACTTGACGAACCTGTCGTAAGTCTCCGATTGCTGCCAGTCCAGCGGGCTGATGCGCCAGCTGTGCAGCGGGTCGTCGGCCAGGGCCTTGAGGCGGTCCTTCATTTGCTTCTTGGAAAGGTGGAACCAGAACTTGAAGATCAGCGCGCCTTCGTCGCACAACATCTTTTCCAGGCGTTCGGCACCGTTGATGCTCTGATCGAACCGGGGTTCCTTGATCACGCCATGAACCCGGGCCTGCAACATCTGGCTGTACCAGTTACCAAAGAAGATGCCCATGCGGCCCTTGGCCGGAAGCATCCGCCAGTA
The DNA here is from genome assembly GCF_017351735.1 of Pseudomonas sp. FW300-N2A2. Lineage (NCBI taxonomy): Bacteria > Pseudomonadati > Pseudomonadota > Gammaproteobacteria > Pseudomonadales > Pseudomonadaceae > Pseudomonas > Pseudomonas sp. FW300-N2A2. The sequence goes on along the minus strand of NZ_JACNDU010000013.1, from coordinate 12,354 downwards.
GCGCCAGGCCGGTGGTCGCGCCAGTTCTTCGTCGGTCTGCTGATCGAACGTGCGGACCTCGATCAGGCGCGGGTCCATCCACTCGTTGAGCAGCTTCACGGTCTCGCCCTTGCCGGCGCCTTCGATGCCGTTGATCAAAATGATCACCGGAAAGCGTTTTTGCTGCTGAAGTTCGAACTGTGCTTCGAGCAGTGCCTCACGCAGCGCCGGCACTTCGGCTTCATAGGTTTCTTTGTCGATGACGTGACCGATTTCAGCAGATTCGAACATGGGGCGGCTCCTTCCAGGATTGAACAAGACTAGCGGATTGACCTCTCCTGCGTGGGAGAAATCCCATTTTCACTGCCTGGCCAGATCTGGACGTTGCCATGGATCAAGCAGCGACTCGGCGATCGGCTAGAATGGTCGCCTTGCCGTTGCCGAGCCTGCCATGAAACCTGTACTGCCCCACGCCCAGCTCGACTGGGACGACCAAGGTCTCCCGCGCTCGCGGGTGTTCGATGATGTGTATTTTTCCAACCTGTCCGGGCTGGACGAAACCCGTTACGTCTTCCTCGAACAGAACGCGTTGCGTGAGCGTTTCGCGGCATTGCCGGTGGACGGAAAACTGGTGATTGGCGAGACCGGTTTTGGTACCGGGTTGAATTTCCTGTGCGCCTGGCAGTTGTTCGAGCAGCACGCGGTGGCCGGTGCGCGGTTACATTTTGTCAGTGTCGAAAAGTACCCGCTGAGCCTGCCCGACCTGCAGCGGGCGCTGGCCTTGTGGCCGGAACTCAAGCCGTTTGCCGATCAACTGTTGGCGCAATACGTGGCGATCCATCAAGGTTTCCAGCGCCTGATCCTGGACCACGGACGCATCACCCTGACGCTGCTGATCGGCGATGTGCTGGAACAGTTGCCACAGCTGGACGCGCAGATCGATGCCTGGTTTCTCGACGGTTTCGCCCCGGCGAAAAACCCCGACATGTGGACCGCCGAACTGTTTGTCGAGCTGGCCCGACTCGCGGCGCCCGGCTCGACGATCAGCACCTTCACCAGCACCGGTTGGGTACGTCGTCTGTTGAATGCCGCAGGCTTCAAGATGAAACGCACGCCCGGCATCGGCCACAAATGGGAAATCCTGCGCGGGGTGTTTCTCGGTTGGCCTGAGGAGGTCACGAAGCCCGTCATGGCAAAACCGTGGTTTGCGCGTCCGGCCCCCCTGACCGGCGAACGTCGGGCCCTGGTGATTGGCGCCGGCCTCGCCGGTTGCGCGACAGCCGCCAGCCTCGCGGCGCGGGGTTGGCAAGTCAGTCTGCTGGAGCGTCACGGGGCACTGGCGCAGGAAGCCTCGGGCAATCCTCAAGGGGTTTTGTACCTCAAGCTTTCCGCCCATGGCACCGCATTATCGCAATTGATCGTCAGCGGCTTCGGCCACACCCGCCGCTTGCTTGAGCAGTTGCATCGAGGTCTCGACTGGGACGACTGCGGCGTGCTGCAACTGGCCTTCAATGCCAAGGAAGCGGAGCGTCAGGCGCAGTTGGCCGCAGCGTTTCCCGAGGACTTGCTGCACACGCTCGATCAAGCGCAGGCCGAAATCCGCGCCGGCATCGCGCTGCAATCGGGTGGCCTGTTCTACCCCGAAGGCGGCTGGGTGCACCCGCCCGCCCTGTGCCAATGGCAAGCGGCGCACCCGAACATACAGATCCTGCCCCATCACGATGTGCTGGAGTTGCGCCGAGCGCACGGACACTGGCAAGCCCTGGATGGCGAAACCGTGCTGGCCGATGCCCCGGTGGTGGTACTGGCCGGGGCTGCCGAGATCAAGCGTTTTAGTTATAGCAGCGAGCTGCCACTCAAACGCATTCGTGGGCAAATCACTCGCCTGCCACAGACGACTGAAAGCCAGGCGCTGGGCACCGTCGTCTGCGCCGAAGGTTATGTCGCGCCAGCTCGTTTGGGTGAACACACCCTGGGCGCCAGTTTTGATTTCAACTCCGATGACCTGACCCCGACCGCTGCCGAACATGCAGGCAATCTGCAAATGCTTGAAGAAATCTCGGTAGACCTGGTCGCTCGGCTCGGCGCAAATGCATTGCAACCTGAAACACTTGAAGGCCGCGCAGCGTTTCGTTGCACCAGCCCGGATTACTTGCCGATTGTCGGCCCACTGGCCGACGGCCAGGCGTTCGCCGACGCCTACAGCGCCTTGAGCAAGGATGCCCGGCAAACCCCGGACATCCCTTGCCCATGGCTGGACGGTTTGTATGTCAACAGCGGCCACGGTTCCCGAGGGTTGATCACCGCGCCGTTGTCAGGCGAATTGCTCGCCGCGTGGCTGGATAACGAACCGCTGCCATTACCAAGAGCCGTGGCCGAGGCGTGTCATCCGAACCGCTTCGCCTTGCGCCGATTGATTCGAGGCAAATGAGGCACCTGGCTACCGGGCATACCAGGTTTTGCACTTAAAGCCTTGGCACGCACCCAACACCTTTATTACTTATCGATCTAAAACTCCCACGATCCCACCGGGTCAGTTTCTGAGTACCTGCCTTTTGGGCGCGGTATCGATTGACCCTCCCCAACGGAAAAACCGGTAAGGACTTTATGTGCGGATTAGCTGGCGAGTTACGCTTTGATCATCAACCTGCAGACCTTGCAGCCATTGAACGAATCACTCATCACCTGGCGCCTCGCGGCCCTGACGCGTGGGGCTTTCACAGCCAGGGGCCGATTGCCCTTGGTCATCGTCGCCTGAAAATCATGGACCTGTCGGACGGCTCGGCGCAGCCGATGGTCGACCATCAACTGGGCCTGTCCCTGGCCTTCAACGGCGCGATCTACAACTTCCCCGAACTGCGTACCGAACTTGAATCCCTCGGTTACGCCTTCTATTCCGGCGGCGACACCGAAGTGCTGCTCAAGGGCTACCACGCCTGGGGCGAAGCGCTGTTGCCCAAGCTCAACGGCATGTTTGCCTTCGCTATCTGGGAGCGTGACGCCAAGCGCCTGTTCATCGCCCGTGACCGTCTCGGCGTGAAGCCGCTGTACCTGTCGCGCACCGGCCAGCGCCTGCGCTTTGCTTCTGCGCTGCCGGCGTTGCTCAAGGGCGGCGATATCAATCCGATCCTCGATCCGGTGGCGCTCAATCATTATCTGAACTTCCACGCGGTGGTCCCGGCGCCGCGCACCTTGCTGGCCGGCATCGAAAAGCTGCCGCCCGCCACCTGGATGCGCATCGAAGCAGACGGCACCACCGAGCAGAAAACCTGGTGGACCCTGCCCTACGGCCCACACGAGGATGAGAAAAATCTGACCCTCGAAGACTGGCGCGACCGCGTACTCGACAGCACCCGCGATGCGGTGGCGATTCGTCAACGGGCAGCGGTGGACGTCGGCGTGTTGCTGTCGGGCGGCGTCGATTCGAGCATGCTCGTCGGTCTGTTGCGGGAGGTCGGCGTAGAAAACCTGTCGACCTTCTCCATCGGTTTCCAGGATGCCGGCGGCGAGCGCGGTGACGAGTTCCAGTATTCGGATCTGATCGCCAGGCATTACGGCACCCAACATCATCAACTGCGCATCGACGAACAAGAGATCATCGAGCAACTGCCCGCCGCCTTCCGCGCGATGAGCGAGCCGATGGTCAGCCATGACTGCATCGCGTTCTATCTGTTGTCCCGCGAAGTGGCCAAGCATTGCAAAGTGGTGCAAAGCGGCCAGGGGGCGGACGAATTGTTCGCCGGTTATCACTGGTATCCGCAGGTCGATGGCGCGGCCGATCCGTACGCGGCGTACCGCGATGCGTTCTTTGATCGCAGCTACGAGGATTACGCCGCCACCGTACAGCCGAAATGGCTGACCGCGAATGACGCCGCCGGCGATTTCGTGAAGGAACATTTCGCACAGCCCGGTGCCGATGCGGCGGTGGACAAAGCCTTGCGTCTGGACAGCACGGTGATGCTGGTGGACGACCCGGTCAAACGCGTCGACAACATGACCATGGCCTGGGGCCTGGAGGCACGCACGCCGTTTCTCGACTATCGCCTGGTGGAATTGTCAGCCCGGGTGCCGGGCAAATTCAAACTGCCGGACGGCGGCAAGCAAGTGCTGAAAGAAGCGGCGCGACTGGTGATTCCGAGCGAAGTCATCGACCGTAAAAAGGGTTACTTCCCGGTGCCGGGTCTCAAGCATTTGCAGGGCGACACGCTGAACTGGGTGCGCGAATTGCTGCTGGACCCGAGCCAGGATCGTGGCCTGTTCAACCCGGCGATGCTCGACCGTTTGCTGACCGATCCACAAGGCCAGTTGACCCCGTTGCGCGGCTCGAAGCTGTGGCAATTGGCGGCGCTGAACCTGTGGCTCAGTGAACAAGGAATCTGATCGATGAAACCTCACGCCACGGCGTACAGCCAACGCTTGTTGCGCGGTCAGGCGCCCTCCTACGAACGCTTGCAGGCACGTCTGGCTGAAGACGGCAGTGAACTGGGAACCGCGCCGATTGCCGTGCATTGCGGCTGGGGCCGGTTGTTGATCGGCCATACGTTCCCCGACCCGGCAAGCCTCGCCCAAGAGTTGTTGAACGAGCAACCGGGCGAACGGGACATCGCCCTCTATGTCGCCGCGCCCCAGCAAGTGCTGGGGCTGGAGCCGGCCCAGTTGTTTCTCGATCCGTCGGACACCTTGCGCTTGTGGTTCAGCGATTACCGACAGGCAACCCGCGTGTTTCGCGGCTTTCGCATTCGTCGTGCGCAAGGCGATGCCGACTGGCAGGCGATCAATCAGTTGTATCAGGCGCGTGGCATGTTGCCGATCGACGCCCGTCTGCTGACCCCGCGTCATCTGGGCGGCCCGGTGTACTGGCTGGCCGAGGACGAGGACAGCGGCGCGGTCATCGGCAGTGTCATGGGCCTCAATCATCACAAGGCGTTCAACGATCCGGAAAACGGCAGCAGCCTCTGGTGCCTGGCGGTCGATCCGCACTGTTCGCGGCCCGGCGTCGGTGAAGTGCTGGTACGGCATTTGATCGAACACTTCATGAGCCGTGGCCTGAGTTACCTGGACCTGTCCGTGCTGCACGACAATCGCCAGGCGAAAAGTCTTTACGCCAAGCTCGGTTTTCGCAACCTGTCGACCTTTGCGATCAAGCGCAAGAACGGCATTAACCAACCGTTGTTTCTCGGCCCCGGTCCTGAGGCCGAGTTCAACCCCTACGCGCGGATCATCGTCGAGGAAGCCCATCGTCGCGGCATTGATGTGCAGGTCGATGATGCCGAGGCCGGGATGTTTACCCTCAGCCACGGCGGACGGCGAGTACGTTGCCGCGAGTCGCTGAGTGACCTGACCAGCGCCATCAGCATGAGCCTGTGCCAGGACAAGAGCCTGACGCACAAAGTGTTGAAGGCGGCCGGTCTGAATCTGCCGAGCCAGCAACTGGCGGGCAACGCCGATGACAACCTGGCGTTTCTCGACGAACACGAGCGGGTGGTGGTCAAGCCGCTGGATGGCGAACAGGGTCAAGGGGTGGCAGTGGATCTGCGGACCATCGAAGACGTCCAGCAAGCCATCGAATCAGCCCGTCAGTTCGACAGCCGCGTGCTGCTGGAAAGCTTTCACGAAGGCCTCGACCTGCGGATTCTGGTGATCGGGTTTGAGGTGGTGGCGGCGGCGATTCGCCGACCGGCCGAAGTGGTGGGCGACGGGCAGCATTCCATCGGTGCGCTGATTGACGCCCAGAGTCGGCGGCGGCAAGCGGCCACCAGCGGTGAAAGCAAAATCCCGCGGGACCACGAGACCGAACGCACGTTGCAGGCAGCGGGTTACGACTACAGCAGCATTCTGCCGGCGGGTGAACATTTGTTCGTACGGCGTACGGCGAATCTTCATACCGGCGGTGTGCTTGAAGATGTCACGGCGATCCTGCATCCCACGCTGGCGGAGGCCGCCGTGCGCGCGGCGCGGGCGCTGGACATTCCGATGGTCGGGCTCGACCTGATGGTGCCTGCGGCGGATCAGGCGCAATACGTGTTTATCGAAGCCAATGAACGCGCCGGCCTGGCCAACCATGAGCCGCAGCCGACGGCCGAGCGGTTTGTGGATCTGTTGTTTCCGCATAGTCAGCCGGCGGTCTCTTAGTGATGTGGTGCCTGAACCGGCCCCTTCGCGGGCAAGCCTCGCTCCTACAGGTTTTGCGTCGTTTGGAATATCGCGCACGACGCTATTCCCTGTAGGAGCGAGGCTTGCCCGCGAAGACGGCCTCACAGACACCGCAAATTACCCTCATCGAAACCATCGATGCGCTCAACTCATCAGGAGTTTCCATGACCCATAAAATCCCGGAACCCGACCTCAACTACCTGCAAAAAGTCCTCCTGGAAATGCTCGCCATTCCGAGCCCGACCGGTTTCACCGACACCATCGTGCGTTACGTCGCCGAGCGGCTTGAAGAGCTGGGCATTCCTTTCGAGATGACTCGCCGCGGCACCATCCGCGCCACGCTTAAAGGCAAGAAAAACAGCCCCGACCGCGCCGTTTCCGCCCACCTCGACACCATCGGCGCCGCCGTTCGCGCAGTGAAAGACAACGGTCGCCTGACCCTGGCGCCAGTCGGCTGCTGGTCCAGCCGATTCGCCGAGGGCAGCCGCGTCAGCCTGTTTACCGACAACGGCGTGATCCGTGGCAGCGTGTTGCCGCTGATGGCGTCCGGGCATGCGTTCAACACGGCGGTGGACGAGATGCCGATCAGCTGGGATCACATCGAACTGCGCCTCGACGCGTACTGCGCGACCCGCGCCGATTGCGATTCCCTGGGGATCAGCGTCGGCGATTTCGTCGCGTTCGACCCGTTGCCGGAGTTCACCGAAAGCGGCCACATCAGCGCCCGGCACCTCGACGACAAGGCCGGCGTTGCTGCGCTGCTGGCGGCACTCAAAGCGATTGTCGACAGTGGCGAAGAGCTGATGATCGACTGTCATCCGCTGTTCACCATCACCGAGGAAACCGGCAGCGGTGCAGCGGCGGCGTTACCGTGGGACGTCAGCGAATTCGTCGGTATCGACATCGCACCGGTCGCGCCCGGCCAGCACTCCAGCGAACATGCGGTCAGCGTGGCGATGCAGGATTCCGGCGGGCCTTATGACTATCACTTGTCGCGGCACTTGCTGCGACTGGCCAGAGACAACGAGTTGCCGGTGCGCCGCGACTTGTTTCGCTACTACTTCAGCGATGCCCATTCGGCGGTCACCGCCGGCCATGACATTCGTACCGCCCTGCTCGCCTTCGGATGCGACGCGACTCACGGCTACGAACGCACCCACATCGACAGCCTCGCGGCGCTCAGTCGCCTGCTCGGCGCCTACATCCTCAGCCCGCCGGTGTTCGCCAGCGATGCGCAACCGGCCAAGGGTTCGCTGGACCGCTTCAGTCATCAGATTGAACATGACACGCAGATGGAAAGCGATACGCGGGTGCCTTCGGTGGATAGTCTGGTGGGGCAGCGGTCGGATAGCTGATCCGGAGTTTTCATTGACTGGACTGACGTCTTCGCGGGCAAGCCTCGCTCCTACAGGTTTCGCGTTGATCACATTACTTCGGATCGACGCAAAGTCTGTAGGAGCGAGGCTTGCCGGCGATGGCGATCTATCAGGCAACACATCAGGTCCAGACTAGCCGCCACCCATCATTCGCCGTAGCATCGCGCCATTGTTTAGCCGAGGTGCCTATGCTGATTCCCCACGACCAACTTGAAGTCGACACCCTGACCCGCCTGATCGAGGATTTCGTGACCCGTGACGGCACCGACAACGGCGATGACACGCCGCTGGAAACCCGCGTATTGCGTGTTCGCCAGGCCCTGACCAAAGGTCAGGCGCTGATTGTCTTCGACCCGGAAAGCGAGCAATGCCAGTTGATGCTCAAGCACGACGTGCCCAAGCATCTGTTCGACTGACGCCTTCATCGCCCTTTGGTTTTTGCCAGTTTGACCTGGATGCGTTTGTAGACTTCGGCACGGTGCACATTGACGTTTTGCGGCGCGTCGACGCCGAAGCGCACCGTGTTGCCGTTGACGGCGACAATACGCACCGAAATGTCGTCACCGATGGAAATCATTTCGCCCACAACGCGGCTGAGTACAAGCATGGCATTCGTCCTTCAGGGTTATCGAACCCTGAAGATGCCCGGCACGCGGCGGGCCTTCAATGCGACGAGGGCAAAACAGTCCCGCCCTACAGCGCAAGGCGAACACCTCCTAAGGAAACGTCTTACAAACCGAGGCTTTGCTTCAGGCAGCGGAAAAACGCGGGCCAAACAGGATGACGCTTGCGCCGATCACACACAGCGCCACGCCGATCCAGTCAGAGCCGAGCGGGCGAATCCGTTCGACCACTGCCAGCCAGCCAATCGACGCAATGATGTAGATGCCACCGTAGGCGGCATAAGCCCGCCCCGCGTAGCTCGCCTCGACACGGGTCAGCAGCAGCGCGAACAAGGTCAGGCTGAGCAGCGCCGGCACCACCCACCAGACGCTTTTGCCTTGGCGCAACCACATCCAGAAGGCAAAGCAGCCGGCGATTTCGAACAGCGCGGCAAGAAAAAACCACAGGTAATTGAGCATGCGAACGTCTCGCGAGGATGACCGATGGCGGCCACCCTAACGGCGACGTTGTGCGCGGGCAAGTTCAGCCTGCGGTCTGTTTGGCCTTGGCGCGCATTTTATCGGCCATGAGGGTCATTTCGTCGTAGAGCAGTTGCGGGTTCTTCTGCTTCAGCGCCCAGGCCATACGGCCCTGTTCGTGGGGCAGGATCATGAATTCGCCGGCGGCGACGTGCTGATAGATGTAGTCGGCAATATCGGCCGCACTAATCGGCGAACTTTCCAGCAACTTGCCAACCTGCGCTTTCATGGCGGGTGTCGGACCACGGAAAGAGTCCAGCAGGTTGGTCTGGAAGAACGACGGGCACACCACATGCACGCCAACTTCCTGGTGCGCCAGTTCGATCAGCAGGCTTTCGGACAACGCCACCACACCGGCCTTGGCCACGTTGTAGTTACTCATCGCCGGGCCTTGCATCAGGGCGGCCATCGACGCGATGTTGATGATCTTGCCTTTGCTTTTTTCCAGCAGCGGCAAGAACGCCTTGCAACCCTTGACCACGCCCATCAGGTTGATCGCGATCTGCCAGTCCCAGTCTTCCAGGGACAGCTCGCTGAAGAACCCGCCCGAGGCGACACCGGCGTTGTTGACGATGACATCGATGCCGCCGAGCTTGACTTCACAGGCTTGGGCGAACGCGGTCAGCTGACTGTAATCGCGCACGTCGCAACGCTGGATAAAGCCATCGCCGCCGGCTTCGCGAACCAGTTTCAGGGTTTCCTGCAGACCGGGTTCGCTGACATCCGACAAAGCCAGTTGCCAGCCTTCACGTGCCCAGCGCAGCGCGATTTCGCGACCCAGGCCCGAGCCCGCGCCAGTGATCATCATGCGATTTTGCATAGCAAACAGCCTTGTTGTTCCGGGGAAGATGCGTCGAGTGTAGCGAAGGACCTTGCCCGACCCACGCTCCATCAGATTGCTGAATGGCGCGAGCAAACCGTGAGCGCGCCTGTATCAACCAGGCCCCTGAAAACGAAATAAGCCTTTCTTCGAAAAACATTAAAAAAACTTGGAATTTTCTTTCAAGTGCACCAGTCGGAATTTACAAGCAGCTCGGGTTTATTGCAGTCCAGCTGACAATTAACACCAGGCAATTTCAGAACACTTCCGACAAGGAAATAGACATGGGCACAATACTAATCATTATTCTGATCCTCCTGCTGGTAGGTGGTCTGCCGGTCTTCCCTCATTCCAGAAGTTGGGGTTATGGCCCGTCGGGTATCATCGGCGTGGTGTTGGTGGTGCTGTTGATTTTGCTGTTACTCGGCAAGATATAAAGATCTGACAGGCAAAAAAAAGAGGCCCTTGAAGGGCCTCTTTTTTATTGCGTCAACGCTTAGTCCGGCTTGCCGTCAACGACACCGGCGGTGTTGTCGATCAGGCTCTTGGTCGCCGTTTGCAGGAACGCTTCGAGCTTGAGTTTCAGCTCGGCAGTGCGAGGTGCATTCGGTACGATCTCGGCGTGAGGTGTCGCGCCCAGTTCGTACTGATACATCTTCGGCTCCATTTCCTTTTCTTTCGGCAAGACCAGAATCTGATCCGCCGTGACAATGGCCGTGGTCTGTTCGCTGCCCGACGGTTTGATCACGCCAAAACCGGTGTCGCCTTCCGGCAGGTCGAGCAGGTCACGCCCCCAGCACTGATGACGCACTTCGCCACCGATGCGACCCATGATGGTCGGTACGATGTCGATCTGCGTGCCTACCGTGTGGTCAAGTTTGCCGAATTTGTCCTGGATGCCCGGTGCGATCATCAGCATCGGCACGTTGAAACGGCCCAGGTCCATTTCGGTGATCTGGCGCTCGTTGCCGAAACCGTGGTCACCGACGATGACAAACAGGGTTTCCTTGAAGTAAGGCTCCTTGCGGGCCTTTTCAAAGAACTGACCGAGCGCCCAGTCCGCGTAACGCATGGCGGTCAAATGCTCGTTCAGGCTGCCACGATCGGTCACGCGCTCGACCGGCAATGGCGTCGGCAAGGCGTATGGCGTGTGGTTGGACAAGGTTTGCAGCAACGCATAGAACGGCTTGCCGTTTTCCCGCGCCTTGAGCTCGACCAGACCACGGTCGAACATGTCCTGGTCGGACACACCCCAGGTCGGATCGGAGAACACCGGGTTGACGAAGTCGTTACGACCAATGAAGTTGGTCATGCCCTGGCTGCTGAAGAAACCCGACTGGTTATCCCAGGCGAAGTCGCCGTTGTAGACGTACACGTCGTCATAGTCGCGGGCGCTGAGCAATTGCGGGAGGCCGGACAGTTTGTGACTGCCTTCCGGGGTCTGCATCAGGTATTCGAAACCCGGCAGGTTCGGGAAGCAGGCCATGGTGGCGAACATACCCTGGTGGGTGTGGGTGCCGTTGGAGAAAAAGCGGTCAAACAGCAGGCCTTCCTTCGACAGCTTGTCGAGGTACGGCGTGATGTTGCCCGGTGCACCGAGGGCGCCGACCGAGTGACCGGCCATGCTTTCCATCAGGATCACGACGACGTTCTTGATCGGCAGAGTCTTGTCGGCCGGCGGCGTGTAATCGCGACGCACCGCTGCGGTCTCGGCATCCACCAGTTTGTCGTTCGGCATCACCAGCATGTCACGCACGATTTGCTGAGCTTGCGGCTGTGGCAGCGTGGCTTTCCAGATGTTGTCGCGATCTTCGGACATCCGGCTCTTGGCTGCCGCAACCAGCGACAATGTGCCGTTGAGGCCCAGCTGGTTGGCGAAGTTGGAGTCGGTGGTGTAGACGTCACCCCAACGCAGTGGCGGGCCTTGGCGCAGAGTGCCGCGAGCCGCGACCACGCAAACCAGCAGGCACACCACGAACACGACAATGCGCGCATACCACGGGGCGATCTGGCGCGTGCCGATGCTGCCGCCGCTGAATGGACCGCGAGGACGGGTCGCGCGGTCGGCGCCCTTGAACGCCAGGGTCAGGATCAACGTGCCCACGCCCCAGGCCAGCAGGTAGCGAACCACCGGGAATCCGTACCAAAGCATGCTCATTACGGTTTTCGGGTCTTCCTTCACGTACTGGAAGACCAGGCCGTTGAGGCGCTGGTGGAACTCGCGGTAGAAGTCCATTTCCATCAGGCCGAGGAACAGCGCGATGCTCGAAGCGATGGTCAGCCAGAAACGGAAGAACCCGCGGGCCGCCATGGCCCGGGCGCTGAACAGCGCCAGCAACAGCGGAATGCTGAGGTAGACCACCAGGCGCAGGTCGAAGCGCAGGCCGTTGGCGAACGCTTCGAAGAAGGTCGAGGCCGGGGTGTCGAGGATCATCTCGCGGTTGTAGACCAGCAGCGCGACGCGCAGCAGGCTGAACATGACCATCATGACCAGGGCACACAGCAGCGTGTAGGCCAGATGCGATTTGACGGTCGGTTGCAGCAGGCGACTAGAAGCTCGCTGCTGACTCAGGGCGTCCGGGATTGCCATGTCGTTTTAGGACCCATTGGAAGTTGAAGTTTCAAAATTACAGCTGCGCCCTGCCCTCTGTTGGCCAGTTCTCGGCCCCGGGGTTTGCGCGGTGCGCAAATGTTGCACGATCAACCGCGGCATTGCCATTGATTACTGATCTGCACGGCTGGCGCGGGCGAATTGTCTTGGAGGCTTTGTGAAAATTTTGTGTAGTGCATATTCGGAAACACAATAAAGTCTTTCAGAGTCCATAAGTTGGGTGTGGGCATATCCGTTTCTTCGGTCACGGCGGCTTATGGTTTCGCCCTTACG
>NZ_JACNDU010000012.1:0-153049 GCF_017351735.1 Pseudomonas sp. FW300-N2A2 | reverse complement strand
CTACCGCCAAACCTACCGTTATGACGCCGGCCACAACCTGCTCGAACTGACCCACGTCGGCCCGCAAAACCACGGCCATCGTCTGGTCGCCGATGCTCACAGCAACCGCTGTCTGCCGGTGCGCGATGGTATCGAGCCGACTGAACAAGACTTCCGTGACAGTTTCGATGCCAATGGCAACCTGCTGAAGCTGCAACCGGGGCAAACGTTGCGCTGGGACGCGCGCAATCAATTGTGTGAAGTCCGCCCGGTGGTGCGTGATACCGAAAACGACAGCGAGCGATACCTTTATGGCGCCGACGGTCTGCGCGTACGCAAAGTCCGCTCGCTGCAAACCAATGCCGAAACGAACATCATCGAAACCCTGTATTTGCCCGGCCTGGAAATCCGCACCCACAGCGGCACCGGCGAAGTGCTGCATGTCATCGACGTGGCGACCGGGCGCGGCAGCGTGCGGGTGTTGCACTGGGAGGCGGGAAGACCGAGCGAGATCAGCAACGACCAGCAGCGCTATAGCCTGACGGACCGGCTGGGGTCGAGCACGCTGGAGCTGGATCAGCACGCCAACGTCATCACCCAGGAAAGGTATTACCCGTTTGGCGGCACGGCGTGGAGTAACGGTGAGGCGGTGCAGGTCAGCTACAAAACGGTGCGGTATTCGGGTAAGGAACGGGACGCGACGGGGCTTTATTACTATGGGTTCAGGTATTACGTGCCGTGGTTGCAGCGTTGGCTGAATCCAGATCCTGCGGGCACGATTGATGGATTGAATTTCTATGCCATGGTTCGAAACAATCCAATGGTGTTGCGAGACTACAACGGTTTGGCAGGTGACGAATTATTCAACGCATCGTTCCATGAGCTTGACCTTTCAACCCAAGGCTGGAAACAGCACTTGCTTGACACTCGACTGTTGTCTCTCCAGTTGCAGCGCCATGACAAGACGAAGCGAACCTACGAAGAAACCAAAGAATATCGCGTTTTCGAAGTGGGTGATCCGGAGTACGCCTTGACTGGGCAGGAAATCGTTGAAGCGTTGGAGGGCTACCGCAAGACGTACCTGGACCTGGCGAATCGTGCATCCACTGCTGGAAAGTCGGAGTTGGGCCTGTCGATGATAGAACTTTCAAATCAAGCAGGGCGGATGCGTGATTTCGCTAAGGGCATTGATGGATCAGATGCTTCGGCAGCAGCGAACAAGCCTCGCTTTTTTGCATTGATGAAAGCAAAGCCGGAAAACGGAAAGCGAGAAATCCTGGCCATTCAGAAAATATCGATGAGTCAGCGCTCTGCTGGTGAAGACAGGGCGTTTGTCAGTGGCGTTATTCTGAACCCACTCATTCGACCCGAGGTGAGGCACCACTTCGAAGGTCTGCCTGGAAGAGAATCTATACCTGTGCTGGAGCGGGTGCGAACCTTCGTCACGGTTCGGAGTTTGAACCAGGTGGGCAAAAATACGAACCTGAAATATGTGCTGTTTGGCTCAACAAATAATAGAGACTTGGACGTGGCGAAAAGACTCAAGGCAAAATTGAAGTCCGAGCCTACCCACCTGCCACTTTCGAGGTTGAACCCGCAACGTCGATGATTTCCATAAAAAAGCCCCCACCCAAACCACTGCGGATAGGGAACGCAGTGACCTGGATGGGGGCTTCTTTTTACCGATGACTTACTGCGCGATGGTTTTCACCGAAACCCCACGCTCAATCGGCGTAGACCGACCATAGATATCTTCAAACCGCTCGATATCGTCCTCACCCAGATAGCTGCCCGATTGCACTTCAATAATCTCAAGTGGAATCTTGCCCGGGTTGCGCAAACGGTGAACCGAAGCGATCGGAATGTAGGTCGACTGGTTCTCGCACAGCAGGAACACGTTCTCGTCGCAGGTCACTTCAGCGGTGCCGCTGACCACGATCCAGTGTTCGGCGCGGTGGTGGTGCATTTGCAGTGACAGGCACGCGCCCGGTTTGACCGAGATGTGCTTGACCTGGAAGCGCCCGCCCATGTCCACCGAGTCATACGAACCCCACGGACGATAGACTTCGCAGTGGTTCTGGGTTTCGGTGCGGCCCTGTTCGTTGAGGGTGTTGACCATCTGTTTCACGCCTTGGACCTTGTCCTTGTGGGCGATCATCATGGCGTCCTTGGTTTCGACGACTACGATGTTTTCCAGGCCGATCACCGACACCAGTTTGCCGTTGCCATGGATCATGCAGTTTTTGCTGTCCTGAATGACCACATCGCCTTTGGTGACGTTTCCGTTGACGTCCTTGTCATTTACTTCCCACAGCGACGCCCAGCAACCGACATCGCTCCAGCCGGCGGTCAGCGGTACAACGCAGGCGCGCTGGGTTTTTTCCATTACCGAGTAATCGATGGAATTGTCCGGGCAGCAGGCGAAGGTGGCTTCGTCGATGGTGACGGTGTCGGCGTCCTGTTGGCTGCGTTCCAGGGTCAGCAGGCAGGTGTCGTAGATGTCCGGGTCGTGCTTTTTCAGCTCTTCGAGGAAGCGGCTGGCGCGGAACAGGAACATGCCGCTGTTCCAGAAGTAACCGCCGGACTGGACGAACTCGGTGGCGCGTTTCACGTCCGGTTTTTCAACGAAGTGCGAGACGCGGCTGACGCCTTCCGGCAGCAGCGAGTCATTGGTCGACTTGATGTAGCCGTAACCGGTTTCCGGTTTGGTCGCCGGGACGCCGAACAGCACCATTTCGCCGTTTTCGGCGGCGACGGTGGCAAGGGCGAGGGCGCGTTGCAGGGCTTTCTGATCTTCCAGTACGTGGTCGGCCGGCAGCACCAGCATCAGTTCGTCGCGACCTTCGTTGACCAGCATCATCGCGGTCAGGGCCACGGCCGGCGCGGTGTTGCGGCCGAACGGTTCCATCAGGATGCGCTGGGTTTCCAGCTTGCGGTTGCTCAGTTGCTCGTTGACGATGAAGCGGTGGTCTTTGTTGCAGACCACGATCGGGGTGTCCATGCCTTCGAACACCAGGCGTTCCAGGGTTTGCTGGAACAGCGTGTGTTCGCCGGTCAGGGCGAGGAATTGTTTAGGAAACTGCTTACGGGAAAGCGGCCAAAGACGTGAGCCACTACCACCTGACAAGATCACCGGAATCATGTTGTTACTCCTTGAAAATCGTATGGGTCAGAGCTACTGCGTTCTGTCGTTTCACTCTTGTTTTTGTTTCGTGTCCCGACTGACATCTCGGTCCCTTGTAGGAGCATGGCTTGCCAGCGAAGGCGGTCTCGAGGGCCTCTTCGCCGGCAAGCCGTGCTCCTACAGGGCACGGGTCAACCGGGTAAATTTGTTAGCGCGTCGAAACCGGGCGTTTTACCCAGACTGGCGACAGGCTGCTGCCGTTGCCGGTGACGTACAGCACCGCCGCTTCACCGCGTTCCAGGGCAACCGGTTTCACGTCGCCCACTTTTGTGGCGCCATCGTATAGCGCCAGGCTGACTTTGACCGGGTTGATTTCACGCTCGCCACGCCCCTTGGCGGCCACGGACGGGACCACTTCGGTCTTGCCGTCGGCGGTTTTCAGGGTCAGGGCCTTGTCGCTCAGGTTCTGTACGCGAACCAGGGATTTCTGCTTGTTCTTGAACGGCGGCTCTTCGATCAGTTGCGGCGCGCCGCTGGCGTTGTTGACCAGGGTGTAATAGTGATCGCCGGCCAGTTTCACCGGCAGGGTCTGGCTGCCGACCTTGGCGCTGTAGTCGCCGCCCGGCATGAAGCTGAAGTCAGTGCTGGACAGCGGTGCGACGTCGCTCAGGTTGGTGCTGCCGACAGTGGCGCTGACTTCAGCGTTACCGGCGTTATAGACCCGTACGAAGCTCGAGCCTTTAGGCGCAGTCGGACCGTAGAGGGCCGAGTCACCGGCGGCGAAGGCGTTCATGGACAGCACGCTGAAGGTTGCGGCCAGAGCAAAGGTCTTGGCGAGACGGCGAGGAGTAGTAGTGAAAGTCATGGTGTACCTCTCTTTCAGTTTTGCGCCCGGTCGGGCGTCTCGGATTTAGTGTTTACGGCTACGTTTTGTTGGCGGGCGCCGGCTTCTTTGAGCGCTGCGACCCACTGCGGGTCGGCGTCGCCGATTTCGTTGTTCACAGGCAGATAACGTTCAGGAAACTCCCAGATCAGCACCTGTGGCGGGCTGTTCTTGAAGGCATCGCTTTTCAGGTAGCTGAGCATCGGCAGAATCGGGCCGTGGCCGTCTTCGGCGTAATTGACCACGTCGCTGTTCAGCGCCTCTTTCAGCGCGCCGACGAAGTTCCAGTTCGGGTTGGCGCTGTAGCTGGTGCCGATCAGGGCCACCGGCACTTCGGTGTTGGCGAACAGCGCGTCATCACCGCCAGCCTGATCGTCGGCCACCACGGTGTTGCGCTTCTGCAGCGGCTCGGTCGCCGGCATCAGGTTTTCGAACAGTGGGTCGAGCGGCAGGAACAAACGCAGGTCACCCTTGTGGGTCACTTTCTCTGCCGGCTCGGTGACGAAGCGTTGAGGCTCGCCGCTGAGCGGGGTTTTCTCGGCAATGGTCTTGGCCAGGGTCTGGGCGGCGATTTGCGCGCCTTCCGGGGTCCAGTGGGTGTCGGTGCGCAGGAACACTTGCTGACCGTCGAGCTTGGCCTTCAGCAGGGGGCCGTACAGGTCGGGTGCGAGGATCTTGTTGGCCGCCAGACGAGCGTGGAAGTCCTCATAAAGATTGGCGTGAATGCTCGAAGGCTTAACTTCGCCCAGGTGTTCCGGATACAGGCGAGTCTTGGCCGGCACGATCGCCATCACCAGTTTCACGCCTTTCTCTTTCAGTTCCTGGCGCACGCCTTCGACCAGCGCGTAGTTGCCTTGCAGGTTCAACTCTTCGTTGACGATCGGGTTGAATTCTTCATCGCTGTACAACCACTGATCGCGACCGAGTACGACGCCCGGACGACCTTCGTTGAACAGTTTGAAATCCAGCGCAGCCCAGAGGTTGGTGCCCAGGCGCTTGATCGGGAACTCGTCGTCGTAGTGTGTTTCGACAGCCTTGGCCCAGCGGCCATTGAGCACCGTCGCATCGGCGTTGGTGCTGAAGCCGAAGAAGCTGCGCGTCGACCACAGGCCCAGGACCAGCAGGGTCACCAGGAACAGGGCGATGTAGAAGATGCGTAATGAGCGGGTCATGGTCAGATCCCTCAGAACTGGAAGTAAAGGAACGGCGAGAAGCTTTGCGCCGAGAGTTTGAAAATCGAGGCAATGAACAGCACCAGTACCAGCGTGCGCATCACGTAACGCGACCAGTCCGCCGTCCAGTAAGCCGGCTGCACGGTGGCTTCAACGCCAACGGTGTAACCCGGTTGGTGGATGCTGGCCGGGTTGTCGCCCGGTACGGCTTTGATCATTCCTGGTGTCGCACCGGCAGGGCCATCGGCCTCGACGTTGACCGCAGGTTTGGTCTTGACCGGTGGCTGGTTGCTGTAGAAGTCACGGATGCCGAAGAACGCCAGGGTTGCGTACGCCACCACCAGAGTCGCCACTTGCAGACCGGTGAGGTTGGCCTCGTTGAGTTCCGACAGCGACCACTCGCCGAAGCTGAACATCGCGCCGTACATACGACCGGCGACGTGCAGGTTTTCCGCGCGGAAGATCACCCAGCCCATCACTACCAGCAGGAAGGTCAGCGCCCAGCGGATCGGGTTGATGCTGCGCGGCGAAGTGTTCAGGCCCAGGGCCTTTTCGATCGCCAGCCACATGCCGTGCCACGCCCCCCACACGATGTAGGTGATGTTCGCGCCGTGCCACAGACCACCGAGCAGCATGGTCAGGAACAGGTTGCGATAGGTCATCAGCGTGCCTTTGCGGTTACCGCCCAGCGTGATGTACAGGTAGTCACGCAGCCAGGTGGACAGGCTGATGTGCCAGCGACGCCAGAACTCGGTGATCGACTGGCTGATGTACGGCTGCTTGAAGTTTTCCATGAAGCGGAAACCCATCATCAAGCCCAGGCCGATGGCCATGTCGCTGTAACCGGAGAAGTCGAAATACAACTGCGCGGTGTACGCCAGCGCGCCGAGCCAGGCATCGCCCGTGGTCGGGTTCTGCAAGGCGAAGCAATGGTCGGCCACCACCGCGAGGGTGTCGGCGATGAAGACCTTCTTGATGAAACCCTGCATGAACCGCGTGCAGCCCTCGGAGAACTTGTCGAGGGTGTGGGTGCGGTTGTTGAACTGGTCGGCGAGGTCGCGGAAGCGCAATACCGGGCCGGCAATCAGGTGCGGGAAGATCGCCACGAACGCCGCAAAGTCGATCAGGTTGCGTGTTGCCGGGGTGTCACCACGGTAGACGTCGATGATGTAGCTGATGGACTCGAAGATGTAGAACGAGATCCCGATCGGCAACAGCACGTGGGTCAGGATGAACGGCGACAGACCCACCGACGTCATCATCGCGTTGATGCTGTCGACACCGAAGTTGGCGTACTTGAAGTAGCCGAGAATGCACAGGTCGACGGCTACGCCGAGCAGCAGCCAGCGCTGGGCCGGTTTGGTCCGAACGCCTGCGGCGCCGACTTTGAGGCCGATCCAGTAGTTCCACAGCGTGACGGCGGCGAACAACGCCAGGAAGTCCACGCGCCACCAGGCATAGAACACATAGCTGGCGATCAGCAGCAGTAGGTTGCGATAGCGTATTCCGCTCAAGTAGTACATGCCGAGAAAGATCGGCAGGAACAAAAACAGGAACACGTTGGATGAAAATACCATCCCGGTCTCTCCATGTTTAACCAACAGTCAAGGGCCGCAGCCCCCCCAAACCCCCCCACGAAAAAACGGGGGGGCAAAACACTCAACACTTGCCTGACACTGATCCAATGTGGGAGCCAGCCTGCTGGCGATTCAGGCAGCGCGATGTATCAGTTGAACCGCGTTGATCCCATCGCGAGCAGGCTCGCTCCCACAGGGGATTGGCGTTTGGCTCTAAGAACCTTTGCCTTTCTCGTTCGCCGGGTCGTAGACCTTGGTCAGGTCACCCCCGAGGCGGAAGGTCTTGAACGGCTGCATCTCGTGCTTTTTCTCGAGCACATCCGGCGAGCAGGTGTAGAGCGTGCAGAACGGTTCGAGCCAGGCGAATTTCGAGTCGACCTTGAGGTCGGTCATGTCCTGTTCCTTGCCGTTCTTGTTCTCGAAGATGTCCGGGTCTTTAACCCCGGCGAGCACCCGATCACCCAAACGTTTCAGCGCGCCGTTGTTTTCCTGACGCAGATCCACACCGTTGACCTGAGCGAAACTGGCGATCATCGCCAGCGGCGGCAGGGCGTAGTTGTGATAGGCGAGGGCGCGTTGCTGGCGCTTGAGTTCGTTGGGCAAGAAGCCTTGGGCGTCGACCTGATTGGCGCCGACCTTGTATTCCTTCACGGCCCAGTCGAACAGGTCGCGGCGGTTGGTGGCGACGGACGTTGCCATCACCGACCACGCTGCCCAGTACGAGTGGTTGTTGGTTTGTTCCAGCGGCAGGTTGTCCCAATCGCTGACCACCTGATCGGCCATTTTGCTGAACCAGGCTTCAATCAACTGCGACTCTTGCTGATGGTTCGCCAACGGATGCGAGTCGGAGAATTTCAGGCGGATGTACGAAGACGCCATGCTGCCCAACGCCCATTTGCGCATCGATTTGCCGGTGTGGTTGAAGTCTTTGGACATCAACGCATCGGCCTTGGCCCAGGCAGTCAACCAGTTCAGCGTGCATTCGAGCTGTTCCGGGCGACCGTCACGCATGAACTGCATCACGCGCTTGCTGGTGCCGCGCTCGATCTTGGTGATGTCGGCCGTGGTGTCGCGGAAGGCTTTTTCCGATACCTCGTTCAGGGTCGAACGGGCCTTGTCGGAACCTTCGTATTTGCTGCGAAATTGCAGCGCGCCGGTATACGGCGTCGGCATCGCGTCACAGCCTTCTTTGCTGTCGCCGGTTTTGACTTTTTCAATCGGCGCGAAGTAACCCTGTGGCGGACGCAGCGGCGCGGCGGCCTGGGTGGCGCCGGCGAACATCGCCAGCGTCAGCAGGGAGGGCGCGAGTAGCTTTTTCAAAGTTCGGGTTTGCATGATTGCCTCATTGCCCGACCGAAGCAGTACGCTGCTCGGCACTCGGGAACACGTTGCGTTTGCAGATTTTCGCTTCAACTTTCTGCTGCGCGGCACCTGCTTCAGGACCCTGGATTTCGACGGCCAGCAGATTCTGCGAGGCCCAGTCTTCGTCCGTGCGCAACTCAAAGGCGAAACGCCCGTCGGTGTCGGAGGTTTCCGGTTTTTCGATCTTGATGTCCTCGTGGCGACCGTTCATGTACCAGAGGGTGGCTTGCAGGGTTTTCACCGACGGATCGGCGAAACGGATGTCGACCTGGTGACTGCTGTTTTGCAGGTTCAGGTTCTTGCTGTTGACCATCAATTCGTTCTTGCCCGGTTTCAACGTGGTGCTGCCGGACATCTGTGCATCCTTGCCTTCGCAACCGTTGTCCAGCAGCGCCATCATCTGGCGGTAGATGGTTTCCTGGTCGAGGCGATAGAGCGGCGAGAATTCCCAGATCAGAATCTTCGGTGGCTTGGTCTGGAACTCTTCGCTGCCCAGGTACTGCAGCATCGAACCTTCCAGGCCACCGCCGGGGAACGCCACGTTGAGGATGTCGGCGCCGATGGCCTCTTCGAGGAAACCGGCGAAGTTGTAGTTCTTGCCACTGTGGCTGGTGCCGACCAGGGTGATCTCCGGGTTGCCGGAGTCACTGAACAGATCGCCATCCGCTGCTTCGCCTTTTGGCTCGGTGGTGAATTGATCCATGTACTGGATCGCGTAGCTGGTGCCACAGAGTTGACCGGCCATGTTGTGTAACGTTCCGGTCTTGCCCATGCGACCCGACTTGTGGCTCTCGAATTCACGCTTGGGAATGCCGGCAAACTCAGGCAGTTGCTTGATTTTCTCGCCGACGATTTTTGCCGTGCGCTGGGCGCCATATGGCGTCCAGTGCTGGTCGCCACGGAAGTAGAAGTCGTGGGCGGGCAGGGTGTCGGGCAGCGACTCGTTGGTCAGCGGCGACAGGTCCGGCACCACGTAACCCATGGCGGCGAAACGGCCGAGCATGGTCTTGTAGTTCCTCAGCGCCTTGTCGAAATCGAACCTGGCCTTGTCTTCCGGGTTGAGCTTGTTGCGGTTCACCAGGCCACGAGTGGGTTGGTAAACAATCACCAGCTCCACGCCTTTGCTCTTGAACGCATCGTGCAGTTCTTTCATGCGTTTGTAGCCGGCGGGGGTGGTGTCGAATTCGGTGCGCAAGTCTTCTTGCGTACGGAACAGCCAGTCGCCCTGAGCCTGCACCAGCGTGGTGAAGTTCTGCTGATAACGCGTGGTGTAGTTCTTCGCGTCGTGGGCTTCGGGGCACAGGTTGCAGCACGGTTCGGCGCTGAAGGTCGGCGCTTTGGCTTCATCTGCACGAACGCCGCCGCTGGCCGCGAGAATGCCGGCGGTCAGGGCCGACAGGCTGAGTAATTTGATCAAGTGTGGGTGCATAAAATTATCCTCAGTCCCGCATTTCGGTCTGGCGTTCGACAGGGTCGATCAGCACGGCTTTCTGCTGGCGTACCAGCAGGTCGAGAATTTCATCCTGACGCTCGCCGAGAATCCCGCTGAAGCTGATGCCGCTGGATTTGGTCGGGGCAAGCATGGACACGCGATACAGCTCGACGCTCAGCGGCGAGTCGATGGACAGCGGGCCACTGCCGTTGCCGGCCAGTTCACCGCCGACAACGATCAGCGACACCTGGGCATCGAACGGGTCGAGCTTGATGTCCCGGTCGGTGTCGCTCAGGTCCTTGATGTGGCCGTAGACGCCGGTCAGGCCGTTGGCCATGGACAGGTTTTCGTACAGGCGAATGTTCACGCTGTTACGAATGCGGATGCCGTGGCGACGGTTGCTGATCACCTTGTTCGCCCACAGCAGGTTGTCGGCACTCTCGTAGAGGGTGATGCCGTCGGTGTGGTTCTTGTAGATCTCGTTGTAGGCAATGATGTTGTTGACGCTGTTCCGGTCGATCACCAGGCCCGACAACTTGTTGTCGTAGCTGCGGTTGTTGAAGATGAAGCTGTCGTTGACCTCACGGGAAATGATGATCCCGTGCTTCTTCTTGGTCCCGTAAACGGTGTTGTCGGCGATGATCAGGCCGTGCGAACGGTCATGCGGGTCGATGCCGTAGACGATGTTGTCTTTGTAGGTGTTGCCCTTGACCACGAAGTCGCGGGTTTCGTAGCAGTAGAAGCCGTACCACATGTCCGAGAACTCGGAACCGATGATCCAGCCGGTCGGTTCAGGACGCTTGAGCACCTTGGCCATGTTCGGCGTGTACTGGGAAATACTCACGCCATACGACTTACTGTTGGCGTAGCCGAAACTGGCCATCTTGCTGTTGGCGATGTAGGTCTGGGTGCCGCCCCAGGCCAGCAGGAACGGACGGAATTCATTCGGCGACTTGAACGTCGCCGGGCCGTTGTCCTTCTCGCGCCAGCCAGTGATTTTGGTGTCGCGCACAAACAGCTGGCCGTCGTTGACCAGGAATGAACCGGCCTCTTGGGACAGGCGCAATTCCTGGGTCTGTTTGTCGATTTCGAGGATGCCTTTCTCACCGACCACAATCGGCAACTTCGCCAGGAACACGCCCGGCGAGGTTTCGCTGAAGTACTGCTTGGGCAGCTTCTTCGCCAGGTCCTTGAGGTTCATGTAGCCGTCGTCGATGAAGATCGCCTGCGGGATACCGTGCTGACGCACCACCCATTCGGCCATCTTGTTGTCGCCGCCGATGAAGTCCTTCAGCGCGTTCTCTTGCATCATCCGACGCACGCTGATTTTGCCGGCCTTGGTGCGCACGATTTTCGCGGCGATGGCGTCGGCGGTGTAGCCGGCGGTGTCCGGCAGCGTCGGCTTTTCCAGTTCCAGCGGCGCGGTCGGGGCGCTGCTGACGGTGTAGGTCTTGGCCTGTTGCAGTTCCTTGGCCATGGTTACCGGCTTGGTCGGTTCCACGTTGGCGAAGGCGGCCGAGCTTGCCAGCAGCATCGCGCCGGCCAGCAAGGTCAACGAGCCTCTCTTCGGACTGTTCATGTCAGGAACTCCCTTAGCGGTTCGCATCAGAAGCGCCAGATCACGTCGATGAACGCGCGGTGCATGTACGAGTCGACTTCTTTGCCATAGGCATCGCCCGGCTTGAACACGCCGCCACGCAAGCGCACCAGGGCCGACGGTTCGTCGATCGACTGGCTCAGCGCGGCAGGCAACAGGCCTTGCTTGAAGTACTTGGTGACCACAAGGTCCATTTCCTGGCCGAGGTCTTTGTTGCCATCTTCCAGCGGCAGGGACGTGCTGGAGAGAATCGCGCCGGTTGGGTCGGTGTCGTTCTCGACGGCGTTGATGCCGTTGCTGCCGACCGGCTTGTTGCCGTCGACGCGCCAGAACTTGTGGTAGATCACGCTGGCGTCGTACTCGTCGTTGAGCATCCACGAACCGAACAACGTAGCGGTCTGCATGTTGTTCATTTCGCCACGGAACGCTTCGCCGAAACGGTGAACCCGCGAGCGAGTACCGGTGTAGTTCGAGCGGTTGCTTTCCAGGCCGTTCTGTTCGTAATCGGCACTGGCGCGGGCATAGGCTGCACCCACTTGCCATTGTGGATCGAGGCGCAGGCGCACGCCGATATCGGTGGCCCAGCCGTTGAGGTCTTCACCGCGCTTGGCTTCGGTCGGGCGGGAGCCGTCGGCGTTCAGCTGATTCACCGTGTCGGTGTCGCCGCTCATGCCGGTGACGCTGCCCCAGTAATTGACGGTGTTGGTGTTGCGGTAGTTGTAGGCGTCGCTGTCAGCGGTGAGGCCGAGCCAGCTGATGTCGCCGTTCTGTTTCTTGTCCAGCGAGTCGCCGGGCACGCCCGGTTCCGGGTAGTCGAGCTTGCCGTCGTCGTGGGTGTGATGACCGCGAATGCCGACCCAGTTGCCCGGTGTCCACTGATACGCCGCGTCGGCGTAGAGGTGCAAGCGATCCTTGTCTTTCGGCGCCAACTCTTTGAGGTCGGTGCGGTATTCGCTGAAGCGTTCGGCGACGCCGACGTTGGCGCGCAACAGTGTGGTGTCGAAGGTCCAGTTCAGGGCTTCGATGTTGGTGTCGCGCCATTGGCCGTCGTCGTTGCGCAGGCGCTGACGACCGAGCTTCAACTGCTCGCCCGGATACGGTGTCAGGCCGCTGTAGCCGACCCAGAATTCGCGCATCGCCAGGTAGTTTTTCTTGGTCTTGCGATCACCGTTGTCGGTGGTCTGGGTGCCGTCGCTGTCGGACTGCTGCAAGGTGTCGGTTTCGATGATGTCGGTGGACGTCACGGCCTGACCCATGGCGTAGGCGCTCCACGCGCCGCTTTCGCCGTAGACCCAGGGACGCAGGTCGAGACCGACGCCATTGACGTCGCCGCCGCTGGCAGTGCCGAGGTCACGGTCGTCTTCGGACTGGCCGGTGATTTTTACGTCCAGACCGAAATTCTTGGTTTCGGTGATTGCCGCCAGGGTCGGGCAAGACCAGATCAGCGCAAACGTCAGGCCGATGCCGGCCTTCATGAATGGATTCAACTTCATAGGGATTCCTCGCCGTCTTCTTCTTGCAGGGCATGCAGTTCCAGCGTGTTCTGGCTCAAGGCACCACGAACGGCCTGTTCTTGTTTCAACAGGCGTTGGGCCTCGGCCAGCTGGGCAGGCGGCAGTTGGGCTTCGAGAGTTTGCGCAAGCTCGGTGGCCTGCGGGGTGTTCTGGGCCTTGGCCAATTGGCTGAAGACATAAGCGTTAAGCGGGTCGGGCTTGGTGCCCTTGCCTTGGGAAAACAGCTGGGCGATGGCGAAGTCGGCGCTGTTCTGGCCGTTGCGCGCAGCGGTCAGCAAGTGATCCAGTGCCTTCTGCGAATAGACCTTGCCCAGGTAACCACGACGGTAGATCTGGCCGAGGTAGTAATCGGCGGCGACTTCCTTGCCGACGGCTTTCTGGAAATGTGCTTCGGCGACTTTCGCGTCGGCCGGCACCCATTTGCCTTCGTAGTAGAGCTTGCCGAGCAACAGTTCGGCGCGCGGCTGGTCAGCGGCGCGGCCGTTGTCCAGGTACTTCATCATCGTGTCGACGTCGCCGAGTTCCGGGAAGTCGTAGAGCAATTGCGCCAGGCTGACCCACGAAGCGGGGTAGGCGGGGGCGATGTCTTCGAGCAGCGCCTGAGCGGTTTTTTCGTCGGTCTTGCCCAGGCTTGCATCACCGAGCACACGAGCGACGCTGTCCACGCGTTGAGCGGAAACGGTGCCACGGGTATGTGCCGCTTGCATCTGCTTGATCAGCTCGGCTTGCTGTTCCGGTTTGCCGTGTTTCTGGTAAACCGTGGCCAGCTCGACGTAGCAGATATCGGTGGTGTTCAACGCCGCTTTGCAGATCGTTGCGACTTCGTCCAGGTGCTGGTCGTAGGTGCCTTGGGTGCGATAGAGCAGCACCTGGGCCAGGCCGGCTTCCGGTTTGCCTTCGGCGCGCCATTGGCTGATCTGCTGTTGCGCGTTGACGTTGGGGAAACTGTGCGGGTATTGCAGGTACAGCATCGCCAGCGGGATCAGCGTGTTGCCTTCGCCATTGGCCGAAGCCTTTTTCAGCAGGGCTTCAGCTTCGTGCTGTTCGGCTTCGGTGGAGCCGGGTTTGGCCACCAGCAAGCGACCCAGGCGAGCCTGCGCTCGCGGCGAAACGTCGGCCGCCGCGCGGTAAGTCGCCTCGGCCTGCTTGAGCTGAGCGGGGTCGCGGCTGTCGACCTGGATATCGGCGAGGCCTACTTGGGCCTCGCTGTAACCCAGGTCGGCCAGTTGCTTGTAGTTCTGCTGAGCCAGCGCGGTGTCGCCGCGCTTGAGCGCTTCATTGGCCAGACGCTGGTCGGGCAGACCGGCGCAACCGGCGAGGCTGACTGCCAATGCCAAGGCACACACTGTTCCAATGTGGGAGCCAGCCTGCTGGCGATTCAGGCAGCGCGGTGCATCAGTTGAACCGCGTTGATCCCATCGCGAGCAGGCTCGCTCCCACAGGGTCTGCGGTGTGTTCAAGGTAGGAGTCGTCACAGGCATGTCCTCGACTTAAAGACCGGAAGCCATGGCTTTATCGATCAGCCAGTTCAGGTTCGGGCCACGGTCGCTGTTCACTTCAACCGGGCGACCGGCGAACTTGCTGTCCAGCGGTTCGTCCGGCTGGATCAGCACGCGGATGTCGGACGACAGGTCGGCGCTTTTCAGGCTGGTGCTGCTGACGATCTTGCCGGTGCGGGTCTTGTCTTCGCCGGCAATCTGGAAGTTGACGTTGGTGCCTGGGCGCACGTCGCTGAACTGGCGATAGGAGAAGCGCGCTTCAACGTTGGCTTCGCTGTTACGCGGCACCAGTTGGAAGATCACGTCGCCCTTGCTGGCGTACTGACCGTCGGCGACCAATTGCTGGGCCACGGTGCAATCGCATGGCGAGGTCAGGGTGCCGGTCATTTGCTTGCCGAACAGTTCTTCAACCTTGGCCGGTTGCAGCTGATTGTCGTCAAGATGGCCCTTGAGCACGTCGAGCATGCTGGTGCTGAACGTCGCCAGTGGCGCGCCTTTGGCGGCAACGCCGTCGGCCTTGATCAGGCTTTGCACGGTGCCGTCACGCGGCATGGTGATGTTCATGCCGGGCACACTGACCAGACCGGCCTGTGCGTGGCTGACGAAGTACATGCCGTACACCGATTTGAAAATGAAACCGAACGCCGCCAGACCGACGAGGAAAATCCCCAGGCTGAAGGTCACGGCACGCAGGCGACCGAACGCGGTCATGCCGTGGCCGCCATCCTTGACCTTGCGCGCTTTGGTGAAGTTGTCGCGCTGCAGGGTCGCCAGCACTTCACCCATGCTGACGATGTCGCCGGCCAGGTGCGAAGTGATCAGGTGGCGCAGGGTCGAGATGTCTTGCGGTTCCAGGTTCTGGAATTGGCAACCGGCACGGCCGGTCTGGCGGTCGAAGGAGCGCACTTGCATCTCTACGTCCATGGCCAGGCCGAGGTTATCGATGACGAACTGCAGGCGAGCCTTGTGCACGTCGCCGACCTTCAGCGGCAGCTGACCGGCGTTGAACGCCAGGCCGCCGGCGGAGAGGTCGAGGACCCGGGCTTCAACCGGCGTGCGGTCCGGGCCGAAGAAACGCAGCTTGGCCGGAATTTTCACTCGGGCGTGTTGGCGCTGGGCTTCGGATTCATGCACTACATTGGCGTTGACGGCGGTATTCATAGGGGCGATTTCCTGGTTAATTCAATAAGGGGGCGGTCAGACCATCATCAGCAGCACGGCGACAAAAATGCTGCCGGCGGAGAAGGTCATGGTCCGAGACGACCAGGTGTTGAACCAACGTTGAAAGCTGGCGAGATCACGGGTCAGGGAAGTGGGCTGGCGAGTCCAGGACTGTTGGTCGAGGCGGAAGAACACGTAGATTTTCACCAGCGCGCCGACGATCTGGTTGTAATAGAGAATCGCCGGGTAAGCCGGGCCGATCCGGTGACCGGAGCAGGACAGCAGCAGGGTCAGGATCAGGCGGGTGATGCCGATCCACAGCAGGTAAACGAGGATGAACGCGGTGCCGTACTTGAACGACGCGATGAGCGCGACGGTCAGGCCCAGCAAGGACGTCCACATCGATACACGCTGATCGAACAGCACCACCGAGGTGAACAGGCCGAGGCGCTTCATCCCCAGGCCCAGGGCGCGGGAGTTCTGGCGCAGGTTATTGCCGTACCAGCGGAACATCAGTTTGCGGCTGGCCTTGATGAAGCTTTTTTCCGGCGGGTGTTCCACGGTGTGGATCGCCGCGTCGGGCACGTAGAACGTGTCGTAGCCCAGGCGCATCAGGCTGAACCAGCTCGACTTGTCGTCACCGGTGAGGAACTTGAAGCGGCCCAGGCGCCAGTGTTGCAGCGAGTCGCTTTCCACATCGGCGATGAAGTCCGGGTTGGTGACCACGGTGGCGCGGAACACCGACATGCGGCCGGTCATGGTCAGCACGCGCTTGGACAAGGCCATCGAGCACATGTTGATGTGGCGCTGGGCGAAACGCAGCTTGTGCCACTCGCTCATGATGTAGCCGCCGCGCACTTCGCAGAATTCGTTGGTGGTCAGGCCGCCGACATTGCCGAACAGCTGGAACCACGGCACGGTCTTGAGCACGACGCCTTCGGCGAGCACGGTGTCGCCATCGATCACAGCCACCACGGCGCGGTCGTCCGGCAGGTGACGGGAGATGGCGCGGAAACCGTAGGCCAGGCCATCACGCTTGCCGGTGCCGGGAATGCGCACGAAGTCGAGCTTGACGCGCTCCGGTGGATTCATCTTGGTCCACAGGCTTTTCACCAGCTTCTCATCGGACATTTCCACGATGGAGCAGACCATGGTGGTCGGCAGGCCGCAGTCGATCGCTTCACGGATCACCGAGGCGTAGACCTGGGCGGTGGTCAGCGCGTCGATACGGAAACTGGTGACCATCAAAAACACATGGGACGGGTCTGCCGCTTTACCCAGCTTGCGCACTTTGCGCCGCAGGTGCGGGTAGACCACGTACAGAAACAGCATGCCGCGCAGAAAGTGCGTGGCACCCATCGAGTAGCGCCAGATACCGACGATACCGATCAGGAAAATGAAGTCCTTCGACTCGGAGTCGAACGTGGACACAGGCAACGCCATGGCGATGCCCATCAAAAGACTTAAGTAAAACAGCCAACCGGCGGCCTGAAGTAGGCCGTGCTTTAGCCTGTGCATAATCTGCATCCGTCTCGATCTCGGGCGAGGCCCGAATGGGTTAAGGCAGGCGTAAAAACTGTAGGAGCGAGGCTTGCCCGCGAAGGCTGCCTGCCTGACACACCGGGGCGCTTGGTTCGCCGGCAAGCCTGGCTCCTACAGAGCGCGGCGGGTTACCAGCAGATGCCTTCGGTGCGGCCACTCACGCTGGTGGCTTTCGACATGAAGCCGACCAGGTCGATCACTTGCTTGCCGTGCGGAGCGTTCTGCGCAAGGGCGCGGAATTTTTCGTCACGGTTGCCGAGGATGATCACGTCGGAGTTGTTGATCACTTCGTCGAAGTCGGAGTTGAGCAAGGACGAGACGTGAGGAATCTTCGACTCGATGTAGTCCTTGTTCGCACCGTGAACGCGGGCGTATTCGACGTTGGCGTCGTAGATGCTCAGGTCGTAGCCTTTGCCGATCAGCATTTCTGCCAGATCAACCAGCGGGCTTTCGCGCAGGTCGTCGGTGCCGGCCTTGAAGCTCAGGCCCAGCAGGGCGACTTTGCGTTTGTCGTGGCTGGAAACGATGTCGAAGGCGTTCTGCACCTGGGATTCGTTGCTGCGCATCAGCGAGTTCAGCAGCGGCGATTCCACGTCCAGGGCGCCGGCGCGGTAGGTCAGGGCGCGCACGTCTTTGGGCAGGCACGAACCGCCGAAGGCGAAACCAGGGCGCATGTAGTACTGGGACAGGTTCAGTGTCTTGTCCTGGCAGACCACTTCCATCACTTCACGACCATCGACGCCGCACGCCTTGGCGATGTTGCCGATCTCGTTGGCGAAGGTCACCTTGGTGGCGTGCCACACGTTGCAGGTGTACTTGATCATCTCGGCAACGGCGATGTCCTTGCGGATGATCGGCGCGTCGAGTTCTTCGTACAGCGATTGCAGAACGTCGCCGGACGCCTTGTCGAATTCGCCGATGACGGTCATCGGTGGCAGGTCGTAGTCGGCGATCGCGGTGCTTTCGCGCAGGAACTCAGGGTTCACCGCCACACCGAAATCAACACCGGCTTTCTTGCCGGAGCAGTCTTCGAGAATCGGGATGACAACGTTTGCGACAGTGCCCGGCAAAACGGTGCTGCGAACCACGATGGTGTGGCGGGTGGTCTTGTCACGCAGGACAAAACCGATCTCGCGGCACACGGCTTCGATGTAGTTCAGTTCCAGGTCGCCGTTCTTCTTGCTCGGCGTGCCGACGCAGATCATCGACAGGTCGGTGTCGCGAATCGCTTCCGCGAAGTTGGTCGTACCGCGCAGTCGACCGGTCTCGATACCCTTGGCCAGCAGTTCGCCCAAGCCCGGTTCAACAATCGGTGATTTACCGGCGTTGATCATATCGATCTTGTCTTTGGCGACATCGACGCCAACGACGTCATGGCCCCGTGCAGACAGGCAACCGGCACATACTGCACCGACGTAACCCAAACCAAATATGCTGATGCGCATCGCATTTACCTCTCGTTAACAAGACTGTGTTCAACAAGCCATTACATGGCCGGAATTAAGTGTGTTCAGCAGTTGTAGTGCGCTCGGAAGTGCGGCAGTCAGGCGCCACAATGCCGTGTACAGGCATACTAAGTTCCGAGTGTCTAAATAAGTGCACTCAAGGTGTGCGTAACCAGGCCTTATTATTATGACTTGCCCTGTTATGCAGCCGAGTCCTCTGGTCGAGGTCCTTCGTGCAAAGGTCTTGCGCGCTCAATGCCAGGCCGAAAGCCCGTAAATCAAGCGGTTTGGTGCTCAGGTGAGCACGTTTATAGGGGCGCTGCCTTGGCCGTGTAGGGGATAGTAGTGATGCGTTATCTCCTTTCCTTCAGATGTTGCCCAAATCAGGGATTATGTAGCCGAAGTTATTGTGACAACTTCGCTACGTGAATCTCTTCTCTGCGTAAGTTATCTCGTACATGTTCAGAGATAATGGTTACCGGTGGTATGAGCTACGCATTTGGACATAGTTCCAGTCCACCCATCGCGAATTCTGAAATTTCTTGAAATATTGAAAAAGATGGCACTGCTTTCATATTGATAGCAACGGCTGTTTCACCCTTGATACATAGGGTCGTCGTTGGATTAGATAGTTTTATGCCACTACTGATAATTTTTTTTAGTGCCACTACTGAAAAAAATCACGAAAGTCGAGTGAAACTAAAGTTAGGATTTTGATTGATTGAAAATTGGCGCCAAATAACTGGCGAAAAAGGCGGGGGATTGTTTGACTATTTGAAGGCGGTGCACGACGCTTTTGCGGTCGTGCACCGACCGGGTGCATTTACTCGGGGGCGTGATCGCGCAGGAACACCAGGTTGTCCGGTTTAGACTGCTCGGCACTGTACCGATAGCCCTGAACGTCAAACTGCTTGAGTGCGGCGGGGTCGTTGATGCGTTCTTCGATGACGAAGCGGCTCATCATGCCCCGGGCCTTTTTCGCGTAGAAGCTGATGATCTTGTACTGACCGTTTTTCAGGTCCTTGAACTCGGTATTGATGATGCGGGCATTCAGGGCGCTGCGTTTGACCGCCGAGAAATACTCGTTGGACGCCAGGTTCAGCAGCACATCATCGCCCTGATCGGCCAGGGCTTCGTTCAACCATTCGCTGATGCGCGTGCCCCAGAAGGCATACAGGTCCTTGCCACGGGCGTTGGGCAATTTGGTGCCCATTTCCAGACGGTACGGCTGCATCAGGTCCAGTGGACGCAACAGGCCATACAGGCCGGACAGCATGCGCAGATGCTGCTGGGCGTAATCGAAATCGGCTTCGCTGAAGGTTTGCGCGTTGAGACCGGTATAAACATCACCCTTGAACGCCAGCAGGGCCTGTTTGGCGTTTTCAGGCGTGAACGCCGGCGTCCAGCTGCCGAAACGCGCGGCGTTGAGCCCGCCGATCTTGTCGGAGACATGCATCAGCTCGCTGATCTGCGCCGGCGTCAGGTCGCGCAATTGCAGGATCAGCTCCTGGGAATGGTCGAGGTATTGCGGCTGGGTGAAACGTTGGGTGGCCGGCGGTGTTTCGTAATCGAGGGTCTTGGCGGGGGAAATCACCATCAGCATGAAGTCGTCTCCTTTAATCGTGGGGCGATTCTAGGGGGTTGTCCGTGTTGACTCCAGCTATCAAGTCCATAGGTGATGATCGGTGGCCACGATCCCCTGTAGGAGCGAGCGGTGCGGCGATCCGACTTGCCCGCGAAAGCGGTGTATCAGTTACCGATGATGCCGACTGACACACCGCCTTCGCGGGCAAGCCTCGCTCCTACAGGAGATCGTGGCGCTAATGCCGGATCAGCTATAGTGCCGCGCGGGTTTTGTTCTGGAGACATCCCATTGCGTATCGTTTTTCTTTTTTCGGCGTGGCTGTTGAGTTTCGGTGCCCTGGCGGCGCCGGGCGATGTGGCGACGCTCGATCGCAGCACCTGGCCTGAACAGCTCAGCAACCCGACGCTGTTCGATGTCGCCTCGCGGGCAGAGATTTTGATGTTCGCGCGCGTGCTGCTGGCCAGCGAATCGCTGGATGACGCGAGCCTGGCCCAGCGCCTGGGCCTGCGCACGATCAATCCGGATTCGGTCAACCATCTGCGCCAGCGCATGTGGCAACGACTGCTGACCAACTACAACTTCGCCCAGCAGAGTTGTGATCAGGACGCTTCCTGGTGTTATCTGGTGGAGGACATGGCCACCTTGCGCCAGCAAGCCGCCAAGTTTCAGGTCAGCGCCGACAGCTACTACATCAAATGGTCCGAGCCGAGCCGGCTGTTCCATGCGCAGTACCTCGACGAGCAATTGCGCAAGGCTGCGCTGTTTCCGCAAACCAGCAGCGAAATCGATCGTTTTGGCGACTACGAGCGCAACGGCGAGCAAATGCATGACCGACTGTTCCTGTTGACCTTCGACAGCGCCGCCAATGCTGCGCCGGACAACACGGCATGGGTCACCGAATACCTGCGCAAGGCCAACATGACGGGCACGTTTTTCGTCCTTGGCAAGGACATTCAGGCGCGTCTGAGCGATCGTTCCGTCGCCAACCTGCAGGCCACTTACTCGGCGCAGTGCATCGGCGTGCAAGGCTGGGAGTTTCGCTCCCACAGCTATTGGCAGGACTGGCAGGACTCGGTGCGGCGCAGCGCCGAACTGGTCAAAAGCAAATTGCCGGAGAACTACGTGCCGCTGTTTCGTCCGCCCGATGGTCAGCGCCGTTCAGACGCGCAAGGCTTCTTCAGATCCCAGGGCCTGCAAGTGGCGCTGTGGGACATCGATGCCCAGGACGGCGCCGGCAAACTCAAGGCCAGTCAGAGCGCGCAGCGCGTGTTGACCCTGATGCTGTTGTGGCGGCATGGGGTGATCAATTTCAACATTAAACAGGATGGCGTGAAAACGGCGATGCCCTGGCTTGTCACGCAAACGGCGCTCAGCGGGATCGGTTGGGAAGATTGTCAGGATGCGTTTCGCTGAAAGCGGGAAAGCCCGTAAATATTGGTGCTAAGGCGATTTTGGAGGGAAATTCAGTGCAGGCGGACTTCCGACTTTAACGGCACATTGCCTGCAGGCCAAGGGCTATTCGTCACTCTGAAAAATAAACTTCAAAAAAGCGTCAAAGTGCTTTTTTCTGTCACATGTTTTGGAGTATTACGAAGACAGACCGCCGAAACCTGCAACACAGGTGGCGTCTCCCAAGACCCAGCTATGGATGCAGTTCACTTGAGTCCCCGCAGGTGAATTCGGCAGTCACTTCGAGGCGCAGCACCGCCAAGGTATTGCGTCGAATGGCTCCCACAAAGGTGACCGAGTATGGATGATCACGGACGTAGTTCTTCCTCCAACCAGCCAATCCTTTATGTACTCGATACCAACGTATTGATTCACGATCCAAACGCCCTGCTGAACTTCGAAGAACACCACGTCGCGATTCCGATGACCGTGCTTGAGGAGCTGGACAAGCTCAAGAGCGGGCATCACAGCGTGGCTGCGGAATGCCGTCAGGCGATTCGCCTGATCGACAAGACCCTGGGCGAAGCCAGCCCTGAAGACGTTGAGCTGGGGGTACCGATCCAGCGTGGCAAAAGTGGGCCCAAGGGTTTGCTGTCAATTCTGATGAGCAAACGTGCCGAACCGAACATCATTCTTCCCGAGCACCTGAACGACAACATCATCATCAACCAGTTGATCGACCTGCACGCGCGCGCGCCAAAGCTGCCCGTGGTGTTGGTCACCAAAGACATCAACATGCGCCTCAAGGCCCGTGCCTGCGGGATCGCGGCCGAGGACTACAGCACTGACCAACTGGTTGACGACGTTTCGCTGTTGCCCAACGGTTATCACAACATGGACGGCTCCTTCTGGGATCGCGTGAGTAATGTCGAAACCCGTCAGGACCACGGCCGCACCTGGCACCAGGTGAAGCTGACCGACAACCTGCCGGCGGTGCACATCAACGAGTTCATCATCGATGAGCAGGGCTTTGTCGGCTGGATCAAGGAGATCGACGAAGACAAGCTGCTGATTCTCGACCTGCATCAGGAACCCTTGTTGCACCAGGAAGCCTGGGGCCTGAAACCGCGTGACATCTATCAGAGCCTGGCGCTGTACGCCTTGCTTGATCCGGATATTCACCTGGTCAACCTGTCGGGTGCGGCCGGTTCCGGCAAAACCATCCTGGCACTGGCGGCGGCAATCGAGCAGACCATGGTCAGCAAGCGCTATCGCCGGATCATCGCGACGCGCAGCGTACAGGGCCTGGACCAGGAGATCGGTTTCCTGCCTGGCACCGAAGCGGAAAAAATGGAGCCGTGGCTGGGCGCTATCACCGACAACCTCGAAGCCTTGCACATGGATGACGAAAACACCCATGGCAGCGTTGATTACATCCTCAGCAAAGTGCCGTTGCAGTTCAAATCCCTCAACTACATCCGGGGTCGCAGCTTCCAGCAGAGCCTGATTTTGATCGACGAATGCCAGAACCTCACGCCGCACCAGATGAAAACCATCATCACCCGTGCCGGCGCCGGTTCCAAAGTGGTGTGCCTGGGTAACCTGGCGCAGATCGACACTCCTTACCTGTCCGCGACCAGCTCCGGGCTGACCTACCTGACTGAACGTTTCAAGGATTTCCCCAACGGCGTGCACATCACCCTGCAAGGGGTGCCTCGTTCGATTCTGGCCGAATACGCGGAATCGCATCTGTAACCCTTCACCCAAACCGGGCGGCCCTCGCGGGTCGCCCGGTTTTTTATGCCCCACACAAAACCCCCCTGTAGGAGCGAGCCTGCTCGCGATGGTGTGTCAGTCGACACCGGGGCGACTGACACACCATCGCGAGCAGGCTCGCTCCTACAAGGGAATTGGGTGACCTGATAATCGCGGGTGCAGAAGATTGACCCACGGGTTTACAATCGAGGCTCTTGATCAGGAGTAACCCTGTGCTGACTCATCTCGATTCCCAAGGTCGCGCCAACATGGTCGACGTCACTGAAAAAGACGTAACGTTCCGTGAAGCCACCGCTCAAGCGCGGGTGCGCATGCTGCCCGAAACCCTGCAAATGATCGTCAGCGGCGGTCACCCCAAGGGTGATGTGTTCGCCGTGGCGCGCATCGCCGGCATTCAGGCGGCGAAGAAAACCAGCGATCTGATTCCTCTGTGCCATCCGTTGCTGCTCACCGGCGTCAAGGTCGAACTGAGTGCCGAAGGCGACGACACCGTGCGTATCGTCGCGAGCTGCAAGTTGTCCGGGCAGACCGGTGTCGAAATGGAAGCGCTGACCGCAGCCAGTGTCGCGGCGCTGACGATTTATGACATGTGCAAGGCCGTGGATCGTGGCATGACCATCGAGAGCGTGCGGTTGCTGGAGAAACTCGGGGGCAAGAGCGGTCATTACCAGGCGGATCAGTCATGAACCTCACCGTGAAGTTTTTCGCTCGTTATAGAGAAGCACTGGGTGTCGACTCGGTGAAAGTTGAAGGTGATTTCGCCACCGTCGATGACGTTCGCGCGCTGCTGGCCAAGCGTGACGGCGCCGATGTGTTGAGCGAGCAGAACCTGATGTGCGCCCGCAACGAAGACCTCTGCCAACTCGACGAGCCGGTAAGTGATGGCGATGAAGTGGCGTTCTTTCCGACCGTGACCGGGGGCTGAACCATGGCGATTCGCGTGCAGTCCACGGCGTTCGATCCGGGGGCGGAAGTCAACGCCATGCACGCCGCCAATGTCGGCGTCGGTGCGGTGGTGAGTTTTGTCGGTTACGTGCGCGACTTCAATGACGGGCTCGACGTGGCCGGGATGTTCCTGGAGCACTATCCGGGCATGACCGAAAAGGCCCTCTGCAAGATCGCCATCGAGGCCGAACAACGCTGGCCGTTGCTCAAGCTGGAAGTGCTGCACCGCATCGGCGCCCTGGAGCCGGGTGAGCCGATCGTCTTCGTCGGCGCCGCCAGCGCCCACCGCCAGGCCGCGTTCGATGCCTGCGCTTTTGTCATGGACTACCTGAAAACCCGCGCACCGTTCTGGAAAAAAGAGAACACCCGTGAAGGCGCGCGTTGGGTGGAAGGGCGTGACAGTGATCATGCGGCGGCGGATCGCTGGAAGCATTAACCCCTGCGGCGCCTTTGAGTACGCCTTCGCGGGCAAGCCTCGCTCCTACAGGGTTTTGTGTCATACGCATATTATGTGAACGACACAAAACCCTGTAGGAGCGAGGCTTGCCCGCGAAGAGGCCATCTGCATCACCCAATACCTTCCTGACTCACCGCCCGACCACCGGACGGCACATCCGCGTTCCCCCCAATTGACGGCTCATACATAAAAGTCCAGTATGGAATTATAAGTACAAAAAAGGCGTGCCCCCGTTTCTGCTCTTTCTTCTGTCTTGCCAAACCAACAACAACCCGCGAGAGAACGAACATGAAGAAATTCCCCCTCATCACCGGTCTGGCCCTGAGCCTGTTGGCGTGCAGCACTCTGTTTGCCGCCGAGAAAACCCTGCGCATCGGCATCGAGGCGGCTTACCCACCGTTCGCGTCGAAAACCGACAAAGGTGAAATCGTCGGTTTCGACTACGACATCGGCAATGCCCTCTGCGCGCAGATGCAGGTCAAGTGCGTCTGGGTCGAAGGTGAGTTCGACGGTCTGATTCCTTCCCTGAAAGTGAAGAAAATCGACATGGCGCTGTCGTCCATGACCATCAACGAAGACCGCAAGAAGTCGGTGGACTTCACCCACAAGTACTACTTCACCTCATCGCGCCTGGTAATGAAGGAAGGCGCGGTGGTGGATGATCAGTACGCCAGCCTCAAAGGCAAGACCGTCGGCGTGCAACGTGCGACCACCACGGACCGTTATGCCACCGAGGTGTTTGAACCCAAGGGCATCACTGTCAAGCGTTACGGCAACAACGAAGAGATCTACATGGACCTGGCGGCTGGTCGCCTCGACGCCATTTTCGCCGACACCATCCCGCTGAATGACTTCCTGTCGATGCCGCGCGGCAAGGGTTACGCCTTCGTCGGGCCAGAGCTCAAGGATCCGAAATACGTGGGCGAGGGCGCCGGGATTGCCGTGCGCAAGGGCAACACCGAATTGGTCAGCCAACTGAACACGGCCATCGACGGTATTCGCGCCAGCGGCGAGTATCAGAAGATTTCCGAGAAGTACTTCAAGTCTGATATCTACGGCGACTGAGCAGCCGCATCGCCAGCAGGCTGGCTCCCACTTTGGAATGCATTCAACTGTGGGAGCCAGCCTGCTGGCGATGCGATCGTGGGATCATGCAAATCTCTGGAAACTGATCGAATTTAATCCCTTCTTAACCACCTTATCGTTTATTCCCCGACATCTGTTCCACACGCCCCGGGCTCTCCAAGGTCCGGGCCAGCGTGTAGACTTCCGGTCAATCGATATCTAGAAGGGAAACGCAATGAGCGAGGAAACGATGCGGTTGGGCCGTGAGCGGCGCTACCTGGTGTTGCTGGGCATCATCTGTCTGGCGCTGATTGGCGGCGCGCTGTACATGCAGATTGTGCTGGGCGAGGCGCCATGCCCGCTGTGCATCCTGCAACGTTATGCCTTGTTGCTGATCGCGATCTTCGCGTTCATCGGCGCGGCAATGCGCACCCGCCGCAGCATCACGGTGTTTGAAACCCTGGTGGTGATCTGCGCCCTGGCAGGCGTCGGCGTAGCCGGGCATCACGTCTATACCCAGTTCTATCCGGCGGTCAGCTGCGGCATCGATGTGTTGCAACCGATAGTCGATGGTCTGCCGCTGGCGAAGATCTTCCCGCTGGGGTTCCAGGTCGACGGTTTCTGCTCCACGCCGTACCCGCCGATCCTCGGTCTGTCGCTCGCACAGTGGGCTTTGATTGCCTTTGTCCTGGTGGTGGTGCTGGTGCCATTGCTCACTTCGCGCAACCGCAAGGCACTGCGCTGAGGTCATTCGCGGTATCGCTGCGCAACACATGAAAACGCCCCGGCCCTCGTTGAGAGAGCCGGGGCGTTTTGCCATTCAGGGCGCGGGTAAAAAGACCTTGATGCGCGACAAGAACGGGTGCGGCGCATGTGCGACATGTTGTCACAGCGCGAGTGTCGCAAGGCGTTTCAGCGTGTCGGATTGGTACGCGTAGACGCAATGAAAATGGTCTTCTGATTTCGCAACAGGCTTTAGCGCTCTCAACCTGGAACAGGCAGTTTTAACAGGCCTTGGCAAATTGCCAGAGCCCTTGTCACATGGGGGCTAAGGCAGGGTAGAGGGCAGAGGCAGAGCTTTCGATACTGTCTGAACTGCGCGTGGTAGCCCTACTTATTTTGGTGTTTTTGTTGAGAATGAATTTCGATAAGATGCCGCACTTTTGCGAAAACCGTTAATGATTGTTGCTGGAATGGATAAAAATTATTTCGGGATGAGACATGGTTTATGAATCGTTACATATCTACAATCGCCCGCACTGAATTCCCGGCACTGCTCACCCTGCTTCAGGTGCTTGAGCAGCAATAGGACGTCGAGGGGCCGGATGGCTTCATGCGACTCCTCTGGTGTCGGTGCCTTCCAACTATCCGCACCAAATGGAATTGGTCTGTAACAAGGCCTTTGACCACGAATTCGAATAAGAACTCACCGCTTGCCCAGGAATTGTCGAGCAGCGTCTGACGCGCGACGGGCGGCCCTTATTCAATCCAAGAAAATGCCAACCCTTGGCAGGGTGAAGTGTTGGCGATCAAAACCCAACTGCATTGCGCAAGCTGCTTTAGAGGTCGTGAGATGAGTAAAAACAGGTACCCCAGACTACTAGGCTTATTGCCGCTGATCGGCACGTTGTTGCTGTCAGGCTGCAACATGACCTTGCTCGATCCCAAGGGCCAGGTTGGCCTGGACGAGCGAAACCTGATCATCACCGCAACGCTGCTGATGCTGTTGGTCGTGGTTCCGGTCATCGTCATGACCTTCCTGTTCGCCTGGAAATACCGCGCGTCCAACACCGACGCCGTGTACACGCCGAAGTGGTCGCACTCCACCAAGATCGAAATCGCGGTGTGGGCTGTTCCAGTGCTGATCATCATTGCCCTGGGTTATGTCACTTACAAGTCGACCCACGCACTGGACCCTTACAAGCCGCTGGTCTCCGACGTCAAGCCAATCACCATTGAAGTGGTCGCGCTGGACTGGAAGTGGATGTTCATCTATCCGGAGCAAGGCATCGCCACCGTCAACAAGATCGTGTTCCCGGCGCACACGCCGATCAACTTCAAGGTGACTTCGGACTCCGTGATGAACTCGTTCTTCATCCCGGCGCTGGGCGGCCAGATCTACGCGATGGCCGGCATGCAGACCAAACTGCACCTGATCGCCAACCAGAACGCTGAAATGGACGGTATCTCCGCCAACTACAGCGGCGCGGGTTTCACCGGCATGAAGTTCAAAGCTATCGCCACTTCCCAGGAAGATTTCGACGCCTGGGTCAGCGAAGTCAAAAAGGCACCTAAACAGCTTGAAAAAGCTGAATACGAAGCCCTTTCCAAGCCAAGCCAGAACAACCCAGTCGAGCTCTACTCCTCGGTCACGCCGAACCTGTTCCAGATCATCGTCGACAAGTACGAAGGCATGAAACCAGGCAAGCCGATGCACCACGAGAAGAAAGAGCACGAAGTGGCCGCCATGGAAGGGATGGACATGAGTTCGCATTCAGCTGCCGGGGCAGAGGAGTAAACGATGTTTGGTAAATTAAGTTGGGAAGCGGTCCCGTTCCACGAGCCGATCGTGATGGTGACCATCGCCATGATCGCGCTCGGTGGTCTGGCGCTGTTCGCTGCAATCACCTACTTCAAGAAGTGGACTTACTTGTGGACCGAGTGGCTGACGTCGGTCGACCACAAGAAAATCGGCGTGATGTACATCATCGTTGCCATGGTCATGCTGCTGCGCGGCTTTGCCGACGCCATCATGATGCGTACCCAGCTGGCCATGGCCACCGAGGGTTCGCCTGGCTACCTGCCACCTGAACACTATGACCAGATCTTCACCGCTCACGGTGTGATCATGATCATCTTCATGGCGATGCCATTCTTCACCGGCCTGATGAACCTTGCAGTGCCGCTGCAGATCGGCGCCCGTGACGTTGCCTACCCGTTCCTGAACTCCCTGAGCTTCTGGTTGCTGGTATCCGGCGTAGTGCTGATCAACCTGTCCCTGGGCGTCGGCGAATTCGCCAAGACCGGCTGGGTTGCCTATCCACCGCTGTCGGGCCTGCAATACAGCCCTGGCGTGGGGATGGATTACTACATCTGGGCGCTACAGCTATCGGGTCTGGGTACGACGCTGACCGGGGTTAACTTCCTGGCGACCGTGCTGAAAATGCGTACCCCTGGCATGAAACTGATGGACATGCCGATCTTCACCTGGACCTGCACCTGGGCCAACGTCCTGATCGTGGCTTCGTTCCCGATCCTGACCGCTACCCTGGCACTGCTGACGCTTGACCGTTACATGGATTTCCACATTTTCACCAATGAACTTGGTGGCAATCCAATGATGTACGTCAACCTGTTCTGGGCCTGGGGTCACCCCGAGGTTTACATCCTGATTCTGCCGGCGTTCGGGATCTTCTCCGAAGTCATTTCGACCTTCTCCGGCAAGCGTCTGTTCGGCCACCACTCGATGATCTACGCCTCGGGCGCGATCTCGATCCTGGGCTTCATGGTCTGGCTGCACCACTTCTTCACCATGGGTTCGGGTGCGAGCGTCAACGCCTTCTTCGGTCTGGCGACGATGCTGATTTCGATCCCGACAGGGGTGAAGCTATTCAACTGGCTGTTCACCATCTACCAGGGCCGTCTGCGTTTCACCAGCCAGGTTCTGTGGACCCTGGGCTTCATGGTGACCTTCGCCATCGGCGGCATGACCGGCGTACTGCTGGCCATTCCGGGTGCCGACTTCGTTCTGCACAACAGCCTGTTCGTGATCGCGCACTTCCACAACGTGATCATCGGCGGCGCGGTATTCGGTTACATCGCAGGTTTCGGCTTCTACTTCCCTAAAGCGTTCGGCTTCAAGCTGCACGAAGGTTGGGGCAAGGCAGCGTTCTGGTTCTGGATCACCGGCTTCTTCGTCGCGTTCATGCCGCTCTATGTACTGGGCTTCATGGGCATGACCCGTCGTCTGAACGCCACCACCAACCCTGAGTGGGTGCCGTACCTGTACGTCGCCATGTTCGGTGCGGTGATGATTGCCGTCGGCATCGCTTGCCAGCTGATTCAGCTGTACGTCAGCGTGCGTGATCGCAACAAGCCAGAAAACATGTGCGAACACGGCGACCCGTGGAATGCACACACCCTGGAGTGGTCGACCTCGTCGCCACCACCGTTCTACAACTTCGCGGTCCTGCCAAAAGCAGAAACCATCGATCCGTTCACCGAAGCCAAGGAAAACGGTACTGCGTACAAGGCTCCGGCCAAGTACGAGCCGATCCACATGCCAAACAACACCGCGACCGGTGTGGTCATGGGTGCTCTGTTGACCGTGTTCGGTTTCGCGATGATCTGGCACATCTGGTGGTTGGCTGCATTCGGCCTGATCGGCACCGTGGTGTACTTCGTGATCCACGCTGCACGTGATGATCAAGGCTATATGGTGCCGGTCGACGTGATCGAGCGCATCGAAGCCGAGCAGCACAAGCGTCTGGTAGCGGCCGGGAAAGTTCCAGCCACCGCCAC
Organism: Pseudomonas sp. FW300-N2A2; assembly: GCF_017351735.1. Classification (NCBI taxonomy): domain Bacteria; kingdom Pseudomonadati; phylum Pseudomonadota; class Gammaproteobacteria; order Pseudomonadales; family Pseudomonadaceae; genus Pseudomonas; species Pseudomonas sp. FW300-N2A2. Next base: position 123,024 of record NZ_JACNDU010000012.1, on the reverse strand, counting down.
CCGTGTTGAAACCTCGTTGGAACAGGCTTAAACCATGTCGAACTTAGTGACCAATGCTGGACACACCCATGTCGATGGACATGGGCACGATGACCATCACCACGACTCGGGCGAGATGACCGTATTCGGTTTCTGGCTCTACCTGATGACCGACTGCATCCTGTTTGCATCGATCTTCGCGGCGTACGCGGTACTGGTTAACAACGTAGCGGGTGGCCCGTCGGGCCACGACATCTTCGAACTGCCTTACGTACTGGGCGAAACCGCTCTGCTGCTGTTCAGTTCGATCACCTACGGCTTCGCCATGCTGGCGTTGTTCAAGGGCAAGAAGAACCAGGTCCTGGGCTGGCTGGCCATGACCTTCCTGTTCGGCGCCGGCTTCATCGGCATGGAAATCAACGAGTTCCACGTGTTGATCTCCGAGGGCTTCGGTCCTAGCCGCAGCGGCTTCCTGTCCGGGTTCTTCACCCTGGTCGGCACCCACGGTCTGCACGTGACCAGCGGTCTGATCTGGATGGCGATCATGATGTACCAGGTGCAGAAAAACGGCCTGACGGCGACCAACAAGACCCGTCTGAGCTGCCTGAGCCTGTTCTGGCACTTCCTGGACGTGGTGTGGATCTGCGTATTCACCGTTGTTTATCTGATGGGGACTATGTAAATGGCTAACGCTCATTCCCACGATAGCCACGACGCCGGCCACGGCAGCGTCAAGTCCTACGCTATCGGTTTCATCCTGTCGGTCATCCTGACCGTCATTCCTTTCGGCCTGGTGATGTACCCATCGCTGCCGAAAGGCTTGACCCTGTGGATCGTACTGGCCTTCGCAGTGATCCAGGTGCTGGTGCACCTGGTGTACTTCCTCCACCTGGACCGTTCGGCCGCGCAGCGTAACAACGTGATTGCGTTTGTGTTCGCCGCGATCGTGATCGTCCTGCTGGTTGGCCTGTCGCTGTGGATCATGTTCAGCATCCACACCAACATGATGGCGCACTGAGGTAAATCCGGATGTCCTTGAAGCACTTTATCCAAATCACCAAACCGGGGATCATTTTCGGTAACGTGCTTTCAGTGGCAGGCGGATTTTTCCTGGCCTCGAAAGGGCATGTCGATCTGGCCATCTTCCTGGCCGCCATGATCGGCACGTCCCTGGTGGTGGCATCCGGTTGCGTGTTCAACAACTGCATCGACCGCGACATCGACATCAAGATGGAACGCACCAAGAACCGGGCGCTGGTGCAGGGCTTTGTCTCCCTGAAACTGGCCCTGGCCTTCGCGACCGTCCTGGGTGTTGCCGGCGTTGCGTTGCTGTACAAGGTGGCCAATCCGTTGGCTGCGCTGTTCGCCGTGATCGGTTTCGTCATCTACGTCGGCTTCTACAGCCTGTACCTCAAGCGCAAGTCGGTTCACGGCACGCTGGTGGGCAGTCTGTCGGGCGCGATGCCGCCGGTGATCGGCTATGTCGCGGTGAGCAACACCTTCGACATGGCTGCACTGACGCTGCTGGTGATGTTCAGCCTGTGGCAGATGCCGCATTCCTACGCCATCGCGATCTTCCGCTTCAACGATTACCTGGCCGCATCGATTCCGGTGCTGCCCGTGAAGCGCGGGATTCAAGTGGCCAAGAAGCACATCCTGATCTACATCCTGGCCTTCCTCGTGGCGACCTTGATGCTGACCTTCAGCGGTTACGCCGGCATGAGCTACCTCGCCGTCGCCGCGGCCATGGGCATGTACTGGTTGTACATGGCCTGGACCGGCTACAAGGCAGTGGATGACACGGTCTGGGCACGCAAGCTGTTCGTGTTCTCGATCTTCACCATTACCGCGTTGAGCGTGATGATGTCCCTGGACTTCAAAGTGCCGACCGAGCTGTTGCTGACGTACGCGCCTTAAGCGTCGGATGCTGTAAAGAAAAACCCCGCCCTTTGAGAGAAGGTGCGGGGTTTTTTGTTGGCTGCAGATCAACTCAAGACTTGACGGGAGGGGGAACGCAGGGCGGTTCGTTTCAAACTTCGCCAGACGCTATGAGCGACCCGGGATACCGGGTTGCGACTCATTCGACGCAAGTCTCGTTCGACCTCTCTGGTCAAGGCCTCCAGGGACGGGCTCCTGGGTTGAGGAATAGGTTCGACATGCACAGCAATGATGTTGATATCTGCTCCTTTGCGGTAATCATGGACTTCTCTTCTCTCAATTCCGGTTGCGCGCAGGCCGAACGCATTCATTACACGCTGTGTAAACCTGCCATTACCTTCGCTAGCCAAAAATCGTTCAAGCATTCCTTCCGGTGCTTGGGTAGCACGTAACGCCTCAATATTGATAACTTCCCAGTGCACAATGACTTTCGGCAAGACGCCGTAAAAATTGTTCTGCCTTGAAACCTGTTCATATTGATGCCATGTCACATCAGTAGCGTTCGGTCCATTCATTACTGGCGCGCGGAAAACTTCCATAATTCTCCAACGGCCCGGTAAATATTCATTTTTGAAACGATACTTTCTGGGTATGGACGAATCCGTGTAAGTCGACACAATGCTGTGCTCTCGATACACAGTGTGTGAGAGAGTGCTCACCACAACCTTCTGGCTTGCTGCGGCAGTATGCTCATCCAAATCTCGCCGCCTGAATGCCTTTGGGTTCTGTTGATAACCCGGCACTCCTGCGCTGGGGGAATCTTCAGAATAATCATCAACGTCTTCCGGCAGCCTGCCATCCCCATCCCGAAACCGCAGCGGATTGTTCCTGACCATCCGATACAAGTTCAGCCCATCAACATCACCTGCCGGGTCCGGATTGATCCAGCGATTGAGCCACGGCGCGTAGTAGCGCAAACCGTAGTAATAAAGCCCTGTCGCATCGCGCTCCTTACCGGAGTAACGGATTGTCTTGCCATTGGCGTGGGCCTGGCTTTTTGCCGCCCACCACGCGCTGCCGCCAAAGGGGTAATAACCCTCATGGCTGATCACCTCACCTTGCTCATCAAGTTCCAGCGCGCAGCTACCCAGGTGGTCATCGACGTTGTAGCGCGACTGCGTAACAGGCAATGCCTTGCGACCGTTCGCCCGCCAGTGCAGTCGTCTCATCCGGCTGCGCCCGGCCTGCACGGTCGCCACGTACAACTCCTCACCCTTGGCCGTGTCGCGACGGATCTCCAACCCCGGCAGGTAAAGAACCTGAGCCACATGTTCGACGGCCTTGGCCTGTTGAACGCTTACCTTGCGGGCACGCTGCCCGTCGCCATGGTAGATATACACTTCGTCGTCATTGGCACCGTCATTGCGTACCACTTGGGTAACGCGTTGCAGCTGATTGCGCGCGTCCCACGCCATGGTCTGTGCCCCATCCAGCAGGAGCATATTGCCGTTCGCATCAAAGCCCTTGTCCAGATCTGGCGGGTTCGCCTCATCGACCATGTACAGACTGCGGTTGCTGCGCAGGGCCACCTTCATTGTTCGCAGCGGGGCTTCGCCATGTTTGAGCGTGAGCAAGTTCCCGGCAGCATCATAGGTGTAGCTCTGTTTGTAGTTGCGCAGCCGGCTTGCGTCGCCTGAGCCCGGCACGACCAGTTCGGGTAAACCCGGCTGGATCGCAGCCAACACGCTTTCCCGGCCCGTTGCCTGAATCAGATGGTTCAACGTGTCGTAACGGTAAGTGCTCACGGGATCGATCTGTTGACTGTCAAACCATTGGGTCGGCTGCGCCTGATCTTCAACGCTCAACACGTTCCCCACCGGATCCTGAACGAAGTGCAGGTCTTGAAGCACCTTATCGGGTCGGGCCGCATGCAAGCGTAAAAGGCGACCGTTGTCCGCCGCATAGGTCGCTTGGCTGGTGACCCGGTTGCCTGCTGTCTGGGATTCCATCTGGCCTGATGCGTTGTAACGGATATCGGCCACCACCACTTGCTTGGCCTCTCCCTCTGGGGTGAGGCTGGAGAGGGCCAGTTGGCCTGCAATGTTGTATCGGTTGAGCTGCTCGTTACCTACCGCATCGATTTGTCTGATGACCGCGCCCACTGCATCGTGGCGCCAACGCGTGAGATACGGGGCGCCCACCTCTAACAACACGTCGCGCTCCTGCAGCAAGGCGGGCCAGTTAGGCGGTGCCAGGTCTTTCAGGAACTGCTGGGTCTGCGCAACTGCCTGCCCCAACACACCATAGTCGACGAACACCTGGGTGCCGGCGGGGTCATCGTGACGGATCAGCCGGCCGCAGCGGTTACCCGTGTCTGCCGGAATGCCATAAGTGAAGCGCTCGACGCACGCCGGGACGTCGTCCAGCAAGTGCTCATGCACAGTGACCGCGCGCAGATGGGAATCGTAAGTAGTCTGCCGGCACGTGCTCCGTCCATCCCAATTTTCCAGTAATTGAGCGTCGGTGCCGAGAAGGCTGACGCGCCATCCGGCATCTACACTTTCGAGGCTCAAAACCTGCCCGGACAGGCTGTGGGTTTTTCGCTGGTTGGGAACCTCGGACTCACCCCCCAACGCCCATAACCGCGCGTCCCATTGCGCGCGTACTCTTCCCGCAGCATCGTGAACTTGCCGTTCAGTTCGCGCCTGCGTGGGTTCGTCCACCTTCATTCGGTGATAGTCCACAGTCGCCATCAGCAATCGACGGGGATCAATGACGGTCAGGGTAGGCGTAAACCGATGAATGCTTGAAGGCATTGGAGGTCATCTCCATGGGTGGAGAGAGAAGTGTAGTTACGATGCCGAACATCGTGAGACTAATCGGGAGCGGTTTGTAATTGCTCTGGACCGGCTACCAGGCAGTGGATGACACGGTCTGGGCACGCGAGCTGATCGTTATCGCGTTGAGCGTGATGATGCCCCTGGACTTCAAAGTGCCGACCGAGCTGTTGCTGACGTACGCGCCTTAAGCGTTGGATGCTGTAAAGAAAAACCCCGCCCTTTGAGAGAAGGGGCGGGGTTTTTTATTGCCAGTATTCTGGTGGACCGAGTTGCCTGCATCGCGAGCAAGCTTGCTCCTACAATTGATCGGCGTTGCTCCACATCTTGAGCACGACACAGACCCCTGTAGGAGCAAGCTTGCTCGCGATGGCGGTGTGTCAGACGACATCAAGGCTGGATGTGCCGACCTCTTCGCGGGCAAGTCGAATCGCCGCACCGCTCGCTCCTACAGGACGGTGGTGGTCAGTTATTTACTTGGGGTCTCGAGCAACCGAAAGAACCGCTCCCGCACCTGAACGTTATCGCTGTGCGCCACGTTGAATCGCAGGAAGTGACTGGCATCCGCCGCTTTGCTGAGCAAGGTGCCGGGCGCCAGCACCAGGTCGATGTCCAGGCCTTTCCTCGCCAGCGTTTCGGCATGATGCCCTTCGGGCAATCGCGTCCAGATAAACAACCCTTCATGGGGCAGCGATGACACCGAGCAACCGGCTTCCATCAGCCAACTGCTCACCCGACTGCTCGCCTCGTAAAGCCGATCCACCGTGCGCCGGGTGTGTTTGGCGTAGCTGCCGTCACTGAGCATCGTGCAGATAATCTGCTCCGCCAGTTCCGACGTCATGCCACCGCAGGCCATTTTCAGGGTGACCATCCGTGCGGCCAGTTGCGGCGAAAGCACCGCATAGCTGACCCGACTGTTCGCCGTCAGGGTTTTGGAAAAACCGGAGACGTAACTGACATTGTCCAGCCCGCCCGCTGCCAGGCGCGGGGTCGTTCGTTGCTGCATGTCGCAATACAAATCGTCTTCGAGGATGTGAAAACCGTAACGGTGGCTCAGCTCCAGCAAGCGATAGACCTGCGCCGGGGAGAACGAGTGTCCGGTCGGATTGTGCAGGGTGTTATTGGTCATGTAGAGCACGGGCCGATGGACAATCAGCAATTGCTCGAAGGCGTCCAGGTCCATGCCGTCCGCGCCACGGGGGATGGTGATGACCCGGGCGCCGTGCAGGGCCAGGTTGGTGTGCATGGTGAAGTAACACGGATCGTCGAGCAGCACCGTGTCGCCGGGTTTGACCAGCAAGCGCATCAGCATGTCGATGGCCTGCACGGTGTTGGCCGTGGTGATGATCTGGTCCACCGGCACTTCGATGCCTAGGGTCGCCAGTTTGACCCGCAACGCTTCGCGCAGCGGCAGGTAACCGGCGGCGACGCCGTATTCGCCCATGCGCAGGGACGTTGCGCGCAGGGTGCCGCGCACGGCTTTGAGCAGTTCGTCCGCCGGTAGCCACGAGGACGGCAGAAAACCCGCACCGGGGCGCAGCGAGCCGTTGTCCTGCAGCACCGCGCGGCGGACCACGCTGAGGGTGTCTTGAGGTTGCAGGTCCGGGCCGGCATCGGTCTTGAGCGTGGCGCTGGAGCGGTGCACGTAATGCCCCGACCCCTGGCGTGAAACCACCAGACCCTTGGCGCGCAAGCGGTCCAGCGCATCCACCACGGTGGATTTGCCCACGTTCATCAACTCGGAAAGTTCGCGAATCGGCGGCAGCCGCGAGCCGTGAGGCAGCCCGCCCTGGCTGATCGCTACCGACAATTGATCGACAATCTGCTGGACCAGCGGCACACCCGGCTGGAACTCGATAGCGGCGATCACGGCACGCTGAACCTGCATTTTACTGGTCTCTCCGGCAGTAAAGTTCGTTTGATTCTATACGAACTTGCTCTGATGAAAACAAGCGACTCTCTCTACCATCACCTTACAGACTTTCCTGATTGTTCGCGCTGAACGCCTGAACAATCGCTGGTTCCAGAGGTGTTGCATGAGTGTTCAAACAACGGTCGCCGTCGCTAAACCGGTGATCAATATTCGCCTGTTCACGATCCGGATCATCACCGCCGTGTCGCTGTTTGCCGTGCTGGGCAAGGCCAACGTCTGGCTCGACACCGCCACCAACAGCATCCTCGCCCTCGGTTATCGGGCGTTGCTGTTGCTGCTGCCGCTGACGTTATTGGTGCTGGGCCGCCGTTCCCTGAGCGTCACGTTGTTGTGCGCCGCCCTCGGGCTGGTGTTGCTGGCGGTCACCAGCAACCAGGGCATGGTGATGTTCGCCGCCGCGCTGTTCGCCTACGGCATCGCGATTGCCGGTTACCTGATCAAGAGCGAAGCCGCCCAGACCAAGGAGGGCGCGGCCTACAACCGCGTCGCCATGAACATGGGCAGTCTGGTAGCGGGGCTGATCCTGCTCTCGCCGCTGCTGACCCCGACCCTGTTTTTCCTCGGTGCGGCGGGTTTCGTCCTGCTGTGCCTGCCCATCGCCATGGGCGCGACCTTCACTTCCCAACCGGTGGTTGCCAGCCCGGTCACTCATGACGGCAGCGGCTGGCGCAACAAACTGCCATGGGTGATCGCCGGCATCATCATGGGCATCAAGCTGTTCGGCGTGTTCTCGATCCTGCCCCAGGCAATCCTGCTCGAAACCGGCGAACTGCCGGCCTGGTATGGCCTGATGCTGATCCTCAACAGCGCCGTGGTGGTCTTCGCCCAGGTGCCGGTGATGAAACTGATCGAGCGCACCGGGCGCTTCAAAGTGGTCGCTGTCATCGGGATCATCATCGGCGGCTTCGCGGTGCTCTCGTCGCCGGGCGCATTCCACGTCGAAACCCTCGTGGGCGCGTTGATCTGGGTCGCGCTGCTGTCCATCGCCGAGTGTGCGTTCAGCTACCTCGATTACTTCTCCGTCAAACAAAACAACATGTTCGTCAAGGAAGTGTCCTTGGGCGTCGGTGCCGGCCTGACGGTGCTGATCATGCGGGTCATGCCGCCGCCCTATAGCGCCCTGGTGCTGGCTGCCATCGGCGCGGGAGGCATCCTCGCCTGGTACTGGCTCAACCGTAGATCCAACGCGTCGCTGCACGACTGAGTCACCGCGTTTGCGTTTTTTACTCCACAGGTCGGAGGCTTCATGAATACGACGTCATGCGTAGTGGTGGTCGGGTACAACGGCAATCGGGTTCACGACATCCAGAAACTGCGCGAACTCTGCAAAACGCTCTACAACGCCCGGTTGATCCTGCTGGTCGAGAAGATTCAGCCCGACGACGACCAGGTGGCCGATCACGTCTGCAGCACGTCCCTGGCGCCGGAAGACGTCACCGAATCCCTGGAACTGGTGGCGGGTTGCTTGAGTGCCGATCACTGGAAACTGATCGGCGTGCTGCCGTTTTCCGACCGTGGCGTGCTGCTCGGCGCGGCGCTGGCGAGTCATTACGGCTTGCCCGGCATTACCCCGGCCGAGGCGCGTGCGGGGTTGGATAAACAAATCTTTCGCAAGCTGGAAGCGGCGGCCGAGCAGTCGCCGGAAGATTATCGTCCGGTGTTTTCCGTGCGCATCGAAAGCCTTGCCGAGCTGCGTCAGCGGGTCGTCGAGCTGGGCGGCAAAGCCTTCATCAAACCGGCCTGCGAAGGCGCAAGCAGGGGCTGCCGGGTCATCCATCATCCGTCCGAGTGCGACGAGGCGTGGCAGGCACTCAAGCCGTATCGCGAGGGCGGCATCGTCCTTGAAGAACTGATTCAGAACGCCCGGGAATACAGCTGGGATTACGTTGCGGGCAGCACGTGGGTCACGGAGAAAACCACCACCGAAGGCGCCTATCGCGCAGAAATCCAGCAAGTGGTGCCGGCACCGCTGGCGGCAGACGTGCAAGCCAGACTGGCGGCCGCCGGACGACACATGTCCGGGTTGGTCTCGCAGGCTAACGGCGCGTACCACAACGAGGTGTTCCTGCGCAGCGACGGCCTGACGTCGGCGGTGGAAACCAACATGCGCCCCGGCGGCATGCACATCTGGGACCTGGCCCGCCTGGCGTTCGTCGATTTCGATCCGTGGGAGCGCTGGGTCAGGTGGGCGGTGGAAGGCAAGACCGACCCGCGCGATCCCGTCGCTCGGGGCTATTGCGGCATCCGTCTAGTCCGGGCGCCGGCCGGCGGCCTGCTGCGCTACGTGCCGGACATCGAGTCCCTGGCCCGGGACCTGAACATCGAGCTGGTAGAAGCCGTTTACACCAAACGCCTCAGTGATTCGGTCACCGCACTGGTGAAGGACAACACTTCGTTTATCGGCCACATCGTGTTGTTCAGCGAAGACTACGCACAGCTCAGCGACAACCTGCTGCGCCTGGCAGACGCGATCGAATCACGTGTCGAGGTCACTAGCCTGGCGGCCCCGGCGAGAGCCGCGGGTTAAGTCTCCCGGACCTGCGTTTTGGTATTTTTGAGTTGAGAGGATTGTTTCAATGATCGAGCAAAAAATGACCTGTGATGAGCGCTTTATAGCCCTGGCGAAAGAGCTGGACTATGACATCTACGGCGAAAACACCGCGGGTGGTCATTACGCGCCGCTGATTCGGCATCACGATGAGCTCTATCTCAGCGGTCTGGTGCCGCGCATGACCGGCGAAATCCGCTACCCCGGCAGAGTGGGGCTGGAACTCAGCCTGGCCGATGCACAAGCGGCCGCCAGTATCAGCGCCATGCGCGGGCTGGCCTTGATCGTTGATGCCATCGGCTCGCTGGACAAAATTAAGTCGCTGATACGTATCACGGTTTACGTGAAGTCCACGGCGGACTTTGTTGACCTCAGCGAAGTTGCCAACGGTGCATCGGATGTCTTCAGCCATGTGCTGGGCGATGCGGGCAAACATACTCGAACCACTGTCGGCGTTTATCAGTTACCGAAAAATGCCGCCGTAGAAGTTGACATGATTGTGGCGCTTCGGCCTTCGGTCTTGTGAGTGTTAGTGTGCCGACTTTACAGTGATCAATTGTTCGCCTAGTGTCTGGTCACTTAAGTCGCTCATAACTCGGTGTTTACGGATGAATAACATTCAAGGTGGTTTTTTTTCATATAAGGACTTTCGCCAGAGTTTGACCCGTCCACCGGTGAGTGCGCGGGTGTGGAAGGGCGATGAACTTACCGATATGCGTCAGAGCCTTGCCGCCAGCGAAGTCGATATTGTCGCGCTGGCTCACCATGACAGCAGCGAAGGTTGCAAGTTGACGCCAGGGATGGCGGTGTCGATGCAATGGTTGAACCCCGGCACCGAACTGAACGGTCATGCCCATTCGTGGTGGCACCTTTTCATCATTCAGTCCGGCAGCGGCACCTTGACCCTGGGCGATGCCGATGCAGTGAACATCAGCCCCGGCGACGTGTTGCTGGTACCGGCCTGGACCCGGCACGGCTTCGTCAACACCAGCGCCACTGAGCCGCTGGCCATGCTGAACATGAGCAATATGCCCCAGATGGCGTTGCTCTCCAATGCGGCAGACGCCACGGTCTGACACGCTCGATCTTCCCGTTTTGCCCACCAGGGAGTCCGCATGCGCAGGCTCCCTTTTTCATTTCTGCTACCCCGGCAGGCCATGGCTGTTTTGACTTTCTGTATCCGTAGAAACAGATAATTTCTGTATCTGTTCAGCACCTGGCCAACTAACTACGATCGATTCCAATGCAACGGATTATTGTGGTTAGTGCAAGGGAGCGTTCTATGGATAGTACGAAGCTGAAACTGTATGTTGGCGCAGATTTTGTCAGTGCTTTTGCAATGTCGGCATTTGTCGCGCTGAAAGAAAAGCAACTTTCATTTGAACTTGTTAAGGTTGATTTAAAGGCGCGTGATAACTACCTGGCGAGTTATCGTGATGTATCGCTGACCTGCAAGATTCCCACGCTGGTTCATGACGGTTTTGCACTGTCTGAATCTTCGGCCATTGCCGAATACCTGGAAGAAATAGCGCCGGGGCATAAAAAACTGTTCCCGCTCGACATCAAGCAGCGCGCTCGCGCTCGTCAACTCCAGGCCTGGCTGCGCAGTGATTTGTTGGTAATTCGCAAAGAGCGCCCGGCGGACCTCATCTACTTCGGCAAGAAAGAAACCCCGTTGTCGGACGAAGCCCAGGCCGCTGTCGCAAGGCTGTTCTTCGTCGCGGATCGGTTGCTGGAGGAGAGCGCCGATCACCTGTTCGGTGACTGGAGCATTGCCGACACCGACCTGGCAATCATGCTCAATCGACTGCTCGCCAATGGCGACCGCGTTCCTCAGCGGCTCGCGGCCTATGTGCGTCGGCAGTGGGATCGCGACAGCGTTCGGGCATGGATGGACATAGAGCGCGCAGCGCCGGCCATCCAGTAACTAACGCCAGGCAATCACCAGGAGCGCTGCCATGCAGGGACCGTCGGAGCTGGAAAGATACAAACCCTACAACTCACGCACCATTCGCGACACGCCGTACTGGCAGAAACTGACGCCAGCGTTGCAGGAAGCCATGACCGTGGTGGCCCGGGTCATGCCGTTTCGCACCAATGAATATGTGCTGGGCACGTTGATCGACTGGAACAACATTCCGGACGATCCGATTTTTCGCATGACCTTTCCCCACAAGGACATGCTGCTACCGGACGAATACGCGTCGCTCAAGCAACTGATCGAACGGGATGACGCCGTCGCCATCAAGCGACGGATCGAGGCGATCTGGTTGCGCATGAATCCGCATCCGGCCGGTCAGCTGACGCACAACGGCGCGACCCTCGACGGAAAAGTCCTGCCGGGCATTCAGCACAAGTACCGCGAGACCGTGCTGTTTTTCCCCGGTGCCGGTCAGACGTGTCACGCCTACTGCACGTTCTGTTTCCGCTGGGCGCAGTTCATCGGCGAAGAAGAGCTCAAGTTCAACGCGCGTGAGTCCCAGGAGCTGGTGAATTACTTGCGGGTGCACACTGAAGTGACGGATGTGCTGATCACCGGTGGCGATCCGATGATCATGAACACCCGTTCGCTGGCCGGTTACATCGAGCCGCTGCTGGCGCTGCCGCACCTCAAAAGCATCCGCATCGGCACCAAGTCCGTGGCGTATTGGCCACAGAGGTTTGTCAGCGACAAAGATGCGCCGCAGCTGCTGGATCTGTTCAAGCGCATCGTTGCGGCCGGGAAAAACCTCTCGGTCATGGGGCACTACAACCACCCGGTCGAGATTCGCCAGGACATTGCCCGGCAGGCTGTCGAACGCATTCGTTCCACCGGCGCGACGTTGCGCATGCAGGCGCCGGTGATCCGTCACATCAACGAGAACCCCGGCGATTGGGCCGAACTATGGACTGAAGGCGTGCGGTTGGGTGCGGTGCCTTATTACATGTTCGTCGAGCGCGATACCGGGCCCAGCCACTACTTCGCGATGCCACTGGCGCGTGCGTTCGAGATCTTCCAGGCGGCTTACCGCACGGTGTCCGGGCTGGCGCGCACCGTGCGCGGGCCGTCCATGAGCACTTTCTACGGCAAGGTGTTGATCAACGGCATCGAGACCGTGGCCGGGGAGAAAGTCTTCGTGCTGCAGTTTCTCCAGGCTCGGGACCCGCAATGGGTATTGCGCACGTTCTATGCGCGCTTTGATCCGAACGTGACCTGGTTCGACGAGTTGCGGCCAGCGTTTGGCGAGCGTGCGTTCTTCTTTCAGCCGGAGCCTGCGGCAGTGCCCGAATTGATACCGGTCCTGCTCGAAACGGCGTAGGACGATTCATCAGGAGATAAGGATATGAGCAGTATTCCGTTTGATCAGCGAGAAGGTTTTATCTGGCTCGACGGGGAGTTCGTCGAGTGGTCCCAGGCGCGACTGCATGTGCTGAGTCACGGCCTGCATTACGCGAGTACGGTGTACGAAGGGGAGCGCGTCTACAACGGCAAGATCTTCAAGCTGCGCGAACACAGCGAGCGGCTGTATCGCTCGGCACAGTTGATGGATTTCGCTATTCCCTATGAGCTGGCCGAACTGGAAGCGGCCAGTCATGAACTGCTGCAACGCAACAACGTCGTGGACGGTTATCTGCGACCGGTGGCGTGGCGCGGCAGTGAAATGATCTCGACCTCGGCTCGTTTCAACCGCGTGCACGTGGCGATCGCCTGCTGGCAATGGCCGAGTTACTTCGACCCGGCGGGGCACATGGGCGGCATTCGCTTGAAGACCGCGCAATGGCGGCGTCCGCCACCCAGCAGCAGCCCGTTCGAAGCCAAGGCGTCCGGGCATTACCAGATCGCCACGCTCAGCAAACACGATGCGGAAAACAACGGTTTTCACGACGCGTTGATGCTCGACTGGCGCGGCCACGTCGCCGAAGCCACCAGCGCCAACGTGTTCTTCGTCAAGGACCGGACGCTGCACACGCCGCTACCCGATTGCTTCCTCAATGGCATCACCCGCCAGACCGTTATCGAATTGGCCGGGGCGCTGGATTACCAAGTGGTCGAGCGCACCATTCTTCCTACGGAGCTTGGCGATTTCGATGAGTGTTTTCTGACGGGTACCGCCGCCGAAATCACCCCCGTGCAGAGCATCGACGAGCAGCGCTACCGACCGGGCAACGCCTGCCGCGAATTCATTGCCGCTTACACCTCAACCGTTAACGCCTGATAAACCGCCAGGAACTTCACCATGTCAGATCAAGGGATTGTTGCGTCTACACCTTACGTTTCACTGGGCCACCGCCATGACGAATTGTCGTCCCGTGGCTGGACGGTACTGACCCCGGCCGAATTTGCCTACGATGTCGTCGGCACATTGCAGGCGTTCGGTCAGATCATTCCGCAATTCAACGGGCAGACGGCCTTCGCCATTACCCGCAAACCGGGGTACGAAGCGTTGCCGTACTCCCAGAGCATGAACGGCATCGGCCCGCACACCGAAGCGCCGGTCTACGGCCCGCCGCCGCGTTATCTGGCGCTGCATTGTCATCATCAGGCCACGTGCGGTGGCGGACATACCGGGTTGGTCGACGGGATCGAGTTCCTGGCATTCCTCGAACGCACGGAGCCCGAGTTGCGCGAATGGATCGACGACACGCCCGTGGAGTTCGTGGCCACCGCCAAACCGGGTGAAGTGGCGCAAACGCGGGTCAAGGAATACATCCTGACGCCTACAGAGGACGGGGACATTTTCCGCTTCAGCTACAACCAGTTTCACTACGGCGATGTGAACCCTTCCGAGGAGGATCTGCAGCAATCGAAGGTGACGAACAGCTCATCGCCACTGGCCAGGTTCGCGATGCTCGGCGAGGAATACTTCATCCAGCACAACACGCCGGTGCTGATTCCCGACGGCTGCATGCTGATTTGGGACAATTGGCGAATGATCCACGCCCGCAGTCGATACACTGACCCGGCGCGAAACCTGACTCGCTACTGGCTGGCCTGATTCATCCGTCGCCCACAATTCCATCGGCGTACCCCTCGGCGGGTACGCGTCTTACAGGTATCGCGTCATGCAAACAGCAATCGAGATCGCCAAGGTCGATCATCAACTGGTCGTGCGGCTCAATCAGGCCTGGACCAAAAGGGCCACGGTGTGCGCACCGGACAAGACCTCGGTCAGCGAAACGTTCGACCCGACGCGCCCGGATTACCCGGAGTGCATGGTGCCGTTTTTCCATCACCCGAAATTCCAGGCCCTGAGCGACGAGCTCAAAAGCACCGTGGTGACCTGGGGCTGGATCGGCTACAACCTGCGCACGGTCACGGCCGAAGAGCATGTGGTGAACCCTGCGTTGAGCGTCATCGCCAATCAGTACCTGGGCAAAAACGACTGGCATTTTCGCGAAGCGATGCAGCAGACATTGATCGACGAGCACTACCACACGCTCATGCACCTGCGGGCCATCGAACGGACCAAAGAGGATCGAGCGCTCGATCAGGATCTGGACCTGCCGCCGTCGGTGACCTATCTGCGTCTTGCCGCGCTGCGTGAGGAATTGCCCGAGCAGTGGCAGCGCGATCTGGCGGCGATCACTTTCGCGGTAGTGGCCGAGATCAGCGTCAACGCTTACCTGGATCTGCTGGCCGACGATCAAACCATTCAACCGCAAAACCGTCGCGTGGCAGAACTGCACAACCGTGATGAATATGCCCACAGCAAGATTCTCGCGGAAGTGGCGAAGATCATGTACGCCAACATGCAGCCGCCTCAACGGGCATTTTTCGCACAGACGTTGTCGGTGGCGCTGAGCGCCTTTGTCGCTCAGGACTACTCGATGTGGGAGGCGATTCTGACGCAACTCGGCGTCGAGGATGCGGCGTTGATCATTGCCGACACCCGGGAGAGCAACAAGAACGCCACGATCATGCGCGACTACAGCGGCCTGCATCGTCTGGCGCAGGATCTGGGGATTAGCGACGAGATCGATTTCGACTTCCGTCCGACCCTCAAAACCGCTGCAGTGGCCTGATCGGGAGGTGAATATGTCCGTTCCTGTGTACGAAGTGTTCGCCATCCGAGTCGGCGCCAATGCCCAGCGCACTGCCCGGGAGAACTTTCTTTACGATGCCTGCTGCGGTGATCCGAATGCGTCGATGCCGCTGGATTACTACTTCTGGGTCATTCGTAATGAGCAGCAGGTGATTGTGGTCGACACGTGCTTTCAACCCGCGACAGCGGATCGGCGCAACCGTCAGATGTATCGCCTGCCGGAAGATTCCCTACGTCAACTGGACATCGATCCGGCGCAGGTCGAGAACCTGATCCTCACCCATTTGCACTGGGACCACGCCGGCAACCTGGGGTTGTTTCCGAAAGCCACGGTGCATTTGCAGGAAGCGGAGCTGCGCTTCTGCACCGGTCCGAAAATGGCCCATCGCACGGTGAACAAAACCTACGAGGTCGAGGATGTGATGTCGGCTCTGCCACCGCTGTTCGAAGGCCGGTTGCGCTTGCATACCGGCACGGTCGAGGTGGTTCCCGGCGTAACGCTGCACCCGGTGGGCGGCCATACGCCGGGTAGCCAGGTGGTGCGGGTGAACACCGCACGCGGGTGGATTGTTCTGGCATCGGATGCGGCGCATTTGTGGGCGAACATTCGCCAGCGCAGTCCGTTCCCGATCATTGATGATCTGGCGCAGACGCTGGAAGCGTTTATCGAAATCGACCGTTTGGCCGACGGCGAAGACCACGTCATTCCCGGCCATGACCCGCTGATCGCCGAGCGCTTCCCGCATTGGAACGACGATCCGCACATCATCTGCCTGCACGCCAATCCCTTGTAGGAGCGAGGCTTGCCCGCGAAGAACGATAACGCGGTTCTCCTGAATGACCGCATTATCGTTCTTCGCGGGCAAGTCGGAACGCCGCACCGCTCGCTCCTACAGGAAATACGTCAGCTTTGGTTTTTGAGGAGCTGGCCGAGGGTCGCCAGCGCCTCATCAATCTTCGGCGAATACGGCGCCCCACAACCGATCCGCACAAAGTGACTGAAGCGCTGGGCGTTGGAAAAGATATCCCCAGGCAAAATCTGGATGCCCACCTTCAACGCCGCATGAAAAAACGCCATGGACGCCTGTTCAACCGGCAGTTCCACCCACAACAACGTACCGCCCTGTGGATGGGTGATGCGGGTGCCCGGTGGAAAATAGCGAGTGATCGCCGCACTCATCTGCTGGCGCTGCTGTGTCAGCGTTTTCCTCAAGCGGCGCAGGTAACGTTCGTAGGACGGCGTCTTCATGAACGCGCTGACCGCCAGTTGCGACAACGCTTCACAACCTCGGGACTGCGTGTGTTTGAGCATTTCCACGCGGTCGTGCCATTGCCCGGCGCTGATCCAGCCCAGGCGTATGCCCGGCGCCAGCGTTTTGTTCAGCGACGCGCAGTAGATGACGTTGTCGGTGCGGTCCCAGTGTTTGAGCGTGGATAACGGCTGCTCGGTGTCCACCAGGTCGCCGTAGGTATCGTCTTCGATCAGCACGGTGCCGTGCTCGGCACACAATTGCACCAGCCGCGCCTTGTGGGTGTCGGGCATGATGCTGCCGAGCGGATTCTGCAGATTGGGAATGACGATCAGCGCCCGAATCCGTTCGGGGCCTTGCAACAGCTGTTCGAGCGCGAACAGATTGATGCCCGAATGGGCCGTTGCCGGGACTTCGAGCACTCGCAAGTTCAAACTTTCGAGAATTTGCAGCAGGCCGTAAAAGGTCGGGGATTCCACGGCCACGGTGTCGCCGGGGTGGGTCACCGCACGCAAGGCCAGGTTGATCGCTTCGGTCGCGCCGTTGGTGATCACCATTTTCTCGGCGCTCAAGTTGGCCTTTGCCGTCAGCGCTCGTCGGGCAAGGATGTTGCGCAACTCGATGTTGCCGCAGGTCGGGCCTGTCGCACCCAGCAGTTTCTGATCCTGACGCAATGCCTTGCTCATATGGTCTTGCAGAATCTTCAACGGATAGAGTTCCGGCGCGCAGTAGGCGCTGGCGAAATTGACCTTGACCGTCGCGCGTTGGCTGGCCTTGAGCACCGATGACACTTGCTCGTGAATGCCGAGATAGACCTCGGTATCAAGGGGCGCAGGCGTTGTGGTCACGACCGGTTTGGGCAAGGTGTCCGGCTGGCGAATGTAGTTGCCGGAACGCGGACGGGCTTCCAGGACGCCATAGTCCTCAAGCTCCCGGCACACCTGCACCGCGGTCGACAGGCTGACGGCGTGTTTTTCCATCATCAGCCGAATGGAGGGGAAGCGTTCCCCGGTTTTCAAGGTGCCGCTGCGGATCGCGTCGAGGTAGTGGTTGGCTAACTGACGATACAAGGGGGTCGGGTGCATGATGACCTCAGCAATCGCACCACTGAGGTCTTGGGCTGGAAAGAAAGTTGACGTTCCCCGCAGGCGGACCCGTGGTGCTCAAGGGTTAAGGGAAGTTTTTTTCTGGCGTCGATACACAGAGAGTAATCGCGCTTTTGCCGGAATCGCGGGCAATAAAAAGCCCCGCTCTAGGGCGGGGCTTTTAGGTCAGTGGCGCTTGAGGCGCTGCTGAGCGGGAAGTGTTACTGCGCGGCGATGCTGTAGCCATCGAACGCGGTTTGCTGCTGAAGCGCGGTGATGATGTTTTTGCGGTTAACGGCGTGTTCGGTTCCGCTACTGTCCAGGAACGATTCGCTTTCCAGCTCTGCTTCATCGCCTTCGCCGACAAAGGTAAAGCCGAGGAACTCCAGGGCCTCGCGGTCAACGTTCAGGCGCGAGCGCGGAGTGCGCAGCGGCAGCGTGACGCTGATCCCGTCCTTGCTGATGGTGAACACTTCGACATCTTTCTTGGCGCGGGCCGTTTTGCTCTTGCCACTGGTTGGGTTGCTGATGGCCTGATGCGTCTGGTTCAGTACTTTCAGGGCCAGACCGTAGACGATCTCCTGAAACGCAGGATCGTCCTTGAAGCTGGAAAGGATCCGGCTGATCGAGAATTTGCTGCTCAGGTCTTCAAGGGCCGCGATATCGGCCGCCTCGGCGTCCTTGAGTTGCTTGAGTTCGCCCATCAATTCATAGGCTTTATCGTCGTCGAAGCGGTCGTGGGCCTGGCGAATCGCGGCGCGCAGCTCGCGGATCTGGTCGCTTTCCCGGGTGGACTGGAAAGCGTCCAGCACCATCTCGGCGATGGTCTTGGCCTGGGGCACGTGCTGTGAAAGATTGATGGAGTTTTCGTATTCCGCTTTGGACGACAAGGTGACTACGGATTCAGCGGTATTGGAATCGGACATTGAAATTTCACTACTTCTTTAACTTGAATTGGGGCGAAAAAGCACAGGGCTTTTTCAGGCCGCCTAATCTATTGGACCTGCGCGGCGTTGTCACGGGTGAACAGGCGAGCGGGCAAAAGAACTGGCTACCACCACCTTGTAGGAGCCGGCTTGCTGGCGATGGCTCCTACAGGATGGCGGGCTTCAGGGAGCGGAATGTTTGATAAAACCGGAATGAGCGTCCGCAGAACAAACCGCTCGCAAACCCCGATGTACACGCCTTGAGCAACACCATCGACAGCGTGGCCGAGTGCTGCGGATCAACCTCGGCCTGGTAGCCAAAGTAATAGTTAACAGCGAAGAACAGCAGGTAGAGCACCAGGGTTTTTGTCGTGCCCGGCACGATCAGCCCGGTTTGCGCTTGATCCAGCTCGACACCCTTGCGCGAAAAAATCACCAGTGCGACGACGCTGCCCACGATCACCGCAGCCAGCCAGCAACTGATTGAGAGTGAGAAGTCGGGAGTCAGATTCAGCGAATACAGCGACCAGCCTAACAAAATCGGCGGTGTGATCAGCAGTGAAAATTTGCTTTCACGGGTCGGGGACAGGGCTTTGATGCCGTAGTAACAGAGCAGCAGAAATACTGCATAAACCCACAGCGGGGTGTTTTCCAGGGTGTTGAGCATCGAGCAGCGTCCTTGCCGAAAAGTGAAGTCGGGATCATAGCGGTTGCGGCGACTATTTCCCCGGTGAATTCAGATTCATCGACCGCACCGCCCATTGCTCTGCGGTTTGCTGATCAACCGGCAGTGTGAAGCGGAACGTTGCACCACGCCCGGGCACGTCGATCAGCTGGATATCGCGACCGTGCAGTTGCAGGATCCGATGCACGATTCGCAGCCCGAGTCCGCCATCGCGCCGTGCCCCGCCAATGTTGAACGGGCGCAGGAACAACCCTTCGCGCAGCTCTGGCGCGATGCCGGGCCCGGTGTCGCTGACGGTGACTTCGACGAAAGACCCTTGAGGGCGCAGGCTCAGTTCGACTTCCCCACCTTGGGCGGTGTGGCGCAGAGCGTTGTCGAACAGATTGGTGAGCACCCGTTCAATCAGCCCCAGATCGGCGCAGGCGGCTGCAACGTTGGGGGCAAAGTTGGCTTTCAGTTCGACCTGACGCGCCTCGGCGGTCAGTTCGAATTTCTGGAAGATGTCCTGCACCAGGTCGGTCAGGGAGAAGCGCTCCAGCACCGGTTGCACAAAACCGTGTTCCAGGCGCACCAGCTCCAGCAGCGATTGCGCCAGACCGCCGACTTTGCGGCTTTGGTCCAGAGCGATGCCGAGGTAGCGACGGCGGTCGGCGGGGGACAACGTGGCGTCCTTGAGTGACAGGGTTTCCAGATAACCGTGCAGCGAGGCCAGCGGCGTGCGCAAGTCGTGGGAAATGTTCGCCACCAGTTCGCGGCGTTCCTGATCCTGGCGGGTCAACGAACGCCATTGTTCACTGAGGCGCGCCTGCATCTGTCGGAAGGTGGCGTCGAGAATGGCAATTTCATCGTGGCTGGCGGTTTTTTCCACCGGCGCTGATTCAGGAGGCGTGGCCGGGACGCCATCGATGTCGAACTGGCTGACGGTTTCGGTCAGTCGGCGCAAAGGTCGGGTAATCAGCGCAAATGCGGTGAGACCGGCAATCAGGCACAGCAGTGCAACCAACCCGATCGATAACAGGGCGGTATTGAGTGCCGCACTGGTGGCGCCGCGTTCAGCCAGGCGATCGTGGTCCTCACCGAGCAGCACCACATAGAGATAACCAGCCGGCTTGCCGTCAACTTTCAGCGGCGCGGCGCTGAACACCTTGCGCGCATCGACGCTGCGCGGGTCGTCGCCGAGAATCGGCAGGGCATCGCCTTTGAGCAGGCGCTGGATCGGCGCGAGGTCGATCCGCTCGCGATGAATCCGGCCCTCGGGCGCGGCGCTGCCGACAATCTTGCCCTCGGTGTCGAGCAGATAAACCTCGACACTGGGATTGACCAGCATCAGTTTGCTGAACAGGTCACGCACGGCATTGGGCATCAGGCCCTGGGTGTCCATCAGCACGGTGTCACGGGCGATGTGCTGGGCCAGATCCCGCGACAGCCCTTGCACCACTTCCTGTTCATGCATCTGGTTGGAACGCACCTGCATCCATGCCGAGGTGCCGCAGCACACCAGCAACAGCACGGCGAACACCAGCGACAGCCGCTGGGTGAGGGTCAGCCTCATGGCTGTTCCTCCCTGGCCGCGAATTTGTAGCCACGGCCCCACACCGTGAGGATGCGCACCGGTTGTGCCGGGTCGGCCTCGATTTTCGCGCGCAGGCGATTGATGTGGGTATTGACCGTGTGCTCGTAGCCTTCATGGCTGTAACCCCACACGGCATTGAGCAGGTCCATGCGTGAGAACACTTTGCCGGGCTGACGGGCGAAGAAATACAACAGGTCGAACTCCCGTGGCGTGAGGTCGAGGCGGCGACCGTCAAGGGACACGTCGCGGGTGATCGGGTCGATGGCGAGCCCGTCCGCAATCAGGCTGCCGGCGTCCATTTTCAGGTTGCGGGCCATGGCGTCGACCCGTCGCAACAGCGCTTTGACCCGGGCGACCAGCTCGAGCATGGAAAAGGGTTTGGCCAGGTAGTCGTCGGCACCGAGTTCCAGCCCCAGAATCCGGTGCACTTCACTTGAGCGCGCGCTGGTGATGATGATCGGTGTGTAGCGGGCCATGGCGCGGGCGCGCCGGCATATTTCCAGGCCATCGACGCCCGGCAGCATCAGGTCGAGGATCAGTGCATCCCAGCTTCCTTGCTGCAGCATTCGCATGCCTTCATCGCCATCGGCGCAGTGCACCACCTCGAACTGCTCATCACGAAGATGCAGGCAGATAAGGTCGGCGATATGCAGGTCGTCCTCGACCACGAGGACGCGTTTGGTCGGTTCCATCAAGCTCAATCCTTCGGCGCAATGAGCGCATTGTGCGGGTTTTCCGGGGCCAGAGTTATCACGAATTGTTTAACTTCCCGTGAGGATTTGGCGATCAACCCAAGCCTAGGCTGTGTTCCATGAAAGGCACTTTGGATTTTGGAGACGGCCATGTTTTCACGGCGACAATTTCTTGTAGCGAGCGGCGGGCTGGGGGTTGCAGCCCTGGCGATCGGTGTATTGCCAAAATTTGCTGCCAGCTCTGCGCTGGTCAGCGAGGCCAGCGCGGCGGAGGTTTTCGAGGTGACGCACACTGACAGCGAATGGCGTGCCCTGCTCAGTGACGAGCAGTACGAAATCCTGCGGGAAGAGGGCACTGAACGGGCTTACAGCAGTGCGCTGAACAATGAGCATCGTGATGGAACCTTTGCCTGTGCCGGTTGCGATCTGCCGCTGTTTTCCTCTGCCACCAAGTTCGACAGCCACACCGGCTGGCCGAGTTTCTGGGCACCGCTGGACAAGGCGGTGGCGACCCGTCAGGACCGGTCCTTTGGTGTGGTGCGCGAAGAGGTTCACTGCCGGCGTTGCGGCGGTCATCTGGGCCATGTCTTCGACGATGGGCCCAAACCTACCGGTCTGCGCTACTGCATGAACGGTCTGGCGATGACCTTCAAGCCACAGGCGGCTTGATTCCTTTTTCTCTCATTTCCTGCAGGTCGACGCTATGTGGCTTCTGATCCTCGCTTATCTCGGTGGTGTGCTGACGATCGTCAGCCCGTGCATTCTGCCGGTGTTGCCGTTTGTCTTCGCTCGCACCGGGCAGCCGTTCATGAAGAGCAGCCTGCCGCTGCTGGCGGGCATGGCGCTGACCTTCGCGCTGGTCGCTTCATTGGCGGCAGTGGGCGGCGGTTGGGTGGTGCAACTCAATCAGTATGGACGCTGGCTCGCGCTGGTGTTTGTCGCCCTGTTCGGGCTGACGCTGTTGCTGCCGCAGTTGGCCGAACGTCTGACGCGCCCGTTGGTGGCGGCTGGCAGTCGGTTGTCGGAGGCGGCGGGCGCCGATGCCCGGCCGCGTCCCGGTGCTTCGTTTTTGATCGGTGTTGCCACGGGGCTGCTCTGGGCGCCGTGTGCCGGGCCAATTCTGGGCCTGTTGTTAACCGGCGCCGCGCTGCAAGGGGCAAGCATCGCCACCACCCTGTTGCTGCTGGCCTACGCCGCCGGTGCCGCCACTTCCCTTGCGGTTGCGTTGCTGCTGGGCGGTAAGGTTTTTGCCGCCATGAAGCGTTCCATCGGTGCTGGCGAGTGGGTCCGTCGAGGTTTGGGCGCGGCCATGCTGGCGGGTGTGGCGGCGATTTCGTTGGGGCTAGATACCGGGATTCTGGCGCGGTTTTCTACGGCATCTACCGGTGGTATCGAGCAGGCGCTGGTGGGTCGTTTGGCCGGTAAGACACCGAACGGCAGCGAGGCGATGATGACGAGGAACCCGACCGCTGACGGTGCGATGAATGTGGCTGACAAAGCGCCGGGCACACTGCCCATCGAAGGCAAGCTGCCATCGCTGGATGGCGCCGTGCAATGGCTCAACTCGCCACCACTCGATGCCCAGGCGTTGAAGGGCAAGGTAGTGCTGGTGGATTTCTGGACTTACTCCTGCATCAACTGCCTGCGCAGCTTGCCCTATGTAAAAGCCTGGGCTGAAAAATACCGCGATCAGGGGTTGGTGGTGATTGGCATCCATGCGCCCGAATTCGCCTTCGAGCGCAACGTAGGCAACGTCACCAAAGCCATGAAGGACCTGGGTATCAACTACCCGGTGGCCATCGACAATGAATTCAAGATCTGGCGAGCTTTCAACAATGAGTATTGGCCGGCCCACTATTTTGCCGACGCCCAGGGGCGCATTCGGTATCACCACTTTGGCGAAGGCGAGTACGCCGAGTCGGAGCGGGTGATCCAGCAATTGCTGCGTGAAGCGGGTGCCGCCAAGGTGGATGACGGGTTGATTAATGCCAATGCCGAGGGTGTTCAACTCGCGCCGGACATGAACGAAGTGCAGTCGCCGGAAACCTATCTCGGCTACCAGCGCTCGGAGCATTTCGTCCCCGAAACCAGTCTGGTTCCCGACAAGTTGATGACCTACAACCCTCCGTCGCAACTGGCCCTGAATGACTGGAGCCTGGGTGGTCAGTGGATTGTCGGTCCGGAGCGGGCCACTTCAAGCGCGCCCGCCAGTCGCATTGTCTACCGCTTCCACGCACGTGATTTGCATCTGGTACTGGGACCCGGCGCAGACGGCAGGCCGGTGCGTTTCAAAGTGCTGATTGACGGAAAAGCCCCCGGCGATGCCCACGGTACAGACGTGGCGCCCGATGGCAGCGGTAGCGTCACCGAACAACGTTTGTATCAACTGGTGCGCCAGTCCGGCGCAGTAACGGATCGGACGTTCAGCATCGAATTTCTCGATCCGGGTGTCTCGGCATATGCCTTTACGTTCGGTTGATCGCCACCTCACTGATTCAGGAGTCCGCCTCATGAAAACCCTGTTCACCTTGCGTCGCACCCTGTTGGGACTGGCCGCCGCTGGCGTCATCGGCCAATGCTCTGCGTTCTCTTTCGGATCCGCCGAAGACGCGGTCATCATCCCCGCACCCACACTCGACGAAATCACCCAGGCCCACAGCGAAACCGCCGTGTTCGCCGGCGGTTGCTTCTGGGGCGTCCAAGGTGTGTTTCAGCATGTCAAAGGCGTGAAGAAAGCCGTCTCCGGTTACGCGGGCGGGGCGGCCGACACCGCTCAATACGAGCGGGTCAGCGACGGCAATACCGGTCACGCGGAATCGGTCGAGGTGACCTTCGACCCCACTCAGGTCAGCTACGGCACCTTGTTGCAGATCTACTTCTCGGTGGCTCACAACCCGACCGAACTCAATCGTCAGGGACCTGACCACGGCACGCAGTATCGCTCGGCGATTTTTCCGGAAAACAGCGAGCAGCAACGTGTTGCCCAGGCCTACATTGCCCAGCTCGACGCTGCGAAATCGTTCAACAAACCGATCGTCACCAAACTGGAAACCTATAACGGTTTCTACCCGGCAGAAGAGGAACATCAGGACTTTCTGACTGAACACCCCACCTATCCGTACATCGTTATCAATGATCTACCGAAAGTGGCCCAGTTGAAGAAGTTGTTTCCGGAGCGGTATCAAGAGAAACCGGTGTTGGTGAAGGCGGGGATGTAACTGGCGGCTTGGTTACTTACGACGCGGACGCTCCATCGCGATGGTCGACGTTTCAAACCCCAGGCCCGAAAAGAAATCCGAAGCACCTTCGCGACCCGCTCGTAAAACCCAGGTGATCTCGTTGTTGTCACCCATGACATGCTCAACCAGAGCACGCCCGACACCTTTGAGTCGATGGTGCTCACATACGACAACCATCGACAGATAACCGTTGGACAGTCCATCGGTAATGCCTCGGGCGAACCCAATGATCCTGGAATCCTTCACCGCAATGGCTGTGCGTTGGGAGTTAGCGATCAGCAGAGCAAAATGATCAGACGAACCTGTGCGATGGGCCCATCCGTTCTTTGCGAGAAAAAGGCGAACAGATTCAACCGCTGCGGGTTTCAAGTCACAGATGTACATGGTGTCTCTCATGGTCGTTGGGTGATGCCTTGTCTGGTGCACATGACGATGGAAATAACTAAAGTCTAGTCGTCACACATAAAGCTGGATATGTTGTCTCTGTTCAGCTTAGTAATACCTTGCTCGTACCAGTCTGAAAGGTGGATTTTAATTTGGCTTTTTCTATGTTTTATCGGGAAGGGGCGAAAGCGTTTTCCTTGTTTTAATGAGTAGATGTAATATGTCTTGCCGCTTTTTATGATTCGGTCAAAACTGTAAAAGTCAAGGTAGTGACCTTTGTTGCTGGTGCAGATAACGATGTCGCCCTCATTGTAGGGGCATCCGCTTGAAGCGTCATAACAGAAAAAGTCACGAATGCCCTTATGCTCAATGGTTGAAGTGTTTTCCTTTAGTACTTTCTGTGCGCGCTCTTTTGTCTTCTCGGTGTGATAGGTGTCCCATATAAAAATTGGCAGTGACTGGTTAGACTCATCCTTTAGCCAATCAGGACCGTCGGCGTATTGCATGCCTCTGGCTAAGGCCTTTTGCATCTTGTCGTGATTCGCTCTGTAAAGGTTTAAATGCCTGTTGAAGGTGTCCGTACGAGAATAAATAACGGCGGGTGATTTTTTGATTGTTGCAATTTCTTTTTTGTAGTTGTTGTGAAGCTCCTTGCTGGTAATAACTACACAAGTGTCGCGAAATAGACTGATTCCGGTGCTTGTAAAATTGGCACTTCCAATAATGACGGTCTTCGGGGCTATCAAGTACACCTTCCAATGGGTGCTTGCCTGATAACCAAAGTCTACAGAAAAGTTAAGCTTGTTATTTTTGATGTCTCTGCAGTGTTCAATGAAATCGGGGGAGGAGAATGAGTTGATTGTTCCGATAATAAGCTCAATGGAGTTTTCATTTTTTAGCATTGTGTCAATCAGGTTTTCTGTTTTGCTTGCAAAGGCACTAACTATTGTTATTTGTTTGTTGTGAATTTTTTCTAAATAAGCATTTAGATTGTTTTCGTTGTTCAGAATTTCCATAACAATGCTATTGCTCCATTTTTTGACTTGCTGAGGTTGTCACTACATCTTGAGGTGATCATGGATTAACCAATACCTTCACCCTGAAATCACATTCTTGCCCGCCACTTTCGACCGATACAACGCTTGATCAGCCCTGGCCAGCAGCCCGGTCTGTTGTTCTTCTTCAAAGCGTTGTACGACGCCAAAACTCATGGTGACTTGAAAGTCTCCCACTGGCAGCAAACTGGCGACGCTATGGCGGATTGTCTCCGCGAGGCTTCTGGCGTCGGCCAACGGGGTATCGGGAAGAATGATGATGAACTCGTCACCGCCCCAGCGCGCCAGCAAATCGCCGTCGCGTACGCAATGTTTCACGCTCTGGACTACCTGCACCAACGCGGCATCCCCCAAGGCATGACCGTAGTGATCGTTGATGTTCTTGAAGTCGTCGATGTCCATGGCAATCAGCGACAGCGGCTGTCGGAAGCGCTGGGCGCGATCACATGCCTGAGGCAGGTCCTTGCTCAGGCGATGGCGATTGGCGATTGTGGTCAGTGCGTCGGTTTCCGCCAGTTTGCGGTTTTCTTCGAGCTGAATCTGCAGTTGCTGGTTGACCCGGGATAACTCGCGGGTGCGTTCTTCGACGATGGCTTCGAGGGATTTGTTCTTTCGTTCAAGCTCTTCGAACAGACGCTTCTTGTCTTCGATGCTGCGGTGCGCACCGACCATGCGCGCCACCGAACCGTCGGCGTTGCGGGCGAGCACGTAGCCGCGGTCTTCGACCCAGGTATAGCTACCATCCTGCATGCGGCAGCGATACTCGGCCTGATAGCCGGGAGCCTGTTGGCTCAGGTAGGCGTCAAACAAGGCCATGACCCGTGGGTAATCCTCGGGATGCATCACCGATTCCCAGGTGAATACCGTGTTGTTGAGGGAATGAGGCGCATACCCGAGCATTTCGTACCAGCCGCGGTTGCGGTAAACGAACCCGGTATTGGCGTTCCAGTCCCAGATGCCATCACTGACCAGTTCCAGAATGGTGTGCAGCATGTCTTCGTTCAAATCCGACAGATTGAACTTCAACGCTTCAATATCCGAGGCCCCATCCATCACTGCTCTCCCTGACCAAAGCGACCCGCCAGTCGAGGAGATTAGTCGATGGTGCATTCAACCGCCTAGTGCTTGCCCCACATCGCCATGGCGAAGTCGACGAAACGGCGTAATTTCGGCAAGCGGTAGCGATCCTGAGCGTACATCAGGCTCATTGGCCGGCTCGGCGGCGGGTAATTCGGCATCAAGGCCACCAGTGTTCCGTCCTTGAGGTCTTGTTCTACCAAGGCGTCGGGTAACAGCACGATGCCCATGCCGGTGCGTGCTGCCTGATGCAAACCGGCGGAGCTGTTGATCAGCATCGGTCCACTGACCGCCACCGCTACCTCGCCTTCGGCCCCGCTCAGACGCCATTCCTTTTCCACCGATTGCCAGTCATCACCGGCCGGGTAGGCGAAGGACAGGCAGTCGTGGTGTCGCAGGTCATCAGGTTTTTCCGGGTTGCCGCGACGCGCCAGGTAGATCGGCGATGCGCACATGGTCAGGGTGTAGTCCACCAGTGGACGGGCGATCAGGTTGGTCTGTTCCATGTTGCCCAGGCGAAACGCTACGTCGATGCCGTTTTCAAGCAGGTCCGGGCGGCGGTTGGTGAGGACAACGTCCAGCTTGACGCGCGGGCACAGCAGGGCGAATTCGCTGAGCGCCGGTGCCAGTTTTTCCGTGCCGAAGGTTAACGGGGCGGTAATGCGCAGGGTGCCGCTCGGCTCGTCGAGGGCCTGCTCGGCGAGGCGTTCGGATTCGGCCACCAGTCCCAGCACTTCCAGGCAGCGTTGATAGTACGCGGTGCCAAATTCCGTCAACCGCTGGCGCCGGGTCGTACGGTTGAGCAAGCGCACACCCAGACGCTGCTCCAGTGCCCGCAGGTGATTGCCCACCATGGTGGTGGACATTTCGCACTGAAAAGCGGCGGCGGTCATGCTGCCGGATTCCACCACCCTTACGTACACGGTCATTGCCTGGAACAAATCCATTATCAAGCCCGACTTTAAAATGATTGAAGTATTGCAGCGTTTATCCAGCTCAGGTGGCTAACCATACTGCAAAAACACCGACCATTGATGGAGCTTGATGTCATGACCGCCGCCTGCCTGATGAGTACTTACCAACCGCTGGCACTGAGTTTCAGTAAAGGCCTGGGCACACGCCTGTGGGATCAGGCCGGTCGTGAATACCTGGACGCGGTAGCGGGCGTGGCGGTGACCAACGTTGGGCACTCTCATCCTAAAATCGTCTCGGCGATCAGCGAACAGGCCGGCCTGCTGCTGCACACCTCCAACCTCTACAGCATCGACTGGCAACAGCGGCTGGCGCAGAAACTGACGCGGCTGGCGGACATGGAGCGGGCGTTCTTCAATAACTCCGGTGCCGAAGCCAACGAGACTGCGCTGAAACTGGCGCGGCTGCATGGCTGGCACAAAGGCATCGAACAACCCTTGGTGGTCGTCATGGAAAACGCGTTCCATGGCCGGACGCTCGGCACCCTGTCCGCCAGCGATGGCCCGGCCGTGCGCCTGGGGTTCAATGAACTGCCGGGTGATTTCGTCAAAGTGCCGTTCGGCGACCTCAAGGCGCTGGACAAGGTCCAGCAGGCCCACGGCGCAAGAATCGTGGCAATCCTGATGGAGCCGATCCAGGGTGAAAGCGGTGTGCAACTGGCACCGCCCGGTTACCTCAAGGCCGTGCGCGACCTGTGCAATCGGCGTGGCTGGCTGATGATGCTCGATGAAATCCAGACCGGCATCGGCCGCACTGGCCAGTGGTTTGCGTTCCAGCACGAAGGCATCGTTCCGGACGTCATGACGTTGGCCAAAGGCCTCGGTAACGGCGTCCCCATCGGCGCCTGCCTGGCCCGGGGCAAAGCCGCCGACCTCTTCACCCCCGGCAGCCACGGCAGCACGTTCGGCGGTAATCCACTGGCCTGCCGCGTGGGTTGCACCGTGCTGGACATCATCGAAGAACAGGGCCTGCTGGAAAACGCCAAAATACAGGGCGAACGCCTGCTCGCCAGATTGCGCACCGAGTTGGCCGATGACCCGAACGTGCTGGCGATTCGCGGCCAGGGTTTGATGATCGGCATCGAACTCAAGCAACCGATCCGCGACCTGACCCTGATCGCCGCGCGGGATCACGCCTTGCTGATCAACGTGACACGGGGCAAGACCATCCGCCTGCTGCCACCGCTGACGATTGATGAGCGCGAGGTGGAAATGATTGTCAGAGGGGTTGGTCGGGCGGTGAAAACGGTCTGAACGACTTTAATGCTGACCGCTTTTTGTAGGAGCCAGGCTTGCCGGCGAAGGCGCTCTTGAGGACGCTTTCGCCGGCAAGCCTGGCTCCTACAGGTGCGGTTCGCTTTTATACGGCCGGGAATCAGCGAAGTCGGTGATGTCCGCGCGGTTCATGAGTCGCAGTTTTGAACCGGAGAACCCTTCGAACAACTGCCGATGCTCGGCAAACCCACTTGAACCCTCGCGAGCACGATAACTGCCGGCCCAGTCGAGCAAGGCGATCAGCCTCTCGTCCTGCTCATCCCGATTAGCCTCACGCAGACGAACATTGGCGACGCATTCCTCATCGTCAATACACAGCCAGATCAACGCCGTGGCCCTGTGGATAAGTTCGCTGACGATCCAGCCGTAGACACCTTCGATCACCCAGCGCTCTTCATCTGCTGCGATCCGCGCCATGCCCAGGGCTTCGGCGCGGGGGCGGGTGATGCTGTGTTCGTCGGACAGCCAGTGAAGGGTGTCTAGGTCGATCCGGGGTATTTGCAGTTGCTCGGCCAATCGCTCGGCCAGCCAGCTTTTGCCGGAACCGGAGTTGCCGATGATCAGCGTTCGGGTGAGATTCATATTCAGAACCACTGTGGGAGCGGGCTTGCTCGCGAAAGCGGTGTGTCTGTCAACATTGATGGCGGCTGACAAACCGCTTTCGCGAGCAAGCCCGCTCCCACAGGATTTGGGGATGACCAGTCATACAGGGTGTACCTTCAATCCTCAGCCTCAGGCGCCACCATCCGCGTCTTCGGCGAGCCATCCGAGTTGTGCTGGTAAATCGCCTGCGGCTGTCCTTTTTCATTAAAGAACACCTGCCCGATCCCCGCCGAATTCCACAACCGTTCACCCGCCTCGGCATGCTCCGGAACATGCGGCACGATGCGCATCCGTCGGCGCTTGGTCAGCCAGTTCAGTGGTGAACGTGGCGAATAGAGCCAGCGGTTGAGCCGGTCGAACCATTCCAGCAGCGTCGGCGGAAATTCGTTCTTGATGCCGCTGCTGGTGATCTGCCAGATCCTGGGGCCCGCCTTGCGGTGTCGGATCAGCACTTCGTAGACGAAGGAATAATGCACATCGCCTGACAGCACCACGTAGTTACCCGGTGTACGCGAGTGTCGGAAAATGTTCAGGATCACCTGCGCCGCGCCGCGATGGGCCATCCAGTTTTCGGCGTCCACCAGCAAGGGATAACCGAACCAGCTGAACACCCGTTGCACGGTTTCGATCAGCTTCACACCGAACACCGGCGCGGGCGAAACGATGATCGCCGACGGGTGATCCAGCAGTTCCTGTTGCAGTTCGCAGAGGGCTTCCCAGTCCAATAGACCCGAGGGTTGCTTGAGCGTCATCTCGCTGCGCCAGCGCCGGGTGCGGGTGTCGAGCACCACCATCGCGGGGCTGGTGGGCAGCACGTAATGCCAGTGCTGAAACTTCAGCAGTTCATCGATCAAGGCGTCCTGCACCGGGCTGTCGAGATAGCCGTCTTCCCCGGTCGCACTGAAACCATCGGTCTTCGCCAGCACCGCGCCGAACGCATCCGGGTTGTTGCCCCAGCCCTGGCACAACATGTAAGCGATCAGTGCGTTGCCGATGATGCGCTTGGAGAACGGGTGGCCGTAGGCCGTTTCCTCCCATTGCGCGGAAAGATTCCAGTCATCGGTAATATCGTGGTCGTCGAAGATCATCAGGCACGGCAGATGCGCGAAGGCCCGTGCGACACCGCCCAGGCCAGCCTTGAAGGTATCGATGCGGGTCTGCTCCAACGCATAACGCTCGCGCCGTTCGGGAATCAACTTCGGCGGTTTTGGCGTGATCAGCGTCCAGGGTGTCGGCGACCACACCAGCAGGTACATGGCCATGACCTCAGCGAAGGTCACCAGATGATTATCGGCACTGCTGCTGGTGAAAATCGGCTTGCGCGCCCCGCCGAAAAATCGCTCGCGCAGGGTTTCATTGCTTTGCAGCGCCGGTAACAAATCCGCACGGTGGTAGTAGCTGGCCGCATGCTCATAGAGCTTGGCGCTGTCGCTGACCACGGCGCCTTCGAGGTGTTCGCCGAACAATCCCAGCCGTGCGATCAAGGCATGAATGGCCCGCAGCATCGGCCCGGCGACATCGTCGGCGTACACCTGATCGCCACTCATCATCAGCAGCGCCGGGCGCTCAGTGGCCTCGTGTTCCGAGGCCAGCAAATGATCGACACAGAGCAAGCCGTCGGCGGCGGGATGATGAGGTTTGCGGCAGGAACCATGCAGCAGTTGGTCGATCCGCGAGCGCAAAACGAAATTCGGGCAGCGTGCTTCGCCATACAACAGATGCGGCGCCCATTCGGCGATGCCCGTCATCGCGTCATCAATCAACAGGTCGTACTCGATCAACGTGTCGCAGGGCAGGGCGTTGTCGAGCGGCACATCGATCAAATGAATAAAGGCGTGCGTTCCGACGGGAATGATCGTGCATTGCCCGGCGTCGAGGCGGATGTCGCCAACACCTTGCAGGCGCAACGTCAGCGACAACGCCCGGGTGCCCACGAGCCACAGCACCAGCCGTGAAGGCTCCAGGCGCCGCAACAGCGGCCCGACCAGAACCGGTGGCAGTGGGGTGCAGTTGTCAGGCAGTGGCAGTGATTCGGACATCCGGGTTCAAGACTCTTGGCGCACAGGCCGGCGATGATAACGCAGACCTCTGCCTGAACTTCATCAATTGCCTGGGGTAACGTTTACTTGGGGGGGAAGGTCGTTACCCACAGCAACAACGTGAAAAATGCCGCCACCACACTGCAGGCCCCGGCGATAAAATGACGGCCGACCGGATGTTCGCCTTCCTTGAATCGGGCGATGACGAAGAGCCACGTCCCGATGAACACCCCGATGAACGCCATCAACGAATAAAGAAAATACGTCGGGCCCCGTGTTCCAGCCTGTTCGGGGGCCATAAAGATCAGCACGACCACACCCACAAGGAAACTGGCCAGGACACCTGCCAGGTTGGCCAGCCACAGATTGACGCTGCCACGATTCCTCACGATCCAATGCCATATCCCCGCTGATGCAGCGAGGAACACCAAAATGCCGAGGGGTACCATTGATTCTTCCTTGTTCATGGGTCGGGAGAGACGATGGCGTGCACGATATCAAATCAGTGGCTTTGAGCTGAAGAGTGTCATGGGTTGCGTTGAAACTGCTCAATCCTGCCCCGGTATTCAGTGGCGATGACATTCAATTCCGACCCCGGCAGCTTGTTGGCCCGATACACCAGAAACGGCTCGCTCCACGCCCATTGGCAGCGATGCGCAGTCGCGCGCAGCGGTTGCAACAATTGCTCAAGGGGAAACAGGTTAACGCCGGTTTCACTGTAGGCCTCGGGCGTATTGCCCGCCGTCGCCACAATCATGATCGGCAACCCTTCAAGCCTGGAACCCTGCGCTTCATAAGCGATGTAGTACATCTGCGTCAGCACGCGGTCCTGCCAGTTTTTCAGCAGCGCTGGCGTCGAGTACCACTGCACCGGAAATTGCAGCACCAGCCGCTTTGCCGACAACAAGCGCTGCACCTCCACGGCGGTGTCGACTTCATCGGTCGGGTAAAGCCCATACAGATCGACGATGGAGACGCCCGGCAGATCCTTCACGGCATCAAGCAAGGCGCGGTTGGCGTGTGAACTTCCCAGATCCGGGTGAAAACTCATAATCAGCGTGGTGTCGTTCATGGGATTACCCGGTTCAAGTGAAGGGAGCCACAGCGTGCCAGCGTGCTATAAATTGCTCCAATGGATGGTTTGTCTAATTAGGTATTGATTCAATGAATCTACGTTCGGTGGACCTCAATCTGTTGACCGTGCTCGATGCGTTGCTCGACGAAGCCCACGTCTCCCGCGCGGCCGAGCGTGTCGGCCTGTCGCAACCGGCGGCCTCCAATGCGCTGGAGCGTTGTCGGCATCTGTTCCAGGATCGCCTGCTCGAACGCGTGCCGGGCGGCATGCAACTGACCCCCAAGGCGCAGGCCTTGCGCGGTCCGTTGAAGCAGATTCTGGGCTCGGTCAGCACGCTGGTCGGCGCTGCCAGTGCCGACCTGAGCACCCTGCGCCAAACCGTGCGCATCGTCATGGCCGACTTCCCGGCGATCATCGTCGCGCAACAGTTGCACCAGCGACTGACCGAGTTGGCACCGGGCATCGACCTGGTGATTCAACCCTGGCAGGGCGGCGAAGCGGCTCAGGAAAGTTTGAGTCGCGGCCAAAGCGATCTGGCCATGTCGGTCTTCCCGCCCCTCGGACCGGACTACACCCGCCGCCTGCTGTTGCACGAGCATTTCGTGGTGGCGATGCGCGCCGGGCATCCTGCAATTGCAGACTTCAATCTCGAGCGCTGGCTGAGTTATCCACACGTGCTGGTGTCTGGCCGAGGCGCAACCTGGGGCCCGCTCGACGAATTATTGAAAGGGAGGGGGCTGGCGCGACGGGTCGGGATCGTCGTGCCGAGCTTCGTCATGGTTCCGGATCTGCTGCTGGGCTCGGACCTGATTGCGATGTTGCCCAGCCAGTGCCTGTCGATGCCGATGGCCAAGACGCTGCACACCGTGCAACCGCCGATTGAGGTTGAGGGATTTGCGGTGCATCTGGCCTGGCATAAACGCCGCGATGAGGACGCGGCGGTGCAGTGCGTAGCGCGGGTGTTGGAGGAAGTGATCGCTGCTCACTGACATCCGCCTCACCGTTGGCGACCAGCCAGCGAAACAGCTCGCTCACCGACACCGTGTGACTGCGCTCGATCCAGCGCACCACCGCCGGGCCGTAGTGTTCGGTGTAGCGGGTGAGCACCAGTTGGCGACAGTCTGCGGACAGGCGCAGGGTGATTTCCCGGCAGTGCAGATTCGCCTCGTCGTCGCGGGTCACGCGGTGTTGAAGAGTCAGGCCTTCAGAAACCATCGGCCGGTGCTCCTGTGCATTGTGGTTGAGTGTTCTTCGGCGAGCCTTGTTTGCCCTCGACCACGAAAGCGGCGCGATGCTCGGCCACCACGTTGCGCAACGCGCTGTAATAGTCCGGCAGTTTTTGCAGACTGTCGGTCAGCGGCAGCACTTCGGCTCGGCCATCGACGATGTCGCCGACGGTGTTGATCGTTGAGAGCGTGTCCACGGTATCGCTGTTGTCGCCGAACGGATCGACCACGAAACTCAGCACACGCCCGGCCGCATCGCGGCTGTTGGACGTGCCGAGCAACGGCAGTTCGACGATTGGCCCGTCGCCGATGCCCCACACGCCGAAGGTCTGGCCGAAGTCGGCTTTATGACGTGGAATGCCGGCCATGCCGGAGACGTCGATCAACCCCACCACGCCCACCGTGGTATTCAGCGCGAACCGCCCCAGCGTATTGACCGAACGCATCGGGTTGCCTTGCAGCAGGTCATTGATAAACACCTCGGGCTCGCCGAAGTTCGCCACGAAGTTATGCACACCCGTCTGGAAAAAGTCCGGCGTGTGGCGATAGCCGCGAGCGACCGGAGCCAGGGCGTAGTCATCCACCACCCGGTTAAACGCGAAGACCCCGCGATTGAGCGGTTCCGCCGGGTCGTACACCGAATAGGCGATGTCGGCGCAGCTCACTTCGGCGCTGGACGACGGCTGGCTGCTACAGCCCGCCAACCCGGCGGCCAGCACGGCAATCGAGGTGTTGCGGGCCAGCCAGGGAGCACATTTGAAAGGCAACATGGACGCGAGTCTCGGGAGGAATTGGCGGCGATGCTGGGCCCCGAGCCTTGCGCAAAGATGTCCGGTTTATTGCGCCGCTGTCGTTTTATTGCAGGATTGAAATATATGACGCGCTGCCGTGAATGGTTTTAGATGACGGTTCCATTCGCCCCGTTAAGTGACCTTCGGTGAACAGCCTTTTAATTGTCGACGACGACCTTGAAGTCCTCGATCTGCTGAAAAAATTCTTCGTCCAGCACGGCTACAGCGTCGAGGTCGCCACCGACGGCGCGTCGCTGTGGGCGGCCATCGAGCGCAAGGCGCCAGACCTGATCATTCTCGACGTGATGTTGCCCGGCGACAGCGGGCTGATCCTGTGCCAGCAACTGCGCATCCGCCACGCGATCCCGGTGATCATGCTCACCGCCATGGGCGAACTCAGTGATCGGGTGGTCGGCCTCGAACTCGGCGCCGACGATTACCTGACCAAACCCTTCGACGCCCGCGAACTGCTGGCCCGAGTGCGTGCCGTGTTGCGCCGCGTGGAGGACCGTCGACCGCTGGCGCAGGAACGTCCACGGCCGCTGATCGACTTCGCCGACTGGCACCTCGACGTCACCCGCCGGGAACTGCGCTCGCCGGATAACGTGATGATCCCGCTGTCGGCCGGTGAGTTTGATTTGTTGCTGGTCTTCGTCGAACACCCGCAACGCATCCTCACCCGCGAGCAATTGCTGGACCTGGCGCGCGGGCATTGTCACGACGCGTTCGACCGCAGCATCGACGTGCAAGTCAGCCGCTTGCGACGCAAACTCGAATCCGACACCAAGCGCCCGGCGATGATTCGCACCGTGCGCAACGGCGGTTACCTGTTCACTCCAAGTGTGACGCGGCGATGAACTGGCTGAAGCGGATTCGCCGGGACACGGTGGCGCGCTGGATCGCCCTGACCATCATCCTCGCCATGCTCATTTCCCTGGCGCTCAACGGGCTGTTCATCCAGCTCGCCGGCGTCTGGGCGCGGCCGCCGCTGACTGAAACCGGGCTGCTGGAAAAAATGGCCGCCATCACCCGTGTCATCAAGGCTGCCCCGGTGCCCCTGCGCAGCCAGTTGGCACAAGCTGTCAGCGATGAAGGCTTTACCGTCAGTTGGCACCTTGATCGACGTGAGCTCAACCTGCCTCCCGTGGAGGATCTGGATTCCGAAATCGGCTCGACCCTCTTGCAGCCGTTGCTTAAATTCGCGGGTCGAATCCAGACCTACGAGCCGGCTGACTGGACGGAACCCTCGGCGGACGCGCATTACGCGTTGCTGATCGAGCTGCCCGACTCGTCCTGGCTGATGTTCTCCGCGCCCTCACGCAGCTGGGGCCTCGACGAAACGCCGCGTTACCTGATCGTCATCCTGCTGGTGCTGATCTCCACCGCGCTGGTCGCCCTGATCGCCACCCGCCGCCTCGCCACGCCCTTGCAGCGCTTCGCCGAAGGCGCCCGACGCTTCGGCATCGATTTCCGCGCCCCACCCATCGAACCCCTCGGCCCCCAGGAAATCCGCCAGGCGATCCTCGCCTTCAACGCCATGCAGGCCCAGTTGCAACACTTCATCCGCGACCGCACGCAAATGCTCGCGGCCATCTCCCACGACCTGCGCGCACCGTTGACGCGCATGCGTTTGCGCGGCGAATTCATCGAGGATGCCGAGCAACAGCAGCGGTTGTTTCGTGACGTGGATGAAATGCAGGCGATGATCAATTCTGCGCTGGAATTCTTTCGGGACGATGCGCGGCTTGAACCGGCGACCCAGTTTGATCTGGCGGAACTGCTGCAAACCTTGCGGGATGACTACCGGGATCAGGGTGTCGAGATTGCCTTCAGTGGACCGCAACGGCTGGTGTATTTCGGGCGGCCGTTGGGGCTTAAGCGGGTGATGACCAATCTGCTGGATAACGCGATCAAGTACGCCAGTGAGCCCGCGATTGAGCTGATGCCTGATGCGGGGGAAGTGCGGATCAACGTGCTGGATCGTGGCCCGGGAATTCCGCAGGCCAGTCTTGAGCAGGTGTTTGTGCCGTTCTTTCGTCTGGAAGGGTCGCGGAATAAAAGCACGGGCGGGGTAGGGTTGGGGTTATCGGCTGCACGGGCGATTGTGTTGGAGCACGGCGGTGAGCTGACGCTGCGCAACCGGTCGAAGGGCGGGTTGGCGGCGTTGGTGGTTTTGCCGGTGCATCCGGGGACAGGATTCGGACTACAGTGAATGATCCATGCAGTTCGCGGGCGCTGGGGAAGGCGCAGATCAGAGGAGAGGACTTATGAAACGGATCATCTTGCCGGCACTGGCCGCCATGATGTTGGTGCAACTCCCGGCCTATGCCATCAACGACAAGTACCGCAAACAACTTGAGCAATCCGGTTGCACCCAGGTCAGCGAGACTCAGGGCTGCGATATCCACAAGAGCAAAGCGGAAAACGCCAAGGCCGGATTCACCAACCCCGCGGCGGACAGCACAAATACCCAGACGCCTTACGCCGGGCAATGGGTCGCCAAGAGCGATGCCGGCGCGACCGTTGCGACGATTCGTATCGATGCCAAGGAGCAGGTCTGGGTCAACGGCAAGCGGGTCAATGCCAAGCGCACCGATGGCACGCTGCAGTTTCATCAGGGCAAACTCACCTTCACGATTCAGGGCGATCGGCGGTTGCAGAATGAGGATTACTGGACCGACAGCGATGCCGGGACCAAGGGGCCGATTCAGATCGAGTAGCCATTACATCCTGGGACGCGGCATCGATTTCCAATACTTGTGCCAAGCTGATGAGTGTCAATCCGCCTGCCGCCCTCAGGAAACCCACGACATGAAGCCTGCAAATACGTCGAACATCCGTCGAGAGTTCTACAAAGCTGTCGGCTATTACCTTCGAGTTGTCTGGCCCATCCTTTCCACCATGCTGATCGTCATCGTCACGTGCGGCCTGATCATCAGCTACCTGGAAGGTTGGGATCCTTTCGACGGCATCTATTTCGGCTTCGTGACCGGCTTGACCATCGGCTATGGCGAGTTGGTGCCGAAGTTGCCGGTTTCGCGGATATTGGCAATATTGCTCGGGTTCAACGGCGTGCTGCTCACGGCGATCTTTGCGGCGATCAGCGTGCGGGCGATTGAGATCGCGGTGCGGGTGACCGGTGGGGATAAATAAGGCGGAACACCACACACAACCCCTGTAGGAGCGAGCCTGCTCGCGATGCAAGTCCATACAACGCGGGCATCCAGACAGCCCGCGTTATCGTTGACGACCATCGCGAGCAGGCTCGCTCCCACAGGTTTTTTCGTCGTTTTTTAGATCTAAGCTTCCCAACCCGCCCCGCTGACCGCCTTTGCGGCGATCAGCGTGCGGGCGATTGAGATCGCGGTGCGGGTGACCGATGGCGATAAATAAGGCGGAACACTACACACAACCCCTGTGGGAGCGAGACCGGCTTGCCGGCGATAGCGGTATGTCAGTCAATAATGATGGTGACTGACACACCGCATCGCGAGCAGGCTCGCTCCTACAGGTTTTTTCGTCGTTTTCTAGATCTACGCCTCCCAACCCGCCCCGCTGACCGCCTCTTGCGCCAACGGATGCAAATCCGCCCCCTGATGCTCTGTCTGCCAGGCCAGCAACTCCTTGCGCATGCCCGGCGTCCAGTACATCTGCAGATGATTACGCACACCGAGCACGGCCTGTTTCCGGTCCGGTTCGGTGGCGAAGTACTGGGCGATCTGGTTGACCATCTTGATCAGGTTGGCAGTGCTCATCGGCGCACCTCCGCTTTAGCACCTTGACGACGTTCCTTGAGCAAACGGTGCTGTTCGTCGGTGAATTCCTGGAAGCGTTTTTGCCACTCCGAAGGGTGGTACACGCGGCTGACTTCCACGGCGGTGACCTTGTACTCCGGACAGTTGGTGGCCCAGTCGGAGTTATCGGTGGTGATCACGTTGGCCCCCGATTCAGGGAAGTGGAACGTGGTGTACACCACGCCCGGCGCAACCCGTTCGGTGACTCGCGCACGCAGCACGGTTTGCCCGGCGCGGCTGCCAATGCCCACCCAGTCGCCTTCGTTGATACCACGGCTTTCAGCATCGGTCGGGTGGATTTCCAGACGGTCTTCGTCGTGCCACGCGACGTTCTCGGTACGCCGGGTTTGAGCGCCGACGTTGTACTGGCTGAGGATGCGTCCGGTGGTCAGCAGCAGCGGATAGCGGTTGTTGACCTTCTCCTCGGTAGGCACATAACCGGTGAGCATGAACCGCCCTTTGCCACGCACGAATTGATCGATGTGCATGGTCGGCGTGCCGTCCGGTGCGGCGGCGTTGCACGGCCATTGCAGGCTGCCGTGGCGGTCCAGTTCGGCGTAGCTGACGTTGGTGAACGTCGGTGTCAGGCTGGCGATTTCATCCATGATTTCCGATGGGTGTTTGTAGTTCATCGGGTAACCCAAGGCGTTGGCCAGCGCCACGGTGCCTTCCCAGTCGGCCTTGCCGCCCAGAGGGTCCATGACCTTGCGCACCCGCGAGATACGGCGCTCGGCGTTGGTGAAGGTGCCGTCTTTTTCCAGGAACGAAGCGCCCGGCAGGAACACATGGGCGAACTTGGCGGTTTCGTTGAGGAAGATATCCTGCACCACCACGCATTCCATGGCCGACAGGGCTGCGGTGACGTGCTGGGTATTCGGATCGCTTTGAGCGATGTCTTCGCCCTGGCAATACAGGCCCTTGAAACTGCCGGCCAGCGCAGACTCGAACATGTTCGGAATCCGCAGGCCCGGATCGGGTTGCAGGGTGACGTTCCACGCCTGTTCGAACTGCGTACGGACCGTTTCGTTGGAAATGTGCCGATAGCCGGGCAACTCGTGGGGGAAGGAACCCATGTCGCAGGAACCTTGCACGTTGTTCTGCCCACGCAGCGGGTTCACGCCCACGCCTTCGCGGCCGATGTTGCCGGTCGCCATGGCCAGGTTGGCGATGCCCATCACGGCGGTACTGCCCTGACTGTGTTCGGTGACGCCCAGGCCGTAATAGATCGCCGCGTTGCCACCAGTGGCATACAGGCGGGCGGCGGCGCGGATGTCGGCAGCATCGACCCCGCAGACAGGGGCAAGGGCTTCCGGCGAATTCTCCGCACGGCTGACAAACTCGCTCCAGCGGGCGAAGTCATTGCCCTCGCAACGAGCGTCGATAAAGGGCTGGTCTTGCAAGCCTTCGGTGATGATCGTGTGGGCCAACGCGTTGAGCATGGCGACGTTGGTGCCGGGGCGCAGGGCCAAGTGATATTCGGCGCGGGCATGCACCGAATCCACCAGATCGATGCGACGTGGGTCGATAACGATCAGCCGTGCGCCTTCACGCAAGCGGCGTTTGAGCTGCGAAGCGAACACCGGGTGCGCATCGCTCGGGTTGGCGCCCATCACCAGGATCACGTCAGCCTGCATCACCGAGTCGAAACTCTGGGTGCCGGCGGACTCGCCCAAGGTTTGTTTCAAGCCATAACCGGTCGGCGAGTGGCAAACCCGCGCACAGGTGTCGACGTTGTTATTGCCGAACGCGGCGCGCACCAGTTTTTGTACGAGATAGGTTTCTTCGTTGGTGCAACGGCTGGAGGTGATGCCACCGATGGAATCGCGGCCATATTTTTGCTGCAAGCGACGGAATTCGCTGGCGGCGTAGGTCACCGCTTCATCCCAGCTGACTTCCTGCCATGGGTCGCTGATGTTCTTGCGAATCATCGGTTTGGTGATGCGATCCGGGTGGGTCGCGTAGCCCCAGGCAAAGCGCCCTTTGACGCAAGAGTGGCCGTGGTTGGCCTGACCGTTCTTGTCCGGAACCATGCGCACCAGTTGGTCGCCTTTCATCTCGGCGCGGAACGAGCAGCCTACGCCGCAATAAGCGCAGGTGGTGATCACGCTGCGTTCCGGCTGGCCGAGTTCGACCACGCTTTTTTCCATCAGCGTCGCGGTAGGACAGGCCTGCACACAGGCGCCGCAGGACACGCATTCCGAATCGAGGAAGTTATCACCGCCAGCAGCGGCCACGCGGGATTCGAAACCGCGACCGGTAATGGTCAGGGCAAAGGTGCCCTGGGTTTCTTCGCAGGCGCGCACGCAGCGGTTGCAGACGATGCACTTGCTCGGGTCGTAGTCGAAATAAGGGTTGGAGGTGTCTTTCACGTCCTCCAGATGGTTCTCGCCTTCATAACCGTAACGCACCTCGCGAAGACCGACCTGGCCGGCGACGGTTTGCAGTTCGCAGTTGCCGTTGGCCGAGCAGGTCAGGCAGTCCAGCGGGTGATCGGAGATGTACAACTCCATGAC
The DNA here is from genome assembly GCF_017351735.1 of Pseudomonas sp. FW300-N2A2. Taxonomy (NCBI): domain Bacteria; kingdom Pseudomonadati; phylum Pseudomonadota; class Gammaproteobacteria; order Pseudomonadales; family Pseudomonadaceae; genus Pseudomonas; species Pseudomonas sp. FW300-N2A2. Next base: position 81,573 of record NZ_JACNDU010000012.1, on the reverse strand, counting down.
ATTGCGGCGCAGGGTCGCGAGCTTCGGCGTCTGCGTATGCACGGTCATGCCTTCGGTGACCGGCGTGGTGCAGGACGCGGGATAACCGCGCATGCCGTCGATCTCCACCAGGCACATGCGGCAGGAGCCGAAGGCTTCCAGGCTGTCGGTGGCACACAGTTTCGGAATGGTGGTGCCCATCAGCGCAGCGGCGCGCATCACCGAGGTGCCTTCCGGCACGCTGATGCTGCGGCCGTCGATGTTCAGGGTGACTTGCACCTGGCTTTCGCGAGCGGGAGTGCCAAGGTCGATATCGGTTTTCGGGTCGAAGAGAGTAATCATTGCTCGGCCTCCGAAGGCTGCAGACCGAAGTCAGCGGGGAAATACTTGAGGGCGCTGGTGACCGGGAAGGGGGCCATGCCGCCCAAGGCGCACAGCGAACCGTATTGCATCGTGTCGCACAGGTCCTTGAGGATGATCACCTGCGCATCGCGTTCGCTCTGGTCCGGCGCGGCCAGCATCCGATCGATAACCTCAACGCCCCGGGTCGAGCCGATGCGGCAAGGCGTGCATTTGCCACAGGATTCCTCGGCGCAGAACTGCATGGCGAAACGGGCCATTTGCGCCATGTCCAAGGTGTCGTCAGCCACGACCACACCGCCGTGACCGACCATCGCGCCGATGCCGGCGAAGGCCTCGTAATCCAGCGGTGTATCGAATTGCGACGGCGGTACCCAGGTGCCGAGCGGGCCGCCCACCTGCGCGGCTTTCAGCGGTCGACCACTGGCGGTTCCGCCGCCGTAGTCTTCCACCAGTTCCCGCAGGGTCAGGCCAAACGCCCGTTCCACCAGGCCGCCGTGACGAATATTGCCCGCGAGTTGGAAAGGCATCGTGCCCATTGAACGGCCAATCCCATAGTCGCGATAAAACTGCGCACCTTTCGCCAGAATCAGCGGCACCGAGGCCAGGGTCAGCACGTTGTGCACCAGCGTCGGTTGGCCGAACAGGCCCTGCAACGCAGGGATCGGCGGCTTGGCGCGGACGATCCCGCGCTTGCCTTCAAGCGAGTCCAGCAGCGCGGTTTCTTCACCGCAGATGTAAGCGCCGGCACCGACCCGCACTTCCATGTCGAAGGCCAGACCGCTGCCGCCGACATTGGCGCCGAGGTAACCCGCTTCACGAGCAATGTTCAGCGCTGCACGCAGAGTGGCTACGGCATCCGGATATTCCGAACGAACATAGATGTATCCGAAGGTGGCGCCGACGGTAATGCCGGCGATGGCCATGCCTTCGATCAGCAGGAAGGGGTCGCCTTCCATCAACATGCGGTCGGCGAAGGTGCCGGAATCGCCTTCGTCGGCGTTGCACACAATGTACTTCTGCGCCGCCTGAGTGCCGCGCACCGTGCGCCATTTGATTCCGGCGGGGAAGGCCGCGCCGCCACGGCCACGCAGGCCGGAATCGAACACTGAGGTTGCGGTCTCTTCGCCGCCAATGGCGATGGACCTTGTCAGGCCTTCGAAACCGCCGTGGGCCCGGTAATCGTCAAGCGACAGCGGCCGGGTAATACCGGCGCGGGCGAACAGCAGGCGTTGTTGAGACTTGAGATAAGGCAGCTCCTCCACCAGGCCCAAGGCCAGTGGGTGAGCGGATGGGTCGCCTTTCAAGGCATCGAGCACGGACGGCACATCGCCTGCGGTCAGCGGACCGAAGCCGATCCGGCCTTGCGGGCTGTCCACTTCCAGCAGCGGTTCCAGCCAATACAAACCGCGCGAGCTGGTGCGCTGCAACTCCAGCGGCAGATTGCGTTCCTTGGCCTGAGTGATCAGCGCTGTGGAGACTTCATCGGCCCCAACAGCACGGGCAAGGGAATCACAGGGCAAATAAAGAGTCGGCATCACGCGTCCTCCCGGCAAGCGTCGAGCAAGGCATCGAGACGCTCAGCACTGAGCCGCGCATGCACCCGGCCATCCAGCTCCAGGGCCGGCGAACAGGCGCAGGCGCCGAGGCAATAAACGGGGCGCAAACTGATGTTGCCGTCGGCGCTGCTGCCGTGATCGTCCAGTTGCAGGCGGTCGCGCAACTGCGCAGCCAACTCTTCGGCACCACGGCTTTTGCAGGACTCAGCCCGGCACAAACGCAGAATATGGCGGGCCGGCGGCGCGGTACGGAAGTCATGGTAAAAACTGATCACCCCGCGAACCTCGGCCTGACTCAGGTTGAGGGCATGAGCAATCTCGGGGACGGCCACATCGGGGATGTAACCGATGCGTTCCTGAATATCATGAAGAATGGGCAACAGAGCGCCGGGGGAGCCTTTGTGGCGCTCCAGCAGGCTGTTGACCAAAGGCAGGTGCAAACTCTCATCAGGCATTCAGCAATCCTCACGGTCACGGACAAACCAGAAGGTTGTCGGTCGTCCGAAAGTGTCGGCTGCGGCACTCACACCACGTCACGGTATCGTGGCAATTTCAGGCCGGTGGCCAGGGCACCCTGAATGGGCATCTTGTTGTGCCCGGCACGGTCTTCGCCGCACCTCAGTAAGGGCATAAAAGTCAGATTGCCACGCGGCCTTTTATTAGTCCGCACCAAAGCGACGTGTTCGGTTCTGTCTACGACCACCCATTAAGTCTAGACGAGAGGCAGCCGAAGGCGTCAGATGTACCTGGCACTCGGGATTCAATTCAATAAGCAGGGACTAGCAGGAAATAGAGTCTGTCCCCTTTGCTGCCAGTGGACGGCAAGGCGGCAAAACAGTAGCGTTGCGCCACTTTCATCAACTTTGTAACGGACTACACATGGCCACTGTCACTCGAGTCTCGCGCCTGTTCTGCGCAATCACTTTCGCCGTCGTGATGACCCCGGCGCTCGCCGGCCTGTCGAGTGAAACCCCGACATACGCCTGGGACGGCTACCTCTCCGATTGCCAGAAATTTCTGCAGGTGGTGGCCGAGGTGCAGGCCGGGCGCCAGACGCCCAAAGAAGCTAATCCCGCTATCAAGATGCATCTGAGTACCCTTGAGTTCCATCGCTACTACCTATCCCCGTCAAGCCTTGGCTCCCCCGAATACGCTCGTTGTGAGAGCGGCGTTCCCATAGCGGAAGAGATCGCGCACAAGGGCGAAATTGAACTCAGCAAAGACGTGGACGAGTATCTCGCGCAAGCCCAGATCAAACACCTGGCCTCCCCGGCATACAAGCGCGCTCGCTCTCTGGGCTTCACCGACGTCGGCGAAATCGGGGAACTCGACCAGCACGCCGAGCTGGATGGTGAAGCAAATCTGAAGACCTTGATGATCAGAGTCGATTCTGGTTGCGGCGAACATTTCCGCGCCGCGAAATACGTCAAACCTTATGTGATCTACACCGTCGGTCCTGACGATGGCACCTGCGCCATTAACCGGAACGTCGCAGTGTTGGGCGGCAAAGTCGCGGAGTGGGGCGAGTACATTGATGAAGAAGCGATTTTTCAGTATGTGGGATGGAAGAAACTGCCCGGACAGGATGGATTCCCCGTCAACATTCGAGTCGTGAAAGTGGTGAAGTAATCCGCAGGATTTTTCTTCGAACGGAGGATGGGCAGATGATCGACTTCAACAACAAAGGCTTCTTCAAACTCAAGCAAAACGAAGAATACGCAGAACGGGTCAGTGCACTGCTGCTGGAAGGCGAGCACGTCATCGACTCGTACAAATCCATGCGCGACGGCGTCGTCTTCACCAACAAACGCATCATCGCCGTCAACGTACAGGGCATCACCGGCAGCAAAAAAGACTTCACCTCACTGCCCTACAAAAACATCGTCGCCTACTCGGTAGAAACCTCCGGCACCTTCGACCTGGACTCGGAACTGGAGATCTACTTCTCGTCGCTGGGCAAAGTGAAATTCGAATTCACCGGCAGAACATCGATGGTAGAAATCTCAAAACTGATCTCCCAACACCTCCTCTAACCCGAGCACCCCAAAGCCCCGAAAACCCCGGGGCTAACGCCCACCCCCTGTAGGAGCCGGCTTGCTGGCGATAGCGCCAAACCAGCCACCACCAACCCCAAAGACACTCACCCAGAAACCAAATACGACCAAGCCTGCCCAAGCACAACCGCGCCAACAAAAACACTCACCGCCCCGGCAAACAAATGGCGCAGAAACAGATCCTCCGGCTGCTCAAGCCTCGCAATAAGCCACATCCATGTCCCAACCAACGTGCCAAACCCAGCCATAATCGAATACAACATAAATGGCGCATCCGGCGACAGAATCCCGCTGGCGGCACGAGTCAATTGCTCCACCACCATCCCGACAATACAGCCACACACAAACCCCGCCAGATTAGCCAGCCACAGATTCAGCGTGCCACGACAGCGCACGATCCAAACCCACACCCCAATCCAAGCACCGTAAATAACCAGCGAATCAAACAACATTACTCACTCCACTCCTTGGTTAAAAAAATTCAGGGCCAACATCACCCTACAAACAACCCCAACCCCCTGTAGGAGCCAGCTTGCTGGCGATAGCGCCAAACCAGCCAACATCACCACCGAACGACTGCCACCATCGCAAGCAACCCGCCCCCACAGACTTCCTACCTTATCGACTGACGGCTACAACCCTTAAGCCTTCGCCCCCGCCCGCTTGGACCCCGACAAAGAATCCCGATCCCGCGTCAACACCTTCACCGCATCATCCACCAGCGCCTTACTCATCGACGTCAAATAATGCGCAGCCCAGGCGTGGCGGTCGGTGTCTTTGGCATAGGCAGCATCTTCGGTGAGCGTTTTGGCGAGGAACAGGAAATCGGAAGCCATAGATAACGCATCGCCGAGGGGGACGTCGCGGGTGACGTGGAAGAGTGGTTGATCGCCGCAGTAAATGGCGGGGGTTAGGCCGATGGTTTTGAGTTCGGGTTGGTTGGTCATTGGGCACCTCCAAGGATGGAGAGGCAATGGGGGAAGGCGTTACGCGATTGGGAATTGCGTAGAGGGAAAAGCCAAAATTTGTACGGATTGATGCTGCGCATTATCAGACTCCTTGATATATGGAGCTGCCACGTTCGTTTCCACACGAATGGGTGACAGCTGTGCGCAGGGTGGAAAACCGGGAATCAAGGAAACCGGCACGCCCGAAGACGTCCCACGCACAGCCGCCATAACTCACGCCGCAGGCATAAAAAAAGCGCCGGCAGACGTGATGGGGGCGCTGTTGCGCCTTGAATTACACGGGTTTCCACACCCGGTCGCTGAATTGGCAGCGACGGGTGGGAGGGTATCGTGCAGACGTTTTTCCTGCAACCTTGAAGGGGATCTACGATCACCCGAAATGAGAAAATGTGCGCTGTCCCCCTAATTAATCAAACAATTATCGTAGTGATGGAAATTTATTCTGTACATGACTCCCTAATACTAACTCCTGCCGTAGATCACGCATGGGATCAGAGTTTGGTGAGGTTTCGAGGGTTATTGATCGTGTAGTTTCTTGGGGCATGTCGCCCGGGTGGTGTACAATTGTCACTAAAATACGGCAGTAACCTATATGGTTGGCGAGTTTGTTGTGCGATAAGCGATATATTTTATTAAGGTTTGGAGGGTGTTATGGGTCTTCCGCGTACTTTTATTGGGTTTAGTAGTACTGATATTAATTACTATAGGCTAATGCTCGCCTGGAAGGAGCATGAGCATATTAATTTCAACTTCACCAATTGTCAGTTGTCTCAGGAGATAAACTCTTGGGATGAGGCTTATATCAAACGTAAGTGTCGCGAAAGGATTGATATGGCGGGTACGTTTGCTGTATTGATTGGGAGGGATACTCGATCAAAGCATAAGTATGTGCGTTGGGAGATGGAGGTTGCACTAGAAAAAAAATGTAGAATTATTGGAATAAATTTGGATGGTTCTCGAAGGGTAGTAGATTCTACTTGCCCACCGATTATTCGTGATGTTGGGGCTGTTTTCGTCCCGTTTTCGCCTAAAATTGTTGCCTATGCGCTAGAAAATTATCGCGCTAGCCCAAATGATGATTATCATTATAATGATCATGTATATGCTGGTTTGGGATATAAGGTTTGATTATGTTGGAACATGATTTTCCTGCGCTATATCGATCGGCGGATAGGCTGTCTTCGGAGTCGCAAAGGCAATTTTTGCGAGCGCTGAAGGTGCACTTGTTACTGCTAGTGTTTGCTGCCGGTCTATCAATTGTGAGCTCTCCTCATTGGGCTATCGCGGTTTGCCAACTTCTTGCATTGTTAGGTGCATTATCCTGCTCTGTTTACTTATTCAGCAGGCGTCCCGATCATAACTGGTATGCTGGTAGAGCTGTAGCCGAGTCAATAAAAACAATCACATGGCGTTTTGTTTGCCGTGCGGAGCCATTTCAGGGTAGTGACGCCTTTGCGCTGAAAGATTTTCATAATAGACTGAAGGCAATTGTAGATCAGAATAAGGATGTAGCTCAGTCATTGACGGAACATTTGGATGATCCTCAAGTAACTCAAACGATGACGCGAATGCGGGCTGCGTCTCTTGATAAAAGAAAGGAAAGTTACGAGAAGGGTCGCATAAAAAACCAATTAAGTTGGTATGCTAAAAAGGCGGTTTTTAATAAGAAAACGTCTAATGTATTTTTCTGGATTTTAATTGTTATTAACGTAGTCGCGGTAGTGTGTGCGGCTTTACGAATTAAATTCCCTGATGCGCAATTCTGGCCGACCGATGTGTTTGTTGCGATGGCTGCTAGTATATTAAGTTGGATGCAAGCAAAAAGGTTTTCTGAGCTTGCTGCATCTTACGCACTTGCTGCTCATGAAATTGGATTGATTCGTGAGCAAGCACTAATGCCAATCACTGACGAGGAGTTCTCTAAATTCGTTGGTGATGCTGAAAATGCTTTCTCGCGCGAGCATACTCAATGGGTAGCTAGGCAAGATGTTTGAATTCATTGGGAATGGTTCATAGGCATGGCTTTTAACTGTGATGAGTGTTTTTATTTCGGGTTGTGGCTTTTAGAGTGCCTAAGATTGCCACTCAAGATAATGGAGTGGCGCATTCTAAGTCAATTTCTGAGGTTGTTTAAGTAGGGGGGGCATAGGTCAGGCAATTGTAATTGAGTAGTTAATTAGTGATCATACGCGGTGCGTCACATTATTGTTTGAAATCTGTAGGTCTATATTGCCTTGTTGGCATCAACATCATAACCCGCTGATTTTAGCTCTTTTATTAGTAGAAAACGCCATGCTCCCGATTCGTCGATCGGTATATACATAATGCCGGCATAATCGGATGGGATCTCGATATCGCCCTTTACCAAGCCGGAAACTCGGTGGCGGCCTAGTTTTCCTATAAAGTATCCGAACTCAAAAATCACGTTCTGTCTGGCTCTTTGGCGAATATTTTCAGGTTCTTTGATAGAGGAGCCAGCATCATCAGGTGTTATAAGGGCGATTGCATAACCAACATCTGAATGATTTTCAAATTTTTCGATAATTGTTCTTCCTTGATTTGCCTCCTCATGCAGGATCACAGGTTCAAGCCCCAGTTTTGAGATAAACCGCGCTACGGTTTCCTTTGTTCCTCCATCATGGCCATGAATAATAAATACTTTGCTGGAGTCGGTTTTTTCGAGCGGATCTCTCAAGGTTTTATCTGGAGTGGAAGTTGTCTCCGCTCCTTCGTTCCAGTACTCCTGAATTTCTTCAATCATTGATGTAAGGACATGTCTCGCATTTTCTAAGCCGTCAACGTAACGTTCCTGAAATTTATACTCGACGGTTGAGCTAGAAAACGCACCTAGTGAATACCTTATTTGACTGAAATCAGTAATGTGCCGAGACTCGCTACCAAAAATATGTTCTAACGCTACTTGGGTATCGCGGATCCATTTTTTGAATTGTGCGCTTCCTCTCTTTGACTTTTGAAGATCGCTAATTCTTGCGATCAATAATTTAATTTTTTCGATGGCTTTTTCTTTTGAAATCAACTCAGAGGCTCCTGGTTTGTTTGCAGAGGAAGGGGGCGGGTTGTTATTGGATTAATTCCGAAAATAAAACCGCCCCCATTTTAATCCCATACATCAACTCGAGCCGGTAAGTCGTTAAAGGCATCGGGCGAAATAGGAGTAAAAGTTTGTTCGCTTGTCGATGGAATTAGAGCTAATGTAAAAGATGAACCAGTGACTTCAGTTGAGGTAGTGGTTTGTCTTATATCTAAATCTGATCTGTAATTACCATACAGGTACTTTATGGATTCGCATAAGAATTTTATGAGCTCACTCCAGTTTTCATTTTCAAGGTCTAAGGGGTCTCTGTCCTCATAGTCCTCCTGGTGAACTAAAGTGTTCCTTATTTTGTAAATCCTACGCCCTATCGACTGCTTAGATGCGGTGAGTTTATCTTCTGCACCATCCAGTGCGAGACTTCGGAACGATATTATCGTCCCAGCTTTGGCATTGGCAACGATAGAGTCGTCGAGCATTTCAAAGAGTTTTACCACTGATTCGGCTTCTTTTTCCCGAAAGGATGTGATCTTCATAACTGCGCGGTGAGATTCTAAAGCTGTAAGCTTTAACTGAAACGCATTTTTTGTCGACATGCCCCAAGGTAAGAAAAATAAGGCCTCCAAGCATTTGTATAGTTCAAAAAAAGTATACTTCCAGTGAATGGAGGTTAGCGCGGTGTATACGTTTTCTGAAAGATGCGGGGCGATGTCTGATATTGAAAGCATTTCTTGAGCTGTGCTTTCTTCAATCAAGACGGATCTGTAACCAGAAAGATTGCAAGCGATATTTGAGGCGATTTGCCACATTTCGTCGGTTGAGAATGTACTGTTTTGATCGATTTTATATATGTTAAGGTTTTCGTGATAGGTTATAAGATCATATATGTCATGTCCGGCGTACCCTGGCTCTACGGATACTTCCAGTATGTCCCTTGCGCGGTCGACGTCTCTACGTATTTTTTTGACTTTGAATAGTTTGTTTAAGTGGAGCCTTAGGTAAAGAAAAAAGCATTCCTCCATTTCGTGATCGGAAAGGCCGAAGGTTGCTAAGTAGTCGGAAGTTTTACGAATCTCAGTTTCTGTCAAGTCCTCGGTTTTTAGAATTAAATAAAAATCGTTTTCGCACTTAAATCTTACAATGAACCCGTCGTTGTGCAGATGTATAATTTCGGGCCGCTGTCCACAAAGATCCTTAATCCTACGGTACTGGTCGATCCTGCGGTCATCACTTATCTGCGTAGTTTTAAGAAGTTTGTAGTCGCCGCTAACGGCTCCACCTGCCGACAAAAGCTCTGTAAATGCGGCTGCCATTAATCCGCCGATCTCAACCGCCATTAATGAGCCATCCAGCACGGTTCCAAGGTTTCTAGCCGATCTGAGTTTCTAATCATAGAGGCAAATGCTTTTCTGAAAAACTCCCTTTCAAATCGCCCAACCTGACTACTGCGCTGTTTCAATTTTTCATTGAGAAGTTCAAGCTGCATGAAATTATTAAGTTGATCTTGAGTGTGGTCGGATATTTTCGCGCATAGCCCGTTAATCGATTTTTCAACCTCTTCCATTTTTGTGTGGGCGGAGCGTATATCAATGGGGAAGCCTGGTTCATCCAGTACCGCAATTGCACAAGCTGCACAAAAACCAGCCATAGCAGGAAAGCTCTTAAATACATCTTTCCCGTTGTTTATTCGTTCAGACTCAGGTTGTGCTGCACCTTGATCTGTTAAAAGTCTTGCAAATTCCCGATCTAATTTGCTCATAAGTGCTACGGTTTTAATGAAGAATTCAAGGATTTCATTGTTTGATGTGGTTTCAATGGCATCCAGTCGAACAAAGTCTTCCGAGATTTTGTCCTTAATTTCTACCTCGCTTTTTCTAGAGGAGAATAAAAGAAAAAGCTCTACTATGTTTTTGCTTTGGTATTGCCCGGGCTGAGATCTGCGTTTTTTGCTGTCGGCTAGGAATATAGTGACGTTTTCTCCAAGTGATTCCTTAATTTGTAGGATTAGTTGCCAGTATACTGTTTCGAGTTGACGGCCGATATCCCAAGGAACTTGTCCAGTATTTAGTACTAGCATACGATATATTAACGAGTTGACGTTATTTGCTACCCAGAACTCAACTCTTGTTTCGTGATTCGCTTCGAGTGGTGATTCACGATGTGCATCAATGATTGCTGTTGTTCTTTGCATGCCATCAATAATGGAGACTCTGCCGATTTCAAGCTCGCTGACATATTTTATGAGCTCATTCGGATTTTGAATGCTCCGAATTATGTCCATTTCATTTCCTTTTGCCATTATCCCGATAACAATAGGGGGTAAAATAGCTCCGGATTTGATGTCGTCTACCATTCGATTTCGAATTGTTATGGCTGTTTTAGTTTTAAGGGCACTACGTTGTCCGTCGATTCCACCCTTATCTTTATAAACGCCATCTATAATAGTTAGGTATTCAATCGTAGGCATGCTTGTAAGGATTGAAATGCAATTAATCCTACTGTCTTCCATTTTGTGAACAAACATCGAATTCTCCATTTTTTTATTCTTACAAGTCAGACGTTCCGTTTGGGGGTGGGCAGCAATGTCAAAAGCGGCTAACCCCCCATTGCTACCCCTAGATACGAGATGGTAGCGCAACGCCATCGGAAAGGGGGGCAGATTTATTGTTGGATAAGGCGTGGCGATCAACGTAGCCCGCTATCAGACGTTCCTGTTTTTTAGGCCGCCCGTCTTCATTCATAGAATGTCTTTCAGATAGTCCTTGAGCGCGATGAGCGGACCATGAAGCTGCTCCATCGTCTGAATCCCGGCCAATTCACTCGCCAACCTCCCCAACTCCCGCCCCAACGGTTTATCCACACCCCCAATGGCCTTCAGCGCCAACCCCACACACTCACCCACCTTCACCTGAATCCCCTCAACATCCCCCCGCCGCACCAACAACCCAAACACCTCCCGCTCATAATCACTCATGATCGGATCATCCCGTAAAATCGGACTCGACCCCTCCGTCTCATAAGCCAGCTTGAGACAGAACAGAGCAACAGTTTCCAGCAGCAGTTCCATGGGATGAATCCTTGAGAATTGTCGTGCCCGCCGAAACAAGCGAGAAGGTCAAAAGCATCACCAGCAAGCCGGCTCCTACAGGTCGGCGGGAGGCCAACCACTTTATCGCAGGCGAAAAAAAAGGCCTTGCAATGCAAGACCTTTCTTAATTTTGGTGCCCCGAGGGAGACTCGAACTCCCACTCCTTTCGAAAACGGATTTTGAATCCGCCGCGTCTACCAATTCCGCCATCAGGGCTCAATGGCGGCGAAGTATAGAGATGAGATTACCGTCGGTCAATCAGGTACATAGAGAATTTTCACTATTTCGGCTAGACTTCCGGGCCCTGCTAGACGAACCCCATCATGCGCGTTGCTGACTTTACTTTCGAACTCCCTGATTCGCTGATTGCTCGCCACCCTTTGGCCGAGCGTCGCAACAGTCGCCTGTTGACCCTTGATGGGGTCAGCGGCGCCCTGGCACACCGTCAATTCACTGATTTGCTTGAGCATTTGCGCCCGGGCGATTTGATGGTGTTCAACAATACCCGGGTGATTCCGGCGCGGCTGTTTGGCCAGAAGGCTTCCGGCGGCAAGCTGGAAATCCTGGTGGAGCGGGTGCTCGACAGTCATCGCGTGCTGGCCCATGTGCGCTCCAGCAAGTCGCCGAAGCCGGGTTCGAAGATCCTGATCGATGGCGGTGGCGAGGCTGAAATGCTGGCGCGTCACGATGCGTTGTTCGAGTTGGGGTTCGCCGAAGAGGTGTTGCCGTTGCTCGACCGCGTCGGGCACATGCCGTTGCCTCCTTATATAGACCGCCCGGATGAAGGCTCGGACCGCGAGCGTTATCAGACGGTGTACGCCGAGCGCCTGGGCGCGGTGGCGGCGCCGACGGCGGGGCTGCATTTCGATCAGCCGCTGATGGAGGCGATTGCGGCCAAGGGCGTCGAGACGGCGTTCGTGACCTTGCACGTTGGCGCGGGCACGTTCCAGCCGGTGCGGGTCGAGAAGATCGAAGACCATCACATGCACAGCGAATGGCTGGAAGTCGGCCAGGACGTGGTCGATGCCGTTGCGGCGTGCCGCGCTCGCGGTGGGCGTGTGGTGGCGGTGGGGACTACCAGCGTGCGTTCGCTGGAAAGTGCCGCGCGCGATGGCGTGCTCAAGCCGTTCAGTGGCGACACGGACATCTTTATCTACCCGGGCCGGCCGTTTCATGTGGTCGATGCCCTGGTCACCAACTTCCATTTGCCCGAATCCACGCTGTTGATGCTGGTTTCGGCGTTCGCCGGTTATCCCGAAGCCATGGCCGCTTATAAAGCCGCCGTTGAGCATGAATACCGCTTTTTCAGCTACGGTGATGCGATGTTTATCACCCGTAATCCCGCACCACGTGGCCCTGAGGACAAAGAATGAGTCGCCAAAGTCGTATGTCGTTTGAGTTGCTTGCTACTGACGGCAAGGCTCGTCGCGGTCGCTTGACCTTCCCGCGCGGTACCGTCGAGACCCCGGCCTTCATGCCGGTCGGTACTTACGGCACCGTGAAGGGCATGCTGCCGCGGGACATCACCGCGACCGGCGCGGAAATCATTCTGGGCAACACCTTCCACTTGTGGCTGCGTCCTGGCACCGAAGTGATCAAGAAGCACGGCGACCTGCACGATTTCATGCAGTGGAAAGGCCCGATTCTTACAGACTCCGGCGGTTTTCAGGTGTTCAGCCTGGGTGCGATGCGCAAGATCAAGGAGGAGGGCGTGACCTTCGCTTCTCCGGTCGACGGCGCCAAAGTGTTCATGGGGCCGGAAGAGTCGATGCAGGTCCAGCGCGACCTGGGCTCGGACATCGTGATGATTTTCGACGAATGCACGCCGTACCCGGCTGACGAAGACGTCGCTCGCGTGTCGATGGAACTGTCGTTGCGTTGGGCCCAGCGTTCGAAAAATGCCCATGGCGACAACACGGCGGCGCTGTTCGGCATCGTTCAGGGCGGCATGCACCAGGATTTGCGTATGCGTTCGCTGGAAGGCCTCGACAAGATCGGCTTTGATGGCCTGGCTATCGGCGGTTTGTCGGTGGGCGAGCCGAAGCACGAGATGATCAAGGTGCTGGATTACCTGCCGGGTCAGATGCCGGCTGACAAACCTCGTTACCTTATGGGCGTTGGCAAACCGGAAGATCTGGTTGAGGGTGTGCGCCGCGGTGTGGACATGTTCGATTGCGTGATGCCAACCCGTAATGCCCGCAATGGGCATCTGTTCATTGATACTGGCGTGCTGAAGATCCGTAACGCGTTCCATCGCCATGATGATTCGCCGCTCGATCCGACCTGCGATTGCTATACCTGCCAGAACTTCTCTCGCGCTTATCTGCATCACCTGGACAAGTGCGGCGAAATGCTGGGAAGCATGCTCAATACCATCCATAACTTGCGTCATTATCAAGTGCTTATGGCTGGTTTGCGCGAGGCTATTCAACAGGGTACATTGGCCGCCTTTGTCGATGCCTTCTACGCCAAACGCGGGTTACCTGTTCCGCCTTTGGACTGAGTTTTCTGACCCCAAGATTCAACATTTGCAACTGGAGTGCTAAATGAGCTTTTTTATCTCGAATGCCATGGCTGACGCCGCTGCACCGGCCGCTGCCGGCCCAATGGGTGGCGGTTTTGAGTGGATTTTCCTGGTCGGTTTCCTGGTCATCTTCTACCTGATGATCTGGCGTCCACAGGCCAAGCGCGCCAAAGAGCAGAAGAACCTGCTGAGCAGCCTGCAAAAAGGCGACGAAGTTGTGACCACCGGCGGCATCGCCGGCAAGATCACTAAAGTGGCTGACGATTTCGTGGTTCTGGAAGTTTCCGACACCGTCGAAATGAAGTTCCAGAAAGGCGCCATTGCCGCCACGCTGCCAAAAGGCACGCTGAAAGCGATCTAAGTTTCAACTTCTACTCAATCGACGGGGCGCGCAAGGCGCCCCGCGTCATAAGCGGGCGGCGTGATGCTGAACAAATACCCTCTGTGGAAATACATTCTGATCCTGGCGGTGCTGGCGATCGGTCTGATTTATTCCGCTCCCAATCTATATCCTGATGACCCGGCCATTCAGGTCAGCGGTGCAAGCACTGCGCTGCAGGTCAATCAGGCTGATCTGGATCGAGTGAGCGCTGCGCTCAAGGAATCCGGGATCAACGTCAAGGCGGCCACGCTGGCGACCAACGGCAAGGGCGGTCTGATTCGTCTGGTCAAGGCTGAAGACCAGTTGCCTGCCAAGGACGTCGTGCGTAAGGCGTTGGGTGATGACTACGTCGTTGCTCTGAACCTGGCACAAACCACCCCGCAATGGCTGCGCAGCCTGGCCGCGCACCCGATGAAGCTGGGTCTGGACTTGTCCGGTGGTGTGCACTTCCTGCTCGAAGTGGACATGGACAAAGCCCTCGACGCACGCTTGAAAGTGTACGAGGGCGATGTAAAGAGCCTGTTGCGTAAAGAGAAACTGCGCTATCGCAGCCTGCCGCAACTGGGCGGTGCCATTCAGCTGGGCTTCTCTGATGAAGCTTCCCGTGAACAGGCCCGTGCGCTGATCCGCAAGAACTTCAACGATTTCGACATTGTTCCGGCCGACCTCAATGGTCAGGCGGTGCTGCGTCTGGCGATGACCCCGGCCAAGCTGGCGGAAATCCGCGAATACTCCATCAAGCAGAACTTGACCACGGTACGTAACCGCGTCAACGAGCTGGGTGTTGCCGAACCGATCGTTCAGCGTCAGGGCGCCAACCGCATCGTGGTTGAGCTGCCGGGCGTACAAGACACCGCAGAAGCCAAGCGTATCCTCGGCAAGACGGCCAACCTTGAGTTCCGTCTGGCTGCTGAGCCTGGCGCTTCGAAAGCCACTTCCGAATCCTTCGAGTTCCGTGAAGGCAATCGTCCTCCTGCGCTGATCGAGCGTGGCCTGATCATCACCGGCGACCAGGTAACTGACGCCAAGGCTGGCTTCGGCGAGCACGGCACGCCAGAGGTGAACATCCGTCTGGATGGCCACGGTGGCGAGCTGATGAGCCGCGCAACCCGTTCGAACGTCGGTCGCAGCATGGCGGTGATCTTCATCGAGCAGCGTCCGGTTACCACTTACACCAAGCAAGTGGTTGATGGCGTCGAGAAAGACGTGGCGGTGCAGTCGTTCAAGGAAGAGAAGAAGATCATCAGCCTGGCGACCATTCAGTCGCCGCTGGGTGCTCAATTCCGCATCACTGGCCTGAACGGCCAGGGCGAATCGTCCGAACTGGCGCTGCTGTTGCGTGCCGGTGGTCTGGCGGCGCCGATGTACTTCGCTGAAGAACGCACCATTGGCCCGAGCCTGGGTGCGGACAACATCACCAAAGGTATCGATGCATCGCTGTGGGGCATGCTGTTTGTCTCGCTGTTCATCATCGCCATCTATCGCTTCTTCGGCATCATCGCCACCGTTGCGCTGGGTGTGAACATGGTGCTGCTGCTGGCACTGATGTCGCTGCTGGGTGCAACGCTGACCCTGCCGGGTATCGCCGGTATCGTATTGACCATGGGTATGGCGGTCGACGCCAACGTACTGATCTTCTCGCGGATTCGTGAAGAGATCGCGGCGGGCATGACCGTACAGCGGGCAATCAACGAAGGTTTCGGTCGCGCATTCACGGCGATTCTCGACGCCAACCTGACCACCTTGCTGGTGGGCGGGATCCTGTTTGCCATGGGTACAGGTCCGGTCAAAGGCTTCGCAGTGACCATGTCCCTCGGGGTTTTGACTTCGATGTTCACGGCCATCATGGTCACCCGCGCGATGGTCAACTTGATCTTCGGCGGTCGTGACTTCAAGAAGTTGTGGATTTAAGGGGCTGCCATGTTACGTACAATCAACTTCATGGGCGTTCGCAACTTCGCGTTCGGCGTCACATTGTTCCTTACTGCGCTGGCCATTTTCAGTGTCTTCCACAAAGGCATGAACTGGGGGCTGGACTTCACCGGCGGTACGCTCATCGAGCTGACCTACGAGCGTCCGGCCGACGTCACCAAGGTGCGTGAGCAGCTGGTTTCGTCCGGTTATCACGAAGCCATCGTGCAGAACTTCGGAGCGACTACCGATCTGCTGGTGCGCATGCCTGGCGAAGATCCGCAGCTGGGTCACCAGGTGGCAGCGGCGTTGCAGAAGGTCGGCGGCGATAACCCGGCGACGGTCAAGCGCGTCGAGTTCGTCGGCCCGCAGGTGGGTGAAGAACTACGCGACCAGGGCGGCCTCGGCATGCTGATGGCGCTGGGCGGCATCCTGATCTACCTGGCGTTCCGCTTTCAGTGGAAATTCGCCGTCGGTGCGATCGTGTCCTTGATTCACGACGTGATCGTGACCATCGGTATCCTGTCGTTCTTCCAGATCACCTTCGACCTGACGGTGCTGGCGGCGGTACTGGCGATCATCGGTTACTCGCTCAACGACACCATCGTGGTATTTGACCGGGTTCGTGAGAACTTCCGTGTACTGCGCAAGGCCAGCCTGATCGAGAACATCAACATCTCGACCACGCAAACCCTGCTGCGGACTATCGCGACGTCGGTTTCTACCTTGTTGGCGATTGCGGCACTGCTGTTCTTCGGTGGTGACAACCTCTACGGCTTCTCCCTGGCGCTGCTGGTGGGTGTTCTGGCGGGTACTTATTCGTCGATCTACATCGCCAACGTGGTGTTGATCTGGCTGAACCTGAGTTCCGAAGACCTGATCCCGACGGTGAATACCGAGAAGGAAGTCGACGACCGTCCTTGAGGACTCTCTAGTCCAGAGCAGTTCCCCAGCGATGTAGTCCAAAAAGGCGCGAGTTGAACTCGCGCCTTTTTTTATGCTCCAAGGCTGGGAGAAGCACGGGTTTATCCCGCATGTGATGGTCAGGAGGTTCATGTGAACAAGTCGATGCTGGTTGGTGCTGTACTGGGTGCTGTCGGTGTGACTGCCGGGGGTGCTGTGGCCACCTACAGCCTGGTAAAAAATAACGGTCCCGAGTATGCGCAAGTGCTCGCCGTTGAGCCGGTCAAGACGCAAATCAAGACTCCACGTGAAGTGTGCAAGGATGTAGCGGTCACCCGGCAAGCGCCGGTGAAAGATCAACACCAGATTGCCGGTACGGTGGTGGGTGCGCTGGCAGGCGGTCTGCTGGGTAACCAGATCGGCGGCGGCACCGGCAAGAAAATTGCCACGGTTGCGGGCGCGGTCGGTGGTGGTTACGCCGGCAACAAGGTTCAGGAGGGCATGCAAGAGCGTGACACCTACACCACGACGCAAACTCGCTGTAACACGGTGAATGACATCAGCGACAAGGTTGTTGGGTACGACGTTCGTTATTCGCTGGACGGCAAGGAAGGCAAGGTGCGGATGGATCGTGATCCGGGCAACCAGATTCCGGTGGATAAGGAAGGTAAGTTGATCCTGACGCAGAATGAACAGGCGCATTGATGAGCTGATTGTCAGCCGCTGAAAAAGAAGCACCCTTCGGGGTGCTTTTTTGTACCCAAAATTCACGCAACCCCTGTAGGAGCCGGCTTGCCGGCGATAGCGGTATAACTGTCGACATAAATGTTGAATGTCAGACCGTTATCGCCGGCAAGCCGGCTCCTACAGGGATATGCGGTGTTCTTGAGGGCGAATTCCAGGCATAAAAAAAGCACCCCGCAGGGTGCTTTTTTGTCGCTGGCAGCTTAGCGCTTCAGCGAGGCCGGCAGGTGCGGCTGGATCGCCGTCAGCACTGCCTTGAAGCACTTGGTGTTACCGGCAACGATGTGGCCTTTCTCAAGGAAATCGTGACCGCCGGTGAAGTCGCTCACCAAGCCGCCAGCTTCCTGGATCAGCAGGGCGCCTGCAGCCATGTCCCACTCGGACAGGCCCGACTCCCAGAAAGCGTCGAAACGGCCGGCAGCCACGTAGGCCAGGTCCAGGCTCGCCGAGCCAGCGCGGCGGATGCCGGCGGTCTGGCCAACCAGGGCGCGGAACATGCCCAGGTAGTTGTCGAGGTTGTCCATCTGGTCGTCACGGAACGGGAAGCCGGTACCCAGCAGGGCGCCGTCCAGGCTGGTGCGGCCGCTGACGCGCAGGCGACGACCGTTCAGTTGAGCGCCGCGACCACGGCTGGCGGTGAATTCTTCCTGGCGAACCGGGTCCAGAACAACAGCGTGTTCCAGGCGACCGCGGTATTTGCAGGCGATGCTGACAGCGAAGTGAGGAATGCCGCGCAGGAAGTTGGTGGTGCCGTCCAGCGGATCGATGATCCACAGGTATTCTTCGCCTTCGATCCCAGTGCCGGCGTGCATGCCGGTTTCTTCACCCATGATCGAGTGGTTCGGGTAAGCCTTGCGCAGCGCGTCGATGATTTTCTGTTCAGCGGCGCGATCCACCTCGGATACGTAATCCTTGGCGTCTTTTTCGTCGACCTTGATGGTATCCAGGCGCTCGATGGAGCGGAAGATCAATTCACTGGCGCTGCGGGCGGCGCGCAGCGCGATATTCAGCATGGGCTGCATGGATGTGTCACCTAAGGTTGTTAAAGAAAGCCGGGCATTCTATCAGAACTTTTCTACAGGTGAAGGTCAGTGTTCGCTTTCATAGCTTAACGGTAGGTTGAGCTGTAAGATTCGGCTCCCGATTATTGTGTTCGAGAACGCCTCCCGTGCTGCAAAACATTCGTGTCGTCCTGGTCAATACCAGCCACCCCGGCAATATCGGCGGGGCTGCGCGTGCCATGAAGAACATGGGCCTGTCGCGGCTGGTGCTGGTCGAACCACGGTTGTTCCCGCACCACGAAGCCGATGCCCGTGCATCTGGCGCCGGGGACATCCTTGAAAACGCGCAAGTCGTCGCCACTTTGGAAGATGCCTTGGTCGGCTGCAATCTGGTGCTCGGCACCAGCGCCCGTGACCGGCGCATTCCCTGGCCGCTGCTCGATCCCCGCGAATGCGGGACGAAAGTGGTCGAGGAAGCCGGGCAGGGCGCCGAAATCGCCTTGGTATTTGGTCGTGAAGATTCCGGCCTGACCAATGAAGAGCTGCAGCGATGTCATTATCACGTGCACATCCCATCAGACCCTGAGTTCAGTTCGCTGAACCTTGGGGCGGCGGTGCAGGTGTTGAGCTATGAAGTGCGCATGTCCTGGCTGGCGGCCCAAGGCCAGCCGAGCAAGGTCGAGAAGGAAGAAGTGGCATCGGTCAAAAGCGCTGAGCTGGCGACCATGGATGAGCTGGAGCGGTTCTATGAGCACCTGGAGCAAACCCTGGTGGCCATCGAATTCCTCGATCCTGAAAAGCCACGGCACTTGATGGCGCGCCTGCGTCGGTTGTACGGACGAAGCTCGGTCAGCCGGGCGGAAATGAATATATTGCGTGGCATCCTCACGGAAACCCAGAAAGCGGCCCGTGGTGAGCTTCTAAAGCGGAAGGATTAATGATGTTCGAGCGTTTGCGTGAAGATATCCAGAGTGTTTTCCATCGTGACCCGGCGGCGCGTAACGCTTTTGAAGTCCTGACTTGCTACCCGGGCATGCACGCCATCTGGATCCACCGGTTGTCGGCAGCCTTGTGGCGCGCCGAGCTGAAATGGCTGGCGCGGCTGGTGTCGAACTTCGGTCGCTGGTTGACCGGGATCGAGATCCATCCGGGCGCCAAGGTCGGTCGTCGGTTCTTCATTGACCATGGCATGGGCATTGTCATCGGTGAAACCGCCGAGATCGGCAACGACGTCACCCTTTATCAGGGTGTGACGCTGGGCGGCACCAGCTGGAATAAAGGCAAGCGTCACCCGACACTGGAAGACGGTGTGGTGGTGGGGGCTGGTGCCAAGGTGCTCGGCCCGTTCACCGTGGGTGCCGGCGCCAAGGTCGGTTCAAATGCCGTGGTGACCAAGGCTGTGCCGCCCGGTGCAACAGTGGTCGGCATTCCAGGGCGGATCATCGTCAAATCCGATGAAGAGCAGGACGCCAAGCGCAAGGCCATGGCCGAGAAGATCGGTTTCGATGCCTACGGTGTTGGCGAAGACATGCCGGACCCGGTGGCGCGTGCCATTAACCAATTGCTCGATCACCTGCAGGCTGTTGATGGTCGTCTGGAGGGGATGTGCGGGGCGTTGAAGGATCTGGGCAGTAATTACTGTGCGAAAGATCTGCCTGAGCTGCGCGAAGAAGACTTTGCGTGTGTGAAGGACAAGGATCAGAGCCAGGCCAGCTAGACCGAGTCGACCCCTTCGCGGGCAAGCCTCGCTCCTACAAGGGTTTCGTTAATCCTGTAGGAGCGAGCGGGCGGCGATCCGACTTGCCCGCGAAGAACGATAACGCGCAATTGCTGGCTGTAACCGCCCAGCCTTTGTTATGATGCGGCCGCTCTTTTGCGGGTAAACCTGACTAAAGTACTAGGTCTTATAGTTGACTTAAATACTCGGGAATTGCATACTCGCCCCATTCCGAACTCCGTGGTAATTGTCCATGCGACTGACTACAAAAGGCCGATACGCCGTGACCGCCATGCTTGATCTGGCGTTGCATGCGCAGCACGGGCCCGTGTCCCTGGCCGATATCTCCGAGCGCCAAGGCATCTCCCTGTCCTACCTCGAACAGCTTTTCGCCAAATTGCGCCGCAGCAATCTGGTGTCCAGCGTCCGCGGTCCGGGCGGCGGTTACCAGCTGTCCCGCGACATGCAGGGCATCCAGGTCGCCCAGGTGATCGATGCGGTAAACGAATCGGTTGATGCCACCAAGTGCCAGGGGCAGGGCGATTGCCATCAAGGCGACACCTGTCTGACCCACCACCTGTGGTGCGACCTGAGCCTGCAGATCCACGAATTTCTGAGCGGTATCAGCTTGGCTGATCTTGTTACTCGCCGTGAGGTACAAGAAGTAGCCCAGCGTCAGGACCAGCGTCGTTGCAACAGCAAGACGCCACGCCTGGACAAGATTGAAGCGTCCGCCGTCGAATGACAGCCAAAGAGCTAGCGGCACGCCAGCCAGCCTGATTTAGGAGATAGTCCATGAAATTGCCGATTTACCTTGATTACTCTGCGACCACCCCGGTTGATCCGCGTGTTGCGCAAAAAATGAGTGAATGCCTGCTGGTCGACGGAAACTTCGGTAACCCGGCGTCCCGTTCCCACGTGTTCGGCTGGAAAGCTGAAGAGTCCGTCGAAAACGCCCGTCGTCAGGTCGCAGACCTGGTCAACGCCGATCCGCGTGAAATCGTCTGGACCTCCGGTGCCACCGAGTCCGACAACCTGGCAATCAAGGGTGCGGCGCATTTCTATGCGACCAAGGGCAAACACCTGATCACCACCAAGATTGAGCACAAGGCTGTCCTCGACACCATGCGCCAACTGGAGCGTGAAGGTTTCGAAGTGACCTACATCGAGCCTCGCACTGACGGTCTGGTTACGCCGGAAATGATCGAAGCTGAACTGCGTGACGACACCATCCTGGTTTCGGTCATGCACGTGAACAACGAAATTGGCACCATCAACGACATCGCAGCCATCGGCGAACTGACCCGCTCCAAAGGGATCCTGTTCCACGTCGACGCCGCTCAGTCCACCGGCAAGGTCGAGATCGACCTGCAGAAGCTGAAAGTCGACATGATGTCGTTCTCCGCCCACAAAACCTATGGCCCTAAAGGCATCGGCGCGCTGTACGTCAGCCGCAAGCCGCGTGTGCGCATCGAAGCGACCATGCACGGCGGCGGTCACGAGCGCGGCATGCGTTCCGGCACCCTGGCGACCCACCAGATCGTCGGCATGGGTGAAGCCTTCCGCGTAGCCAAGGAAGACATGGCTGCCGAGAACGTGCGCATCAAAGCCTTGAGCGACCGTTTCTTCAAGCAGGTCGAAGACCTGGAAGAGCTGTACGTCAACGGCAGCATGACCGCCCGCGTTCCGCACAACCTGAACCTGAGCTTCAACTACGTTGAAGGCGAGTCGCTGATCATGGCGCTCAAGGATCTGGCTGTTTCGTCCGGTTCGGCTTGCACCTCGGCTTCGCTGGAGCCTTCGTACGTACTGCGCGCCCTGGGCCGCAACGACGAACTGGCACACAGCTCGATCCGCTTCACCTTCGGTCGTTTCACCACCGAAGAAGAAATCGACTACGCCGCGCAGAAAGTCTGCGAGGCCGTTACCAAGCTGCGCGCTCTGTCGCCGCTGTGGGACATGTACAAAGACGGTGTCGACATTTCGAAAATCGAGTGGGCGGCACACTGATTTCAAGTCGCCGCAAACCAGGCCCTGTAAACTTAAGGTAGGCAGGGCTTCAAGAGCGACTCTCTGATGAGTGAGGATTAAGAATCATGGCTTACAGCGAAAAGGTCATCGACCACTACGAAAACCCGCGTAACGTCGGCAAGATGGACGCGGAAGACCCGGATGTCGGCACCGGCATGGTCGGCGCTCCGGCGTGCGGCGACGTGATGCGCCTGCAGATCAAGGTCAACGAGCAAGGCATCATCGAAGACGCCAAGTTCAAGACCTACGGTTGCGGTTCGGCTATCGCCTCCAGCTCCCTGGCGACCGAGTGGATGAAAGGCAAGACTCTGGATGAAGCAGAGACCATCAAAAACACTCAACTGGCCGAAGAACTGGCTCTGCCGCCGGTGAAAATTCACTGCTCCGTACTCGCTGAAGACGCTATCAAAGCGGCCGTTCGCGACTACAAGCAGAAGAAAGGCTTGATCTGATTTTCAAGATTTTGCGACGAGTAAGGAGTCACCGATGGCTATCAGCATGACAGAAGCGGCTGCTCGACACGTGCGACGCTCCCTCGACGGGCGCGGCAAAGGTGAAGGGATTCGTCTGGGTGTTCGCACCACGGGCTGTTCCGGCCTTGCCTATGTGCTGGAGTTTGTCGACGAGGTGGTTGCCGAGGATCAGGTGTTCGAAAGTCACGGCGAGAAAGTGATCATCGACCCGAAAAGCCTGGCCTACCTGGACGGCACCGAGCTCGATTTCGTCAAGGAAGGGTTGAACGAAGGCTTCAAGTTCAACAACCCCAACGTACGCGGTGAATGTGGCTGCGGCGAAAGCTTCAACATCTGAGGCTTCTTGTGGGTACTCCTTGTCATTTCGCTTTATTCGAGCTGCAACCGAGTTTCAATCTGGACCTCGACCAGCTGGCTACGCGCTACCGTGAGTTGGCGCGCAGTGTTCATCCGGACCGTTTTGCGGACGCTTCCGAGCGCGAGCAACGGCTGGCGCTAGAGCAATCCGCGAGCCTCAACGAGGCCTACCAGACGCTCAAAAGTCCCCCGAAGCGCGCGCGATACCTGCTCGCCCTGAATGGTGGCGAGCTGCCGCTGGAGGTCACGGTGCATGATCCGGAGTTTCTTCTGCAACAGATGGAGTTGCGCGAAGAGCTCGAAGACCTGCAGGACAGCGCCGACCTGAATGGCGTTGCGGTCTTCAAGCGTCGTTTGAAAGTTGCTCAGGAAAAACTGAACGACAGTTTCGCAGCCTGTTGGAATGATGCAGCGCAACGTGAACAGGCCGAACGCCTGATGCGGCGCATGCAGTTCCTCGACAAGCTCACCTACGAAGTGCGCCAGTTAGAAGAGCGCCTCGACGATTAACCCAGTGCCGCTCCGGTCGCACGCCTGATATACAGATAAGTCCTGATCACGATGGCCCTACTGCAGATCGCCGAACCCGGCCAAAGTCCTCAACCGCACCAGCGTCGTCTGGCTGTGGGGATCGACTTGGGCACTACCAATTCGCTGGTCGCTGCATTGCGCAGTGGTCTTTCCGAGCCTCTGGCCGACGCTGACGGGCAGGTCATCCTGCCGTCCGCCGTGCGTTACCACGCCGATCGCGTCGAAGTGGGCGAGTCGGCCAAGCTGGCTGCCGCTACCGATCCGTTGAACACCGTGCTGTCGGTCAAGCGCTTGATGGGTCGTGGTCTGTCCGACGTCAAGCAATTGGGCGAGCAACTGCCGTACCGCTTTGTCGGTGGCGAGTCGCACATGCCGTTCATCGAAACCATTCAAGGGCCGAAAAGCCCGGTCGAAGTCTCCGCCGATATCCTCAAGGTATTGCGTCAGCGCGCTGAAGCGACATTGGGTGGCGAGCTGGTGGGTGCGGTGATCACCGTTCCGGCCTATTTCGACGATGCTCAGCGTCAAGCCACCAAGGACGCGGCCAAACTGGCCGGCCTGAACGTGCTGCGTTTGCTCAATGAGCCGACCGCCGCTGCCGTGGCTTACGGTCTGGATCAACATGCTGAAGGCCTGGTCGCGATTTATGACCTGGGCGGCGGCACCTTCGATATTTCGATTCTGCGCCTGACCGGCGGTGTGTTCGAAGTGCTGGCCACCGGCGGCGACAGCGCCCTGGGCGGCGATGACTTCGACCATGCGATTGCCGGCTGGATCATCGAGAGCGCCGGTTTGTCCGCTGATCTCGATCCGGGTGCGCAACGTAACCTGCTGCAAACTGCCTGCGCGGCCAAGGAAGCGCTGACCAATGTTGCGGCCGTTGAAGTCGCTTATGGCGACTGGAAAGCCGAGCTGACTCGCGAAGCTTTCAATGCGCTGATCGAGCCGATGGTTGCTCGCAGCCTGAAAGCCTGCCGTCGCGCGGTGCGTGATTCCGGCGTCGAGCTGGAAGACGTGCACGCGGTGGTCATGGTTGGCGGTTCGACGCGTGTGCCTCGCGTTCGCGAAGCCGTCGCCGAAGCCTTCGGTCGCCAGCCGCTGACTGAAATCGACCCGGATCAAGTGGTGGCCATCGGTGCTGCGATCCAGGCCGATACGCTGGCCGGCAACAAGCGCGATGGCGGCGAACTGCTGTTGCTCGACGTGATTCCGTTGTCCCTGGGGCTGGAAACCATGGGCGGCCTGATGGAGAAGGTGATTCCGCGCAACACCACCATTCCCGTCGCTCGTGCCCAGGATTTCACCACGTACAAAGATGGCCAGTCGGCCATGGCGATCCACGTGTTGCAGGGTGAGCGCGAGCTGATCAGTGACTGCCGCTCCCTGGCACGCTTCGAGTTGCGCGGCATTCCGGCGATGGTCGCCGGTGCAGCGAAGATCCGCGTGACCTTCCAGGTTGACGCCGACGGTCTGCTCAGCGTCTCGGCCCGTGAGTTGGGTTCGGGTGTTGAAGCAAGCATTCAGGTCAAGCCGTCCTACGGCCTGACCGACGGCGAAATCGCCAAGATGCTCAAGGATTCGTTCCAGCACGCCAACGACGACAAGGTCGCCCGTGTGCTGCGTGAGCAGCAGGTCGATGCCCAGCGCCTGATCGAAGCGGTGCAAGCCGCTCTCGAAGCCGACGGCGAGCGTTTGCTCGACGCTGAGGAGCGCATGGTCATCGAATTGCAGATGCAGGAACTGACCGAACTGATGAAAGGTGCCGATGGATACGCCATTGAGCAGCAGACCAAGCGTCTGTCGCAAGTCACCGACGCCTTTGCTGCCCGCCGCCTGGACTCGACGGTGAAAGCCGCGCTGGCGGGGCGCAATCTGAATGAAATCGAGGATAACTGATGCCGCAGGTCATTTTTCTGCCACACGAGAAGTTTTGCCCGGAAGGCATGGTGGTCGAGGCTGAGCCCGGTACATCGATTCTCGAGCTGGCCCATGAGCACCACATCGAGATGGAAAGTGCCTGTGGCGGCGTTTGCGCCTGTACCACTTGTCACTGCATCGTTCGAGAAGGGTTTGATTCGCTGGAAGAAGCGGATGAACTGGAAGAAGATTTCCTCGATCGTGCCTGGGGTCTGGAAGCTCAATCGCGTCTGGCCTGCCAGGCGATCGTCGGGACTGAAGACCTGACCATCGAGATTCCGAAGTATTCGCTCAACCACGCCGCCGAAGCGCCGCACTGATTCAAGGAACTGTCATGAGTCTCAAGTGGACTGATGTGCTGGAAATCGCAATCCAGCTGGCTGAAAGCAAGCCCGATGTTGACCCTTTGTCGGTCAACTTCGTCGATCTGCGCAAGTGGGTGATGGAATTGCCCGAGTTCGACGACCTGCCTGAGCATTGTGGCGAAAAGATCCTCGAGGCCATTCAGGCCCACTGGATCGAAGAACGCGACTGAGCCACGCTGCAGGTTAGGCAATACCCAAGAACCCGCGTATAATTCGCGGGTTTAATTTTTCACAAATTACCGTTTCTGGAGTTACACCATGGCTGTTCAACGTACTTTCTCCATCATCAAGCCTGACGCTGTTGCTAAAAACGTCATCGGCGAGATCACCACTCGTTTCGAAAAAGCAGGCCTGCGCGTTGTAGCTTCGAAACTGAAGCAACTGTCCAAAGCCGAAGCTGAAGGCTTCTACGCTGAGCACAGCGCTCGTGGTTTCTTCGGCGACCTGGTTGCTTTCATGATCTCCGGTCCTGTTGTTGTTCAGGTTCTGGAAGGCGAAAACGCTATCGCTCTGAACCGTGAGCTGATGGGCGCTACCAACCCTAAAGAAGCTGCTGCCGGCACCATCCGTGCTGACTTCGCTGATTCCATCGACGCCAACGCTGTACACGGTTCGGACTCCGAAGCCGCTGCTGCTCGCGAAATCTCGTACTTCTTCGCAGCTACTGAAGTAACCACTCGCTAAGCATTGGCTTAAGAGTGAAGGTGAATCCATGACTACATCGACTGTAAAAACCAACCTGCTGGGTCTGACTCAACAGGAAATGGAAAAATTCTTCGACTCAATCGGGGAGAAGCGTTTCCGTGCCGGTCAGGTAATGAAATGGATTCACCACCTTGGCGTCGATGATTTCGACGCCATGACGAACGTCAGCAAGGCCCTGCGCGACAAGCTCAAGGCCATTGCCGAAGTTCGCGGTCCTGAAGTCGTCAGCGAGGACATTTCCACCGACGGCACCCGTAAGTGGGTGGTGCGCGTGGCGTCCGGCAGCTGCGTCGAGACCGTTTACATTCCCCAGGGCAAACGCGGCACTCTGTGCGTTTCGTCCCAGGCAGGCTGTGCCCTGGATTGCAGTTTCTGCTCTACCGGCAAGCAAGGTTTCAACAGCAACCTCACCGCCGCCGAAGTCATCGGCCAGGTGTGGATTGCCAATAAATCGTTCGGCAGCATCCCGGCGACCGCCGACCGTGCCATCACCAACGTGGTGATGATGGGCATGGGCGAGCCGCTGCTGAACTTCGACAACGTCGTTGCGGCCATGCATCTGATGATGGACGACCTGGGTTACGGCATTTCCAAGCGCCGTGTGACCCTGTCGACCTCCGGCGTGGTGCCGATGATCGATGAGCTGTCCAAGCACATCGACGTCTCCCTGGCGTTGTCCCTGCACGCACCGAATGACGCATTGCGTAACCAATTGGTGCCGATCAACAAGAAATATCCGCTTAAGATGCTGCTCGAGTCGTGCCAGCGCTACATGTCGTCCCTGGGCGAAAAACGCGTGCTGACTATCGAGTACACCTTGCTCAAGGACATCAACGACAAGGTTGAACATGCCGTTGAGATGATCGAGTTGCTCAAGAACATCCCGTGCAAGATCAACCTGATTCCGTTCAACCCGTTCCCGCATTCCGGTTACGAGCGTCCGAGCAACAATGCGATTCGTCGTTTCCAGGATCAGCTTCACCATGCAGGTTTCAATGTCACCGTACGCACCACCCGCGGTGAAGACATCGATGCCGCGTGTGGCCAATTGGTAGGGCAGGTGCTGGATCGCACCCGTCGCAGTGAACGTTATATCGCCGTGCGCGAGTTGAGCGCCGACAACGATATGGCTTCGAACGCTGCGAAATAATTCAAGAGAGGATCTCTATGTCCCTGCGCTTTGCGCTGCTTTTGCTGTTGGCCAGTCTTTGTGCTGGCTGCGTCCTGTCGGGCGATTTCAATCCGATGAAGACCAGCAAGGGCCGCGATGAAGCGCGAGTTGCCTACGTGCAACTGGGCTTGGGCTATTTGCAGCAGGGCATGACCGAACGCGCCAAGGTCCCGCTGAAAAAGGCCTTGGAGCTGGACGGTTCGGATCCTGACGCCAATGCCGCATTGGGTCTGGTGTTTCAGGCCGAGATGGAGCCGGAGCTGGCGGATGAGCACTTTCGCAAGGCGCTTTCTTCCCGCCCCAACGATGCCCGTATCCTGAATAATTACGGCAGTTTTCTTTTCGAACAGAAACGTTACAAAGAGGCTTACGAGCGCTTCGAGCAAGCCGCTGCCGATACCCTGTATCCTGAGCGTTCGCGAGTGTTCGAGAACCTGGGCATGACCGCTTCCAAGCTTGGCCAGCGTGATCTGGCCCAGCAGCAGCTGGAAAAAGCTTTGCGTTTGAACCGTCAGCAACCCCGTGCATTGCTGGAAATGGCTGAGTTGTCTTACGAAGACAGGCATTATGTGCCCGCGCGTGACTATTACGACCGTTTTAGCCTGCTCACCGAGCAAAATGCACGTAGTCTATTGCTCGGCGTTCGGCTGGCAAAAGTGTTCGAAGATCGCGACAAGGCAGCCAGTTATGGCCTGCAACTAAAACGACTCTATCCCGGTACGCCGGAATATCAGCAATACCTGTCGGAGCAATGATGAAAGCGGCGCATCCCGAAGTTGTAGCAGCGAATCGCGTTAACCCCGGTGAAACCTTGCGCCAGGCCCGCGAAAGCAATGGCTGGTCGCTGGCCGAAGTGGCCCTCAAGCTCAACCTCACCGTTAATTCCCTGAGTAATCTGGAAGCCGGCGCATTCGACAAGCTGCCGGGGCATACCTTTGCCCGCGGTTATATTCGCGCCTACGCCAAATTGCTCGGCATGGACCAGACCGTTCTGGTTCAGCAATTCGACCAGTCCACCGGTACCGACTCCCAGGGCGCCAACGTCCACAGCCTGGGTCGCATCGAAGAGCCGGTTCGGGTTTCCCACACTATTTTGCGAATCGTCAGCTTGCTGTTGCTGATCGCGGTGATCGGCGGCGGTTTCATCTGGTGGCAGGATCAAACCTCATTGCGCACCAAGGACCTGATCAGCCTGAGCCCGGAGCACGTTGAAGTCGAAGGCGCCGACGGCACCACCCAGATCCATCCGCTGGACGAGCCGGAAGACCAGGCTGTCGCGGAAGGTCAGGCTGAAAGTTCGACCGCTCTCGCATTGCCGCAAGCCGAGACTTCGACTGAAGCTGAGCCGGCTACGCCTGTGGTCGCTCCGACCGCTCCGGCTACCCCGGCGCCAGTTGCACCGACACATAACACCGCGCCGGCTGCTCCGGCACCCGTTGCCCCGGCGCACAGCACCGCGCCAGTTGTCGCGCCTGCGGCCCCGACGGCTCCGGTTGTGTCGACCCCGCCTGCAACTGCCTCGGTAACGCCGACCATTCCTGCTCCGGCAGCGGCTGCTCCGGCTGCTCCGGTTGCCGGCCAAGGCCAGGTTCAACTGCAATTCACCGCTGATTGCTGGACACAAGTCACCGACGGCACTGGCAAAGTGCTGCTCAGTGGTCTCAAGCGCAAAGGCGAAACCGTTTCCCTCAGTGGTAAGCCGCCGTTTGCCGTGCGTCTGGGCTTCGCCCGTGGCGCGCAGGTCAGCTACAACGGTCAGGTGGTTGATGTCGCTCCATTCACCAGTGGCGAGACTGCTCGCCTGAAGTTGGGTCAATAAGTCATGCACGGCGAATCTCCAATCAAGCGTCGCGAATCCCGGAAAATCTGGGTCGGTAACGTGCCTGTTGGCGGCGATGCGCCCATCGCTGTGCAGAGCATGACCAACAGCGACACCAATGACGTTGCCGCCACCGTTGCCCAGATCAATCGTCTGGAAGCCGCTGGTGTTGATATCGTGCGGGTTTCCGTGCCGGACATGGACGCCGCCGAAGCCTTCGGCAAGATCAAGCAACTGGTCAAAGTGCCGTTGGTGGCCGACATCCACTTCGACTACAAGATCGCTTTGCGCGTAGCCGAACTGGGCGTTGATTGCCTGCGGATCAACCCGGGCAACATCGGTCGTGAAGACCGCGTGCGTGCGGTGGTCGATGCCGCCCGTGATCGCGGGATTCCGATCCGCATCGGCGTCAACGCCGGTTCCCTGGAAAAAGACCTGCAAAAGAAATACGGCGAGCCGACCCCGGCCGCGCTGGTCGAATCCGCCTTGCGTCACGTCGAGCACCTTGAGCGCCTGAACTTCCAGGACTTCAAGGTCAGCGTGAAAGCCTCCGACGTGTTCATGGCCGTCGCCGCTTACCGCTTGCTGGCCAAGGAAATCGTCCAGCCGCTGCACTTGGGCATCACCGAAGCCGGTGGTTTGCGTTCAGGCACAGTGAAATCCGCCGTGGGCCTCGGTATGCTGCTCGCCGAAGGGATTGGCGATACTATCCGCATCTCGTTGGCGGCCGACCCGGTCGAGGAAGTGAAAGTCGGCTACGACATTCTCAAATCCCTGCACCTGCGTTCCCGTGGCATCAACTTCATCGCCTGCCCGAGCTGCTCGCGGCAGAACTTCGATGTGGTCAAGACCATGAACGAACTGGAAGGGCGCCTCGAAGATCTGCTGGTGCCGCTGGATGTCGCGGTCATCGGTTGCGTGGTCAACGGGCCGGGCGAAGCCAAGGAAGCCCATATCGGCTTGACCGGCGGCACGCCAAACCTGATTTACATCGACGGCAAGCCGTCGCAGAAACTGACGAATGACAATCTGGTGGATGAGCTTGAACGCTTGATCCGCCAGAAAGCGGCCGAGAAGGTCGAAGCTGACGCAGCTGTAATCGCTCGCGGCTGATCGAACGAATTTAAGGATTTAAAGTGAGCAAGTCTCTGCAAGCCATTCGTGGCATGAACGACATCCTGCCCGAACAGACTCCCCTGTGGCGTCATTTCGAGGGCACCGTTTCGCGTCTGCTGGATAACTACGGTTACAAGCAGATCCGCATGCCGATCGTCGAGTTCACCGAGCTGTTCAAGCGCTCGATCGGTGAAGTGACCGACATCGTCGAAAAAGAGATGTACACCTTCGAAGACCGTAACGGTGATTCGCTGACCCTGCGCCCTGAAGGCACGGCGGCTTGCGTGCGTGCGGTGCTCGAGCACGGCATCACTGGCGGCGGCCAGGTGCAGAAACTCTGGTACATCGGCCCGATGTTCCGCCACGAACGTCCGCAGAAAGGCCGTTATCGCCAGTTCCACCAGATCGGAGTCGAAGTGTTCAACCTCGACGGTCCGGACATCGACGCCGAGCTGATCGTGCTGACCTGGCGCCTGTGGGGCGAGCTGGGCATCCGTGATGCGGTCAAGCTCGAACTCAACAGCCTGGGCACCAGCGAATCCCGTGGTCGTTATCGCGAAGCGCTGGTCGAGTTCCTGTCCGCTCACCTGGACAAGCTCGACGAAGACAGCCAGCGCCGTCTGAAGACCAACCCGTTGCGCGTTCTGGACACCAAGAACGCCGACACTCAAGCGATCCTGGTCGACGCGCCGAAAATGGCCGACTACCTCGACGACGAATCCCGCGTGCACTTCGAGGGCCTCAAGGCTCGCCTGGACGCCGCCGGTATTCCTTACGTGATCAACCCGAAGCTGGTACGCGGGCTGGATTACTACAGCAAGACGGTTTTCGAGTGGGTCACCGACAAGTTGGGCGCTCAAGGCACCGTGTGTGCCGGCGGCCGCTACGACGGTCTGGTGGAACAGATGGGCGGCAAGCCGACCCCGGGCGTTGGTTTCGCCATGGGCATCGAGCGCCTGGTGCTGCTGCTTGAAACCCTGGAGCAGATCCCGGAAGAGATCTCCCGTCAGGTCGACGTCTATCTCTGCGCATTCGGCGAGGCTGCCGAACTGGCGGCCCTGACGTTGAGCGAGAAGGTGCGCGATCAGTTGCCCAACCTGCGTCTGCAGATCAATGCCGGCGCCGGCAGCTTCAAAAGTCAATTCAAGAAGGCCGACAAGAGCGGTGCGCTGTACGCGCTGATCCTCGGTGACGACGAAATGGCCCAGCAAGTGGTAGGTTTCAAACCCCTGCGTGGCCAGGGCGAACAACAAAGCATTGCCTGGGATGCGCTTGCTGCACACCTGGCCACCTGCGTCGTGCAGGGTTGAAGCTGTCATAAACAGCCGATTTAGCGATTAAGGAGTATTGGGGTGTCGAGTACCGAAGACGAACAGCTGGCGGATTTGAAGGACTGGTGGACACGCAACGGCAAGCCCCTGGTCACTGGCGGCCTGTTGGCGCTGGTCATCGTGTTCGGCTGGCAGGCCTTTCAAAAGTATCAGAGCAATCAGTCGCAAGGCGCCTCGATGCTCTATCAGCAATTGCTCGAAACCACGCTGACGCCCAACGGCAAGCCTGATGCCGCCCGTGTTTCGGACCTGGCCGGCAAGCTCAACAGCGAATTTGGCGGCAGCGCCTACGCGCAATACGGCAGCCTGTTCGTGGCGAAAGTCGCGGTCGACAGCGGCAAGCTGGACGACGCTGCCACCGAGCTGAAAGCAATCGTTGCCAAACCGGCCAACCCGGCACTGGGCGAAATCGCCCGTCAGCGTCTGGCGCAGGTACTGGCCGCGCAGAACAAGGTCGATGAAGCCCTGAAACTGCTCGAAGGCGATGCCGATAAAGCATTCCTCGCCACCCGCGAAGAACTCAAGGGCGACCTGCTGGTGCAGTTGGGTCGTACCGACGAAGCGCACGCTGCGTATCAAAAAGCCAAGGCGGCACTGTCGGATGAAGCGGCAGTCGGTGGCCTACAAATCAAGTTGGACGATCTGGCCAAAGGGGATGCGTGACGTGATCCGTTGGAAACATGCAGCATTGCTGGCTCTGGCCGTTTTGGCCGCGGGTTGCAGCAGCAACAGCAAAAAAGAATTGCCGCCTGCCGAGCTGGTCGACTTCAAAGAAGAAGTGGTCCTGCAAAAGCAGTGGAGTCGTTCGATCGGTGACGGTCAGGGCGAAACCTACAACATGCTGGTTCCGGCGATCGATGGCGATACCATCTATGCCGCCGACGTCACTGGCGTGGTGATGGCGATGGATCGCAGCAATGGCGACGTCAAATGGAAGAAAGACCTCGAACTGCCTGTTTCCGGCGCCGTTGGCGTAGGTTATGGCCTGCTCGTGATCGGTACGACCAAGGGCGAAATCGTTGCGATGGACGCCACCAACGGTGAAGAGAAATGGCGCGCTCGCGTGTCCAGCGAAGTTCTCGCGCCGCCGGCCAACAACGGTGACGTGGTGGTCGTTCAGACTCAGGATGACCGTCTGATCGGTCTGGACGCCTCTACCGGCAACCAGCGCTGGTTGTATGACAGCACGCCTGCGGTCCTGACCCTGCGTGGCACCAGTGCGCCGATCGTGACCAACCGCCTTGCGGTGGCTGGCCTGTCGACCGGTAAAGTGGTTGCACTCGATATCTCCAACGGCGTGCCGGTGTGGGAACAGCGGGTTGCGATCCCACAAGGTCGTTCGGAGCTGGAGCGCGTTGTCGATATCGACGGTGGTCTGCTGCTGTCCGGCGGTACCTTGTACGTCGCCAGCTATCAGGGGCGCGTTGCGGCACTGGACCTGGAAAGCGGTCGTCAGCTCTGGCAGCGTGATGCTTCCAGCTATGCCGGCGTTGCGCAGGGCTTCGGCACTGTGTACGTGAGCCTGGCTTCGGGCACCGTTGAAGGCGTTGACGAGCGTTCCACCACAGCCTTGTGGAGCAACGACTCGCTGGCTCGCCGTCAACTGTCGGCTCCGGAAGTGTTCTCCAGCTATGTTGCAGTCGGTGACATGGAAGGCTATGTGCACCTGCTGAGCCAGGTGGACGGTCGTTTTGTCGGCCGCGAACGCATCGACAGCGACGGCCTGCGTGCCCGTCCGCTGGTGGTGGGTGACACGATTTATCTTTATGGCAACAGCGGCAAACTGGAAGCCCTGACCATCAAGTAATGTTTTGACTATGCTTGGGGTTAACCCCCAAGCGGCCCCGTTCTGCGGGGCTCGCAGCGTTTTCAAACGCTGCCCCGAGCACCAGCCGCTGCCTCGCAGCGGCTTTTGTATTTTCTGAAATAACGAAGTGGAGAGCCGCATGGTTCCCGTAATCGCCCTGGTGGGCCGACCGAACGTCGGCAAGTCCACCTTGTTCAACCGCCTGACCAGGACTCGCGACGCCATCGTCGGCGACTTGTCCGGTCTGACCCGTGATCGCCAATACGGTGAGGCCAAGTGGCAAGGGCGTTCCTACATTCTGGTCGACACCGGCGGTATCTCCGGTGACGAGCACGGTATGGACGAAAAAATGGCCGAGCAGTCGCTGCTGGCCATTGAAGAAGCCGATGTCGTTCTGTTCCTGGTAGATGCCAAGGCCGGTTTCACCGCCGCCGACCAGATGATCGCCGAGCATTTGCGCAAACGTAACAAGCGTTCCTACGTGGTTGCCAACAAGGTCGACAACATCGACCCTGAAATGGCCCGCGCCGAATTCGCCCCGTTGGGCATGGGCCACGCGATCCCGATCGCTGGTGCTCATGGTCGTGGCATCACCCAGATGCTGGAAATCGCCCTGAGCGACTTCCCGAAAGACGAAGAAGAGCTGGAAGAAGGCGAGGAAGAGGACGTTGCCGAAGGCGAGGAAGCCAAGCGCATTCCTGGCCCAAGCGAAAAAGACGGGATCAAGATCGCCATCATCGGCCGCCCGAACGTCGGCAAGTCGACCCTGGTCAACCGCATGCTCGGTGAAGACCGGGTCATCGTGTATGACCAGCCCGGCACTACCCGCGACAGTATCTACATCCCGTTCGAGCGTAACGACGAGAAGTACACGCTGATCGACACCGCCGGTGTGCGCAAGCGCGGCAAGATCCACGAAGAAGTCGAAAAATTCTCCGTGGTCAAAACCCTGCAAGCGATCAAAGACGCCAACGTGGTGATCTTCGTGATGGACGCCCGCGAAGGCGTGGTGGACCACGACCTCAACCTGCTGGGCTTCGCCATTGAGTCGGGTCGTGCGCTGGTCATCGCGATCAACAAGTGGGACGGCATGACGCCGAGCGAGCGTGACTTCGTGAAGGTCGAGCTGCAACGTCGACTGTTCTTCGTTGACTACGCCGACATTCACTTCATCTCGGCGCTGCACGGCACGGGCGTGGGCAACCTCTACGCTTCCGTACAGAACTCGTTCAAGTCCGCGGTCACCCGCTGGCCGACCAACCGCCTGACCCAGATTCTGGAAGATGCGGTTGGCGAGCACGCGCCACCGATGGTTAACAACCGCCGGATCAAGCTGCGTTATGCGCACTTGGGTGGTGCCAACCCGCCGATCATCGTGATTCACGGTAACCAGATCGAGAAGGTGCCGAAGTCCTACGTGCGTTACCTGGAAAACACTTACCGTCGTGTCTTGAAGCTGGTCGGTACGCCGATCCGCATCGAGTTCAAGGGCGGCGAGAACCCGTACGAAGGCAACAAGAACTCGCTCACTGACCGTCAGGTCAACAAGAAGCGTCGCTTGATGTCGCACCACAAGAAAGCCGACAAGAAGCGCCGCGACAAGCGCTGATTGTAGGTTCACGCGCCCCTGTAGGAGCGTGGCTTGCCCGCGAACAACGATAACGCGGTGTATCTGATACACCGCGGTGTGGCCTTCGCGGGCAAGCCTCGCTCCTACAGGGATCGCGGTTGCAGAAAGGGCACTTTATGTGCCCTTTTTTTATGGGCGCCGTTTGGCTATCCTCGGGCTCTCCCGCGCCGCCGTTAGAGCCGGGTGTAGAGCAGGGAATCACCGATGATCACCAGTAAGCTGCCGAATGTCGGCATCACTATCTTCACGCAGATGTCTCAGCTTGCGGCGCAAACCGGGGCGATCAACCTGTCACAGGGTTTCCCCGATTTCGATGCCCCGCAAGCCTTGTGCGATGCGGTGGGTCGGCACATTGCCAATGGCCATAACCAGTACTCGCCGATGACCGGCCTGCCGGTACTGCGTCAGCAGATCGTGGCGAAAATTGCCCGCAGCTATGGCGTCACCGTCGATGCGGACAGCGAAGTGACCGTGACTCCCGGTGCGACTGAGGCGATTTTTTGCGCCATTCAGGCCGTTATCCACAACGGTGACGAAGTCATCGTGTTTGATCCGGCCTATGACAGTTACGAGCCCTCGGTCCAGCTGGCCGGTGGCCGTTGCGTTCACGTGCAACTGGGGCTGGACGACTTCAGCATCGATTTCGAAAAGCTCGCCCAGGCGCTGAGTCCGCGCACGCGGATGATCATCCTCAATACCCCGCACAATCCCAGCGGCGCACTGATCAACCGTGCCGAGCTGGACCAACTGGCGGCGTTGATCCGTGACCGCGACATCTATGTGATCAGCGATGAGGTCTACGAGCACCTGGTCTACGACGGTGTGCCCCATGTCAGTGTGCTGGCCCATGAAGAGCTGTATCAGCGCGCCTTCGTGGTCAGCTCCTTCGGCAAGACGTACCACGTCACCGGCTGGAAAACCGGCTACGTGGTCGCGCCACCGGCCTTGTCGGCAGAGCTGCGCAAGGTGCACCAGTACGTCAATTTTTGCGGCGTAACCCCCTTGCAATACGCCTTGGCCGACTTCATGGCGGAGCATCCTGAACACGTCGAAGAATTGCCCGGCTTCTACCAGGCCAAGCGCGATCTGTTCTGCGACTTGCTGATGCCATCGCGTTTCAGTTTCACCCGCGTCACCGGCACCTATTTCCAGTTGGTCGATTACTCGCAGATCCGTCCCGACCTCAACGACGTCGAGATGGCGCTGTGGATGACCCGCGAACACGGCGTGGCGAGCATCCCGATCTCGGTGTTCTACCAGACGCCACCCGAAGGCCAGCGCCTGGTGCGCCTGTGCTTCGCCAAACGCGAGGAGACCCTGCGTGAAGCAGCGGCAAAACTATGCGTGATCTGAGTGCATTGCCGAATCTGACCATCGCGCTGGTCCAGACAACCCTGGCCTGGCACGACCGCCAGGCCAATCTGGAGCATTTCGAGCAACTGCTGGAGCAGGCTCGCGGCGCGGACCTGATAATCCTGCCGGAGATGTTCACCACCGGTTTTTCCATGGAGTCCGAGACGCTTGCCGAGGCGGAAAACGGTCCCACCAGCAAATGGCTGCGCGCCCAGGCGGCAAAACTCGATGCGGTGATCACCGGCAGCATCATCGTTCAGGCCGCTGATGGCAGCCATCGCAATCGCCTGTTGTGGGCGCGGCCGGATGGCGAAGTCTGGCATTACGACAAGCGCCACTTGTTCCGTATGGCCGGCGAGCACAATCACTACACACCGGGCGAGCGCCAGGTGCAGTTCGAGCTCAAAGGCTGGCGCGTCCGGCCGCTGATTTGCTACGACCTGCGTTTCCCGGTGTGGAGCCGCGATGCCCAGGACACAGACCTTTTGCTGTACACCGCCAACTGGCCGGGGGCGCGGCGCCAGCACTGGAACCGTTTGCTGCCGGCGCGGGCAATCGAAAACCTGTGCTACGTGGCGGCGGTGAATCGCATCGGCACTGACGGGAAAGGCTTTGCCTATACCGGCGACAGCCAGGTCCTGGATTTTCAGGGCGAGACATTGCTCAGCGCCGGTGAGGCGGATGGGGTGTTTCAGGTTGTTCTGGATGCGGCGGAACTGGCGGCTTATCGCACGCGGTTTCCGGCGAATCTGGATGCGGATACGTTCGAGTTCACCTGAGATTTTTGCTGACTGACAGGACGCCATCGCCGGCAAGCCGGCTCCTACAGTTGACCGCGTCTGTCAGAACAACTCGGTCAACTGTAGGAGCCAGCTTGCTGGCGATGGGGCCGGGACAGACAACATAAATATTGCAGGCAAACAAAAAGGCCCCAAGGTTCGCACCTTGGGGCCTTTTGCATTGCAGCGAAGGCTTACGCCGCTTTCGCTTCCGGCTGGCTCAACGAGCGGTTCAGCGCGCTGAACAGGGCCTTGAAGCTGGCGGTGGTGATGTTTTCATCGATGCCCACACCGTGCACCGCACGTTGGCCTTCCACGCGCAGCTCAATGTAGGCCGCGGCCTTGGCGTTGGTGCCCGCACCGATGGCGTGCTCGTTGTAGTCCATGATCTCCACCGGAATCGGCAGACCGGCCACCAGCGCTTCCAGCGCGCCGTTGCCTTTGCCACGCCAGTGCAGGTTGGTTTCGCCCTGGCCCTTGCCGGAAACTTCCACTTCCACGGCGCTGTGACCGTTTTCTTCCTGCAGGCGATGGCTGACCAGCGCGTACGGGGTGTTGGCCTGCAAGTACTCGCTGTGCAGCAACGCGTGGATCTGCTGGGCGGTCATTTCGAGGCCCAGACGATCGGTTTCACGCTGCACGACCTGGCTGAACTCGATCTGCATGCGACGCGGCAAGCTGATGCCGTATTCCTGTTCCAGCAGGTAAGCGATACCGCCCTTGCCCGACTGGCTGTTGACGCGGATCACCGCCTCGTAGCTGCGGCCGATGTCGGCCGGGTCGATCGGCAAGTACGGCACTTCCCACAGGGCGTCCGGTTTCTGCTGGGCGAAGCCCTTGCGGATGGCATCCTGGTGGGAGCCGGAGAACGCGGTGTGAACCAGGTCGCCGACGTACGGGTGACGCGGGTGCACCTGGATCTGGTTGCATTCTTCGACGACTTTGCGCACGCCGTCGATGTCCGAGAAATCGAGCTCAGGGTGGATGCCCTGGGTGTAGAGGTTCAGTGCCACGGTGACCAGGTCGACGTTGCCGGTACGCTCGCCGTTGCCGAACAGGCAGCCTTCGACACGATCCGCACCCGCCATCAGGCCCAACTCGGTGGCGGCCACGCCGGTGCCACGGTCGTTGTGGGTGTGCAGGCTGATGATCACGCTGTCACGACGGTTGATGTGGCGGCCGAACCATTCGATCTGGTCGGCATAGATGTTCGGGGTCGCGCATTCGACGGTGGCCGGCAGGTTGAGGATCACCTTGTGCTCAGGCGTCGGGTTCCAGACTTCGATGACCGCGTCGCAGACTTCCTTGGCGAACTCCAGCTCGGTGGCGCTGAAGGTTTCCGGCGAGTATTCGAAGGTCCACTGCGTGTCCGGCTGCTGGGCAGCGTACTTGACGAACAGCTTGGCGGCGTTCACGGCGATGGCCTTGATCCCGTCCTTGTCCTGGTTGAAGACAATGCGGCGGAAGGAAGGGGAGGTCGCGTTGTACAGGTGAACGATGGCTTTCTTCGCCCCGCGCAGGGATTCGAAGGTGCGCTCGATCAGGTCTTCACGGCCTTGGGTCAACACCTGAATGGTGGTGTCGTCCGGGATGTGGTTGCCTTCGATCAGGGTGCGCACGAAGTCGAAGTCGGTTTGCGACGCAGCCGGGAAGGACGCTTCGATTTCTTTCACGCCAACCTGTACGAGGGTTTTCCAGAAACGCAGCTTCTTGACCGCGTCCATCGGCTCGATCAGCGACTGGTTGCCGTCGCGCAGGTCGGAGCTGCACCAGATCGGCGCGGCGGTGATGGTCTTCGACGGCCAGGTGCGGTCCGGAATGTCGATGGTCGGGAACGCGCGGTATTTCGAAGACGGGTCTTTGAGCATGCTCATCGGGAAATCCTTATTGTGTGGGCCGAAAAAAGGCGGCCTGCCGGTGGATCAAAAGTTCTTGGGGAAAAGCGTAAAACGAGGCGTCGCGATTCAGCCCGGCAGTCGTGCGCTGACGAGGCACAGGCTGCGGTGCTGGCGAAGCTGAATGAGGGTGTGAGAGGTTTTCATGTCTTCAACCCTAACCGCGAGGGTGAAGGATGGCAAGCAGTCGAAAAAAATTGAGAGGAATACTCGCTAGCGCGTATTTATCGAGATTTTATTGCTGTGAGTCCCCGTGATTGTTTGGTTTTTTGCGCGAGCTTCAAGCGATGCGCAATTGATGGTTTGAGCGCCGGGCGCTGACAGTCGGGCTATTCTTAAAGCCTCGACTGGCATTCAGGAGTCGGCGATGAACGAGTCTGACTGGAAGCAGTATTGCGTGTTACGGCCGGTGGCACATGAGCGGATGTGCGAGCGGATTTTGTCGGATGTCGAAAAAACGCTGCTGGATAAGAGCAACGCGCCCTACGAACGAATAGATGCCAGCGAGGAGCTGCTGAAAGCCGGGCAAAAGGAGCTGTACTGGGCGTTTGGTGTTTTCAGGTTTTCGCGTCATGAAGCCCGCTCGCACTTGCTTGGGTTGTGCGCGCGGGAATTGATCACGGCAGAGGAGTTGAGCTGGTTTTCAGTCGAGACGCAGGAGTGGGTCAAACACTGCCTGGCGGATCGAGAGGTCCATGGGATAGAGGACCTGGACGCGGAGTAATTGTTGTCAGTGATGCCGCCTTCGCGGGCAAGCCCGCTCCCACATTTGTTCGGTGTGAACACGGTAAATGTGGGAGCGAGCCTGCTCGCGATGAGGCCATCAACCTCACCGAAAATCTAAGGTTGAAACGCGCCTATGAAAATCGCCGGATCCACCCGCGCATCATTCAGGCTGACATTCCAGTGCATGTGCGGCCCGGTCGCCCGTCCAGTCGAACCGACCTTGCCAACCACACCACCACGCGCCAGTTGCTGCCCCACCTTCACATCGATCTTCGACATGTGACAGAACATGCTGATAAAGCCCTGCCCATGGTCGACAAACACCGTGTTGCCGTTAAAGAAGTAGTTACCGATCAAAATCACCTTGCCCGCCGCCGGGGTCTTGATCGGCGTGCCGGCGCCCACGGCGAAATCCAGGCCTGAGTGGGGATTGCGCTCTTCACCGTTGAAGAAACGGCGCACGCCGAACTTGCTCGACAGCGGGCCGTTGACCGGTTTGTCCAGCAGCAGGTTGCTCGGCGTATTCGGGCTGAACGTGCGGTACGCGGCGATCTGTTCGGCCAGTTCGCGCTCGATGCGCTTGAGATTGTCCGGGTCCGGGTTGACCTGTTGAGTGTTTTTCAACGTGATGCGCTGTTCCGGATACTTCTTGTTGCCAACGGTGAAACTCAAGTTGCGGCCGCCGCTGCTGATGGACTGGGCGCCCGGTTTGACGGTCAACGGCACACCGACAATCGCCAGCCAATTGTCCTGTTCCTTGACCACCAGCACAGGTTTGCCCTGATAGCTGGCTTTCGGCGCCTGGGCAGAGCTGCCCAGATCCACCACCGCCACGCCCCCCGGAACCGGTTTGTTCAACAGGCGGGTGATGTAGCTGTCAGCGTGGGCGTTGAAGGTCAGGCACAGCAACAGCAGCGAAGCTAAAAAACGCGGCATGGATCAATCCAGTAAAGAAAGGGTGACAGGTGTCAGGTGGTTGTCTTCGACCCGCACTTGCAGCTCGCCTTCACCCAGTTTGGCTTTCAGGCGCTGGCCGTTGTGGGTTTGCGCGGCGTTGCGGATCGCGTTGCCACGCTCGTCCAGCAAAATGCTGTAGCCACGCCCGAGGGTCGCCAAAGGGCTGACCACGTGCAGGGTCTGCACCTGGCTTTGCAGTTGCAGACGACGGGATTTGAGCCCTTCGCGCATGGCCCGAGGCAGGCGTTCGGCGAGGCTGTCGAGGCGCTGACGCAACATCGCCAGTTGCCGCCCCGGATGTTGTCCGGCGAGGCGGGTTTCCAGGCGGATCAGCCGTTCGCGACGGGTATTGAGGCT
Organism: Pseudomonas sp. FW300-N2A2; assembly: GCF_017351735.1. NCBI lineage: Bacteria > Pseudomonadati > Pseudomonadota > Gammaproteobacteria > Pseudomonadales > Pseudomonadaceae > Pseudomonas > Pseudomonas sp. FW300-N2A2. Next base: position 40,011 of record NZ_JACNDU010000012.1, on the reverse strand, counting down.
TCGCTCGAAGGCGCGGCGCATGCGCATGTCCAGATCATCCAGACGTTGCGCCTGTTGGCGCAGACGTTCACCGGGATGGCGCAGGCGACGAGAGATGCCTTCCAGGCGCAGGCGATCACGCATCAAACGGTCGCGCATGCGCATCACCAGCCGACGGTGCAGGCTTTCGACCCGACGCACCAGGTCGCTGGAATCCGGCGCCAGCAGTTCAGCGGCGGCGGACGGCGTCGGGGCGCGAACGTCGGCCACGAAATCACTGATCGATACATCGGTTTCATGGCCGACGGCGCTGACAATCGGCGTCACGCAAGCATCCACGGCGCGGGCCACGGCTTCTTCGTTGAAGCACCAGAGGTCTTCCAGCGAGCCACCGCCTCGGGCCAGGATCAATGCATCGAAACCACGGGCGTCCGCCAGTTTCAACGCTCGGACAATCTGCGCCGTCGCTTCGCGGCCCTGCACGGCGGTGGGGATCAGCGTCAGCTGGATCTGCGGTGCGCGACGGCGGAACACGCTGATGATGTCGCGGATCACCGCGCCGGTCGGCGAACTGATGATGCCGATACGCTGCGGATGCGCCGGCAGCGGCACTTTGCGCTCGGCGCTGAACAGGCCTTCGGCGCTGAGTTTTTCCTTCAAGGCATCGAAGGCGAGGCGCAGCGCACCGTCACCGGCCGGCTCGACGGTGTCGAGAATCAGCTGATAGTCGCCACGGCCTTCGAACAGCGAAACCTTGCCGCGCACCTTGACCGCCAGGCCGTCCTTCAGCGCCTGACGAACCCGCGCCGCGTTCTGCCGAAACAGCGCGCAACGTACTTGGGCGCCGCTGTCCTTGAGGGTGAAATACACGTGGCCGGACGCCGGGCGTGCGAGGTTGGAGATTTCGCCTTCGACCCAGATATTGCTGAACACGTCTTCGAGCAACACCCGCGCGCGGCCGTTGAGCTGGCTGACAGTCAGGACTTCACGGTCCAGGCCGAGTCTTGCAAAGGGATCTTTAATCATGGGGCGCATGATAAAGGCATTCTCCAACCGAATGCACGATCCCCTATAGGAGCGAGCCTGCTCGCGATGGCAGTGTGTCAGTCGACAGTGCTATTGAATGTTAAACCGCTATCGCGAGCAGGCTCGCTCCCACAATGGTCTGTGCAGACATTTATGAAGTGTTGAATCAGCGCCGTGGGATTCTGCCGGCAGGCGAGGGCGACGGTGCTGTGGCAATCCGGGTCGGCCAGGGGCAGAAAATGAATGTCGGGTGGCGCGATGTCCTGCATCGACTCAGGCAGCAGGGCGATGCCGAATCCGGCCTGGATTAATTGCAGTTGCGTGGTTTTGCGCGAGACCACCCGCGCCGCCTTCGGGAAAAATCCCTGGCGCATACACAGCTCGGCGGACAGATAACTCAAACCGCCGCGCTGCGGGTGAGGGATGGAGATAAAGGCTTCATCCTTCAACTGCGCCAGATCGATGCCCTGAGCGGACTTATCCACAACCAGCCGATGATTGGGTGGAACGGCCAGCAGCAATCGTTCGCTATACAAAGGAACAATCTGCACGCCTTCACGTTGGCGCAACACCGGCAGGCGCAGCAGTCCGACATCAAGTCGATTGTCGACCAACGCTTCAAGCTGCGCTTCGGAAGACAGCTTGACGATCTCCATGGACACGCCGGCCTGCTGGTCCAGATAAGCACTGATACCCCGTAGCAGGCGACCACTCATGGGCACGGTGCTGGAGTGACTCAGGCGCAAGGTGCCCAGTTGCCCGTTGCCCACTTGGGTGGCCATTTCACTGGCCTTGGTCAGTTCGTTCAGCAGGTTTCTGGCGCGCGGCAAGAACGCCTCCCCAGCGGCGGTCAGTCGCGGCTGGCGCGCCGTGCGTTCGAACAGCGGGGTTTGCAGGCGGGTTTCCATGTCCTTGATCTGCCGGCTCAGGGCTGACTGCGCAACAAACAAACGCTCAGCGGCTGCACTGAAGCTGCCGCACTCGGCGATTTCCACGAAGTAACGCAATTGACGGGTTGAAAGCACAAGTCATGCCTTTTTGAGATGAGAGGTTGGCTTTGAAGATATTAGTCGCAAGGCTCGGCGCTGGCTAAAGTCATCACAGGTATTTGATAAAGGCGTGCAGATGAACGTGCTGGAGTTGTTACACCAATGGCCATTCGGCGCGACGGATTGGTTGGTGATCGGCCTGGCCATCGCCCTGGCGTACATCGTGTTTGGCATCGCCGGGTTCGGCACCGCACTGGTGGCGGGGCCGATTCTGATTGTGTTCATGCCGCTGTCGAAGATCGTGCCGTTGCTGGTGCTGCTGGATTTTGTCGCGGCGTTCGGCAATCTGCTGCCCTCGCGGCGGGATGTGGCCAGGCCTGAGTTGCTGCGGCTGTTGCCGTGCATGGCGGTGGGTTGCACGCTGGGGGTTATCTTTCTGCTGAACCTGAAATCCGACGTGTTGTTGCTGTTGATGGGGCTGTTTATCAGCGCCTATGCGGTTTACAGCCTGTGGGTCAAAACCCGGCCGACGCAGTTGTCTGCCGTCTGGGCAGTGCCGATGGGCACGGTGGGCGGGATGTTCGGGGCGTTGTTTGGCAGTGGTGGCTTTTTATATGCGATCTATTTGAACAGTCGGTTGCCGAAAGACGCGGCGCGGGCGACCCAGAGTGCGCTGATCAGCTGCAGCACCGTGGTGCGCCTGAGCCTGTTTGCTGTCGCGGGTGTATATGCCGAGCTACCCTTGTTGGTATTGGCGCTGTGTTTGTTGCCGGCCATGGCGCTGGGGTTGTGGGTCGGCCGGCGGTTGACCATGCGATTGTCCCGCGAGGCGTTTGTGCGGCTGGTGACCTGGTTGGTGCTGGCCAGCGGGATTGCGTTGATCGGGCGGTATTTGAGTACTTGACCTCAGAGTGTCAGGGATTAAGCTGCCGCCCGCTCGGACGCCTTCGCGGGCAAGTCGGGTCGCCGCACCGCTCGCTCCTACAGGTTCTGCGCCTGCCTTTGTAGGAGCGAGGCTTGCCCGCGATGGCGTAGGACGGCACACCGCAGAACTTCCATTTGACGCAGCAGGCTTGCACCCATGAATTCCCAAAGCATCATCGTCCCGAAAATCTCCACGCTGCCGGTACATGAACCCCGGGCCCGGGCGGTCGTGCGGTGGCTGGTGCGCAAGGACATCATCAAGGAAGAGCTGACCACTTGCGGCCGCACCGGCAACCGCATGGGCCACGCGATCGCCGATGGTGCCCGCACCGTGGTGCTGCACCCGGATGCGCTGCCGTTCGGCGAGCCGGTCAATGGCCTGGAGATCATTACCAAACGCTGCATTTATACGCCGGCCAAAGGTTTTCTGGGGGAGGCGGGTTGCGCCGAGTGCCGCAAGGAAATCGGCGAGGCGCTGTTCGAAAGCCTCGAAGACTGGATGCCGGGGCGTACCGATAACTTCACCTGTCCCGAATGCGGGCATGAAGATGACATCAATGGCTTTCTGTTTTTGCAGGAATGCGGGTTTTCCAACCTGGGGTTCATTTTCAACAACTGGGCCGAGGCCGGGTTCAAGCAGAGCTTTATCGATGAGTTTGCCGATTGGCTGGATCAACCTGTCAGTTGGGTGAAGGTCGAACTGTAACCGCACCCGTATCGTAACCATAACCTGTAGGAGCGAGCGGTGCGGCGATCCGACTTGCCCGCGAAGCTTTTAGCGCCAGTGATGACGCCTTCGCGGGCAAGCCTCGCTCCTACAGGATTTGCGTTCCAACCCCCCGTCGATCACCGCATCGATAATAGACAGAGTTTTACATTGAACCCGAGGGGGTGTCTGACTATAATGGCGCGCTTCCATTTTCCCGCTCGGGAGCCCCCGCGATGCTGCGTATCAGCCAAGAAGCTCTGACATTCGACGACATTCTCCTAGTGCCCGGTTATTCCGAGGTGCTTCCTAACGAAGTCAGTCTCAAGACCCGCCTTACCCGTGGCATCGAGCTGAACATTCCTCTGGTTTCTGCCGCCATGGACACCGTTACTGAAGCCCGTCTGGCAATCGCCATGGCTCAGGAAGGTGGCATCGGCATTATCCACAAGAACATGACCATCGAGCAGCAAGCTGCCGAAGTTCGCAAGGTCAAGAAGTTCGAAGCCGGCGTAGTCAAGGATCCGATCACCATCGAGGCTGACGCCACGGTCCGTGATCTGTTCGAACTGACCCGCATGCACAATATCTCCGGCGTTCCGGTACTGCACGATGGCGACCTGGTCGGCATCGTCACTTCCCGTGACGTGCGCTTCGAAACCCGTCTGGAAGCCACCGTACGTGAAGTGATGACGCCTAAAGAGCGTCTGGTCACCGTCCGTGAAGGCGCCAACAAGAACGAAGTCCGCGAGTTGCTGCACAAGCACCGCCTGGAAAAAGTCCTGATCGTCGATGACAAGTTTGCCCTCAAAGGCATGATGACCGTCAAAGACATCGAAAAAGCCAAGGCTTACCCGCTGGCCAGCAAGGACGATCAAGGTCGTCTGCGCGTAGGCGCTGCGGTCGGCACCGGTAAAGACACCGGTGACCGCGTTGCCGCGCTGGTCAATGCCGGCGTTGACGTGGTGGTGGTCGACACCGCTCACGGTCACTCCAAAGGTGTGATCGACCGCGTTCGCTGGGTCAAACAGAATTTCCCTGAAGTGCAGGTCATCGGCGGCAACATCGCCACCGGCGCTGCCGCCAAGGCCCTGGCCGAAGCTGGCGCCGATGCGGTCAAGGTCGGTATCGGCCCTGGCTCGATCTGCACCACCCGTATCGTCGCCGGTGTCGGCGTCCCGCAAATCAGTGCCATCGCCAACGTCGCCGCTGCCCTTGAAGGCACCGGTGTTCCGTTGATCGCCGACGGCGGCATCCGTTTCTCCGGTGACCTGTCCAAGGCCATCGTAGCCGGTGCTTCCTGCGTGATGATGGGCTCGATGTTCGCCGGTACTGAAGAAGCGCCAGGCGAGATCGAACTGTTCCAGGGTCGTTCGTACAAGGCTTACCGTGGCATGGGTTCGCTGGGCGCCATGTCCCAGGCTCAAGGTTCCTCCGACCGTTACTTCCAGGACTCCTCGGCAGGCGCCGAGAAACTGGTTCCGGAAGGTATCGAAGGGCGTGTTCCGTACAAGGGCACCCTGAGCGCGATCATCCATCAACTGATGGGCGGCCTGCGTTCCTCGATGGGTTACACCGGCAGTGCCGACATCGAAGAAATGCGCACCAAGCCTGAGTTCGTGCGGATCACCGGCGCTGGCATGGCCGAGTCCCACGTTCATGACGTACAGATCACCAAAGAAGCGCCAAACTACCGCGTAGGTTGAGCCTTCAAGCAAAACGTTAAGTAACCCGGGGCTGTTTTATTCAGCCCCGAGTTGTTTCTGAATTACATAGACGAGACTGACTTCATGGCCCTCGACATTCACGCCCACCGCATCCTGATCCTCGACTTCGGTTCCCAGTACACCCAGCTGATCGCCCGCCGCGTGCGTGAAATCGGCGTGTACTGCGAACTGCATCCGTTCGACATGGACGACGAAGCGATTCGCGAATTCGCTCCAAAAGGCGTCATTCTCGCCGGCGGTCCCGAGTCCGTGCACGAAGCCAACAGCCCTCGCTGCCCGCAAGCGGTGTTTGACCTGGGCGTGCCGGTCTTCGGCATCTGCTACGGCATGCAGACCATGGCTGAACAGCTGGGTGGCAAGGTCGAAGGTTCCGAACTGCGTGAATTCGGTTATGCCCGTGTCGACGTGGTCGGCAAGAGCCAGCTGCTGGACGGCATCGAAGACCACATCGACGCCGACGGCCTGTTCGGTCTCGATGTGTGGATGAGCCACGGTGACAAGGTCACCAAAATGCCGCAGGACTTCCACATCCTGGCCAGCACCCCGAGCTGCCCGATTGCCGGCATGTTCAACGATGACCTGCGCTACTACGGCGTGCAGTTCCACCCGGAAGTGACCCACACCAAGCAGGGCGGCCGCATCCTGTCGCGCTTCATCCTCGAGATCTGCGGCTGCGAAGCACTGTGGACGCCGTCGAAGATCGCTGAAGACGCCATCGCCCAGGTTCGCGCCCAGGTCGGCACCGACAACGTCTTGCTCGGCCTGTCCGGCGGCGTTGACTCCTCGGTGGTTGCCGCGCTGCTGCACAAAGCCATCGGCGACCAGCTGACCTGCGTCTTCGTCGACAACGGCCTGCTGCGTCTGCACGAAGGCGAGCAAGTGATGGCCATGTTCGCCGAGAACATGGGCGTCAAGGTGATCCGCGCCAACGCTGAAGACCAGTTCCTGAACAACCTGGCTGGCGAAAGCGATCCAGAGAAGAAGCGCAAGATCATCGGTCGTACCTTCATCGACGTCTTTGATGCCCAGTCCAACAAACTGGACAACATCAAGTACCTCGCCCAAGGCACCATCTACCCGGACGTGATCGAGTCGGCTGGCGCGAAAAGCGGCAAGGCGCACGTGATCAAGTCGCACCACAACGTGGGCGGCCTGCCGGAAGAAATGAACCTCAAGCTGGTTGAACCGCTGCGCGAGCTGTTCAAGGACGAAGTCCGTCGTCTGGGCCTGGAACTCGGCCTGCCGTACGACATGGTCTACCGTCACCCGTTCCCGGGCCCGGGCCTGGGTGTGCGGATCCTCGGTGAAGTGAAGAAGGAATACGCCGACCTGCTGCGTCGCGCCGACCACATCTTCATCGAAGAACTGCGCAAGGCCGACTGGTACCACAAAGTCAGCCAGGCATTCGTGGTGTTCCAGCCGGTGAAATCGGTTGGCGTTGTAGGCGATGGCCGTCGTTACGCCTGGGTCGTGGCCCTGCGTGCCGTGGAAACCATCGACTTCATGACTGCGCGTTGGGCTCACCTGCCTTACGAACTGCTGGAAACCGTCAGCGGCCGCATCATCAATGAAATCGAAGGCATCTCCCGCGTCACTTACGACGTGTCGAGCAAGCCGCCAGCGACCATCGAGTGGGAATGATCCCGGTCTGACTGATCGCCTGTAACACCTCAAAGGCCCCGTGAATGTGAATTCACGGGGCCTTTGCGTATCAGGCAGTTACAGCCGGCAGGCGCCCTTGCAGCGTCAGGCCCATGCGGTTGAGTGCGTGGGCAAGGCTGATCAGATTCGCGTAGGTGACCTGATGCACACCCGCCCAGGCCGGACGGTTGATCCGAAAGCCGCTATCCATCGTTCGCTCGATTGTCGTTCGCACAATCTGGCCAGTGCGGCTGCGATGAATCAGCGAGAAGGTGTCTTCCGACCTTTCAATGGTGAACATGCCTTGGCGGAACAGCAGCTGATTGATCTGCTCGGGCGTTCGTTGAATGAACGGCGTCGGCATCTGCAGGCTGATGTCGGCATACAGGGTGTCGGTATTACCGTGCATCGGGCCAGTTCCCCCGGCAATCTCATGGCCTACTTCGATACCATGGTCGATGTCCAGATGCAGACTCTGATCGGGTTGCACTTCTTCTATGCGCAAACCGATACCACCCTCCGTTTCGCTGATGCCGGCCATTCCCCTGAACGTGTTGGTACTCTCCTGGTCGGTGAGTACCAGCCATTTTCCGCCGCCGTTGCGGGCTTGAGTCGCCTGCATGATGGTGTGGGTAAGGTAGGTCTTGAAGGATTGCTGTGCTCTGAGGGTCATGGTCGAGTCTTCATAACGATAACTCGCCAGGCAGTCAGTGGCCTGGATTTGAATGCCGTTCTGTTGGGCCGTTTTGACGACCTCCAGCGGCGTGAACTGTCCCGCAGGATCGCCTGGCAACTTTTTCAGGTACATCTCCAGCATGCCATGCATATTTCCGGTTTCGGCGAAGTTGTTCAGGTCGACTTGATTGAAGTCGTTGAGCAGACGATGCAGGTAGATCGTCTTGACGCCTTTCCTGGCCAGCGTCGGCATGTTTTCGATCAGGAAGCGCATGCTGGCAATGCGATCCTGACTTTCACCGACCACCAGCCCCGGTGATGCATCGAATACCTTCTCGATGAGTTCGGTGACCGTCGTGGATGGAGTGATCACGGGCTGGACCGGTCGGGGAGGCAGCGAGGCGAAAAAGTCCTTGGGTTTCTGGAATGCGATTGCATCCCTGGCCAGTGCCGTGCGGCGTCCGGCGACATACTCTTCGTAGGGGGAGACCCCTCTGATTTGCCCACCCGGCATGTTGACGACTTTTATATGGGTTTCCTGTTTTCCCAGCGCCAGGAAATTCAACGAGCGACCGTTAGGGGCATCGTATCGGGTCAGGTGTGCGTGATCATTCACTTTGGGCGGCAATGGGGCAGCGGGCCGGGAGGGGCCGGGAACAAGTTTGCTGGGGCCTTTGCCGCCACCCTTCAACCCGCTTTTCGGCGCCAGCTCCCATTCACCTTCGGCATTCAGGCGCACGGGAATCGACCCCGTAAAGGCATTCGGGTTCTGCGGATCAATGATGGCCCAGGTTCCGCCACCATTGGCGTCTGCTTCGAAACGTACGAAGTAAGCCTGCTCGTTGATCAGGATGGCATTGGAGGGTTGTGAATCGAGTGTGTAGACACCCTGGAATTTTCCGCTGGTGGCCATCGGGTAGCTTTCGAGGATTTCATTGCTTTGCCAGTGCTCCGGTACATCAAACGCTTGCGCGGTTTCATCGGGCACGCCCGGCAACTCTCCAGGTTGCAGGGTGACTTCCTCCGATTCGTCGGGCGCCTGCGGTTCTTGCGTGCCAGCGGTTTCTTCTGGATCGAGCGTCTTGTTCAAGTCCGCCATCTCGGCCGCTTCTGCCGCCTCAGCCGCAGCCCCGGTTTCGTCCAACACACTGACCTCTTTGAGCAGCGGGAGATTGAACAGCACATTGATGCCATCGAGCACCGCGCCGATGATGCCTGCCTTGCGTTCTGCCGCTGTTTTGCCATTCACCGCTTTGTCGATGTTCAAACCCATGGCCGCGATGCTGGCCCCGATCACCGGCAATGCGATCGGCCAGCCAAGCACCGCCAACGGGCCGAAAACGTGCAGTGCGGCGGTGAGATAACCCAGCCATAGCTGCTTACGCATCTGCCCATTGCTCACCAGCGTCAGGTCAGCCTCTTCCAGCATCGTGTGCTGGACGGCCCGGCTCTGCCAGGTGAACACGTCACCGCTGATGGTGATGTCTTTTTGATTGATCAAATGGTGGTCGTACTTGCCCCAGGTGCCGACCAGTTGGTTCATCAGCGGGGTGATATTGTCGTGGACCTCCTTGCGAACCGACAGCGGGAAATGGGTCATGAATTCGGTTCGGGGGTGTTCTTCGTTCATCTGCAACAGCATCCACCAATGCATGTCCGTCAATGTCGGGTGCACGTGGAAGGGTTCTGCGGCGCCGGGAACGTAGGTGATTTGCCGACCGTTGGGCTCAACAATGCGCAGAATATCGGTGGCGACATGCCCTGCGACATCCAGCGCGCAAACACGAAGATCCGCAGGCGTAGCGGTTTGCGCTTTCAGGGTAGCCAAGGTGATCGGCCAGGACGCGCCACCGATGACGGCCCTGATGACTGTCTGGAAATCCTCCTCTTCGAGTTGCCCGTTTTGCCGCGCCTCCACGGCTTTGCTGAGGTAGTTACATTTGGCCAGTGTGCGGTAGTCATCAAAATGGCTGGCCCAGAATGCATTCAGCTTATCCAGGTAGCGTTGACTGAGGTTCTTCTCCCACAGGTCCGCGAGCACCTGCCTGGGGTACATCCGCACTTCATTGGTTTCGTTGTAAATACTGGCGTTCGCATCCGCCGTGTAAAACCCGCCATTGCTGTCCAGTTCGAGGGCGTCGTCCTGGTCGGTCACGCGGTACCGATGGATCACCAGTTGCGTCAGGGTTAAAGATTCACTGGGTTTGGGCGCGTGCTCCCAACCCAGAAAAGCCTTGGTGCTGCTGGCCGAGACATTGTTGAAGCGATGCCACCAGACCTGATCCGGGTCCAGGTGGGTGATGCCGTGTTTTTGCAGGATTTCACTGGCGACCGCATGGGCTTCCTCCTGCAAACCGGGGCAGGCTGTCACCACGACCGGCGCGATGAGTCTGAGTGTTTCCTGATCGGCGGCATTGCTTGATGCGGGGGTGTTTTGTTCGGTGGACATGCTCTCGCTCCTTGAGAAATGGGCAGCGATGATTGCCCGTTTCCATGCAGGAGGTGCACTACATAGTTATGCCCAAACGCGATTCAATTACCTGTAGGGTCAGCGCCGTGCCACATCCGAAAAGTAGAATTTGTCGAGGGTGTGCCGTGATTCCGTGTACTCGAACTGCCGGCCGTCCTGCAGAAACGTATGGTTGCTGACCACGATCACATGGCTCTGGCCGTCGAGGTCGAGGTGTTGCTGGTCGTCCTTGCTGCGGGGCACGGCTTCGATGGTTCGCTGGGCGTAGGCGATTTGCAGTTGCAAGGTCTGTTCGATGAAGGCGTAGATCGAGTGCTCGGCGATGTCCCGCGATAGTCCGGGGATCACGTCGCTGACGAAATGGTTGATGTCGAGGATCACTCGTTTTCCATCGATCCGCCGTACGCGTTTGATCCTCGTGATCAGGCTGCCTTCTTCAGCCTTGATATGTTCCAGCAGCGCACCTTCGAGAGGGATCTGGCTGAACTCGACCACTTCGGTGCTGACGTTGTTGCCCAGTCGCGGATAGGTTTCCTGAAAGCTGACGATGCCGCCCAACTGAAATTCGATCGGGTCGGTCGACAACACAAAGGTGCCTTTTCCATGGACTTTCTGGGCGAACCCGCGCTCCTGTAATTGCTCGATGGCCTTGCGCACGGTGCCGCGACTGGCCTGGTAGCTGTCCATCAATTCGGTTTCGGAAGGCAACCGGGCGCCGCGCTCCAGACGTTCGGTCGTGATGCTGGCAAGCAGATCGCTGTAGATCTGGTTGTATTTACTCATGGGGATGGCTCTGTGCCGCAATGTGCTCAAGGTTTCGAACCTTAAGGGCAGGGTAGGGGTTTGTCCATGCGGGTTTGGGTTTTCATCGTCTGAGAGGGTGGGAAAAATCGCCGCCGGTCGGGTGACAAGCCAACAAATTCAAACTCGTCTGTACGAGTTGTTGATTTAACTCGTACAGACGAGTACTTTTCGCTTCGGCGTGCTGCCAATAACAAAAAACCACAGCGGAAAAACAAGCATGAGCCACGACTATCCGAACATCGTCAGCGAGCTGCTGCAAAGCCTCGGTGGCAGCGACAACCTCGAGCAAGCCGCGCATTGCGTCACACGCCTGCGCCTTGCCCTCAAGGACCCGAGCCGGGTCAACAGCACCACGCTGAACCAGATTGACCTGGTCAAAGGCTCATTCTTTACCGGCGGCCTGTTCCAGGTGGTCATCGGTCCTGGCGAGGTGGAGAAGGTTTACGCAGAGCTGCGCCATCAAACCGGTCTTGCCGCGTCAACAATCGCCGACGTTAAACAGAAAAGCGCCGACAAGATAAACGCCATGCAGCGTCTGGTGCGGGTGTTTTCCGACGTGTTCATGCCGATCCTTCCGGCGTTGATCATCGCGGGCCTGCTGATGGGCATCAATAACCTGATCGGCGCCAAGGGCATGTTCATCGAGGGCCAGACCCTGCTGGACGCTTACCCCAAGCTTGACGGGCTCTGGAGCCTGATCAACCTGATGGCCAACACTTCGTTCGTGTTCCTGCCTGCGCTAGTGGGCTGGTCAGCAGCCAAGCGGTTTGGCGGCAGCGAAATCCTCGGCATCGTGCTCGGTCTGATGCTGGTTCATCCCGATCTGCTCAATGCCTGGAACTATGGCAAGGCAGTCGCAGGTCTCGACGGCCAGAGCCTGCCGTATTTCGACATCCTCGGTCTGTTCCAGATCGAAAAGGTCGGTTATCAGGGGCAGATCCTGCCCATCCTGCTGGCGGCATACGTGATGAGCGTCATCGAAAAATGGCTGCGGGCGAGAGTGCCTAATGCGGTGCAATTGCTGGTGGTGCCGATCACCACCATCGTGGTTACCGGCGTGCTGGCGCTGGCGGTCATTGGCCCGGTGACCCGGCATCTGGGGATTCTCATCACCGAAGGAGTGGTCACCCTGTTTGATCTGGCGCCGATGGTCGGCGGCGCGATCTTCGGCCTGCTTTACGCCCCCTTGGTGATCACCGGCATGCACCACATGTTTCTCGCGGTCGACTTGCAGCTGATCTCGACCCAGGGCGGTACTTTCATCTGGCCGATGATCGTCATGTCCAACCTCGCCCAAGGCAGCGCGGCGCTCGCGGTGTTCTACATGACCCGTAATGCGCGGGACAAGTCCATGGCGTCGACCTCAGCGATTTCGGCCTATTTCGGCATCACCGAACCGGCGATGTTCGGGGTCAACCTGCGCTACAAGTTTCCGTTTTACGCGGCACTGATTGGCTCGGCGCTGGGGGGCATCTTCCTGTCGATGAACAAGGTCCAGGCCTCGGCCATCGGTGTCGGCGGTTTGCCCGGATTTATCTCGATCATTCCGCAGTTCATCCCGATGTTTGTGATCGGGATGATCATCGCCATGGTCGTGCCGTTTGTTTTGACCTGTGGGTTGAGCATGAAGATTGTTCGGCCTGGGTATCGGGTCGCCTGATAGATCGCTATCGCAGTTCAAGAAGGAATACAGCCATGCAAGACTGGCAACGTTCGGTGATCTACCAGATCTACCCGAAGAGTTTTTACAGCCACGCAGGCAATCCCACGGGTGATTTGCTCGGCGTCGCGGCCAAGCTCGACTACCTGCACTGGCTGGGCGTCGATTGCCTGTGGATCACGCCATTCCTGCGTTCGCCCCAGCGTGACAACGGTTACGACATCAGCGATTACTACGCCATCGATCCGAGCTACGGCACCATGGCCGACTGTGAATTGCTGATCGCCGAGGCCGGCAAGCGCGGGATCAAGTTGATGCTCGATATCGTGGTCAACCACACTTCGATCGAGCACACCTGGTTCCAGCAGGCGCGCAGCAGTCTCGATAATCCGTATCGCGACTTCTACATCTGGCGTGATCAGCCCAATAACTGGGAGTCCAAGTTTGGTGGTTCGGCATGGGAGTACGAGGCTCAGACCGGTCAGTATTTCCTGCACCTGTTCGATCACACTCAAGCCGACCTGAACTGGGACAACCCGAAGGTGCGCGCCGAAGTTTTCAAGATGATGAGATTCTGGCGGGATAAAGGTGTGGGCGGGTTCCGGCTGGATGTGATCAACCTGATCTCGAAACCGGCGGACTTTCCCGAGGACAATACCGACGGCCGACGCTTCTATACCGACGGGCCGAATGTTCACGAATACTTGCAGCAAATGCACCGCGAAGTGTTCGAAGGCCATGACCTGATCAATGTCGGCGAGATGTCGTCTACCAGTCTCGAACACTGTATTCGTTATTCGCGGCCGGACTCCAAAGAGCTGTCGATGACCTTCAACTTCCATCACCTGAAAGTCGATTACCCGAATCTGCAAAAGTGGATTCGCGCCGATTTCGACTTCCTCGAGCTCAAGCGCATCCTCTCCGACTGGCAAACCGGCATGCAGGCCGGCGGCGGTTGGAACGCGCTGTTCTGGTGTAATCACGACCAACCTCGGGTGGTCTCGCGGTTTGGTCATGACGGCGAGCACCGTGTGGTGTCGGCGAAGATGCTCGGCACCGCGCTGCATTTTCTCCAGGGCACACCATTTGTGTATCAGGGCGAAGAGCTGGGTATGACCAATCCGGGCTTCGATCACATCGATCAATACCGCGACGTAGAGACCCTGAACATCTTCCGGCTCAAGCGCGAGGCGGGTGCGAGCGATGCCGACAACATGGCGGCGATCATGCAGAAGTCCCGCGACAACGGCCGTACGCCGATGCATTGGAATACCGGACCGAACGCTGGTTTCAGCACGGCGCAACCCTGGATCGGCGTACCGGCCAACTCGGCGCAGATCAACGTCGCCACTCAACTCGACGACCCGAATTCAGTGCTGCATCACTACCGCCAGTTGATCAATTTGCGGCGTACCGAAGTGCTGATATCCGACGGTGTTTACCGTCAGCTGTTGCCTGAGCACGCGCAAGTTTGGGCTTATGTACGGGAAGGAAGCGGCGAACGGTTGCTGGTATTGAACAACTTTTACGGGACGCCTTGCGAAGTTGAATTGCCGGATGCAGTGATCGCTGAATTCATGAGTCAGCGCTTGGTCATCAGCAACTATGCGGACTGTCCGCCGCGAAATCGACAGGTGTTTTTACGACCGTATGAGTCGTTTGTCTTGCACTTGACTGACCACTGACCCCTCACAAAAAAACACCGTTTCAAAAACACGCAGAACGCTGCGCGGGGGAGTTTTGCGCGCCGATTTTGCTGCTGCACACAATAAAAATAATGGAGTGTTTCTTGAAAACAACAATAAATCGCGGCCTTGCAGCCGCTGGCATTTGCCTGGCATTGCCACTGACGGCCCATGCGCTGGAGTTCGGCGGTTACCTGCGCAGCGGCGTCGGTACGTCGGTCAACAGTGGTAAACAACAGTGTTTCCAACTGCCCGGAGCACAGACCAAATACCGCCTCGGTAACGAGTGCGAGCAATATGGGGAACTGGAACTTCGTCAGGACTTGTACACGCTGGATGACGGTTCGGTGCTAAGTGTCGATGGCATGGCCTCACTGTATAACCAGTACGACAAGGACCTGACGTTCAATGGCGACAACGGCTCGGTGCGCTTGCCGCAGCTGTACGCGCAATGGTCGAACATGCCTGGCCTCAACGGCGGTTCGCTGTGGGCCGGTCGCCGCTATTACAAACGGAACGACATCCACATTTCCGACTTCTACTACTGGAACCAGAGCGCCACCGGCGGCGGCATCGAGGACGTGCTGATCGGAGATCTGAAATACAGCTACGCCTTTTCGCGCAAGGACAACCTGTACCAGAAGGATTACATCAATCGTCACGATTTCAACGTTGCCGGTTTCAACACTAACCCCGGCGGTGAGCTGGAGTTTGGCCTGAGCTACATCGACAAACCCGACAGCCGCGACGCTCATCGTGGCTGGGCGATTACCACCCAGCATGTGCAAAAAGGATTTCTGGGTGGCAAGAACAAACTCGCGTTTCAGTACGGTGAAGGGCCTGGCACCGGGTTGGGCTATACCGGTAACGTGAAACTGGATGACAGCAATAAAAGCTACCGGGTGGTGGAGTTCTTCGACTGGCAGGTGACGCCCCGGTTTGGCGGGCAGGTCGAGGCGGTTTACCAGAAGGATATTCGCCCCGACGGATCAGACCAGAACTGGATTTCCCTGGGCGTTCGGCCGGCCTACGCGATTACCGAGCAGTTCAAACTGGTGACCGAGCTGGGTCACGATCAGGTCGACGCCACAGGTGGCACGCGCAAGCTGAGCAAGTTCACCTTTGCCCCGACCTGGTCGCCCAAGGGGCCTGAATTCTGGGCGCGGCCCGAAGTGCGCTTGTATTACACCTATGCCAGCTGGAACGAGGCGGCCAAGCGTGCGGCCAATGAACTGGCAGCGGGTTCAGCGTTGTCCGACACCGGAGCCTTCGGCACGGCGCGACACGGTGCGAACGTCGGATTGCAGGTCGAGTACTGGTGGAAATAAGCGATGCTGTCGGAGCGTCGCGCTCCATCGGCACTTCAAAGAACAGAACAGCAGGTGAAGTCATGGCCACACCCCAACAATTGCAGCTTCACGCACCCCTGTCCGGCGTATTGATGCCCTTGGACCTTGTGCCCGATCGAGTTTTTTCCAGCCGGATCATCGGCGATGGGCTATGCATCGATCCGACGTCAACAACGTTGTGCGCGCCGCTGGCAGGGGTTGTCAGCAATGTGCAGGCCAGTGGGCATGCGGTCAGCATCACCGATGAAAATGGCGTGCAGGTGTTGATGCACATTGGGCTCGACACGGTGAACCTTGCAGGAAAGGGGTTCACGCGGTTGGTGGAGGAGGGGCAGCAGGTTGCCGTCGGGCAGTCGCTGATTGAGTTCGATGCTGATTTTGTTGCGTTGAATGCACGCAGCCTGCTGACCTTGATGCTGGTGGTCAGCGGTGAGCCGTTCACTTGGCTGACGGCGGAAACCGGGTGGGTAGACAGTGGTCAGCCGTTGCTGGGTTTGAATTCTGTCGAGCTGACAACGGATGAGTCTGTGGCTAAAGAGGGCGAGGCGCTGTTCTCCAAACCGGTGACGTTGCCCAACCCGAACGGCTTGCACGCCCGTCCTGCGGCGGTGTTCGCCCAAGCGGCGAAAGGTTTCTCGGCAAGCATTCACCTGCATAAACAGCAGGAGAGTGCGAATGCGAAATCCCTGATAGCGATCATGGCATTGCAGACCGTTCATGATGATGTTGTGCAAGTCAGTGCGGTCGGCCCGGATGCTGAGGCGGCGATCAAGGCACTGGCCGAGCTGCTGACCGCCGGATGCGGCGAGACCGTGCCCGTGACGGCGGATGTTGCCCCGCAGCCCCTGGAGGCATCATCACCCAAGGTGCTGCGTGGGGTATGTGCTTCGGCGGGTTCGGCATTTGGCCAAGTGGTACAGATCGCCGAGCAGGTCCTTGATGTCAGCGAATGGGGTGAGAGTTCGCGGGTTGAGCGCGATCATCTGTCCGCAGCGTTGACCGAGGCAATTTCAGCGTTGCAGCAGATGCGTGATAACGCCACGGGCGATGCTCAGGCAGAGATCTTCAGGGCGCATCAGGAACTGCTCGAAGACCCGGGTTTGTTAGAGGTGGCTCATGTGCTGATCGACGAAGGCAAAAGCGCCGGATTCGCCTGGCGTGCGGCCACCGGGTCGACGGCAACCTTATTCAAAGGCCTGGGCAATGCGCTGCTGGCCGAACGAGCGGCAGACCTGGCCGATGTCAGTCAGAGAGTGCTCAAGTTGCTACTCGGCGTGCGGGACCGCGAGCTGGAGTTGCCTGAAGGCGCCATTCTGATTGCTGAACAACTGACACCGTCCCAGACCGCCGGGCTCGATACCCGTAAGGTGCTGGGTTTTGCCACGGTCGGCGGTGGCGCCACCAGCCATGTCGCGATCCTGGCGCGGGCGTTCGGTTTGCCGGCGATCTGTGGGTTACCGGTGCAAGTGCTGGCGCTGGTCAACGGTACCCAGGTGTTGCTCGATGCCGATAAGGGGGAGTTGCAGCTCGACCCGGATCTGGCTGCCATTGAAGAACTTCAAGCCAGGCGCGCGCTTGCGCAGCAACGTCAGCACCATGAATTGGCGCAGGCGTCGCTGGCTGCCTGTACTCGCGACGGACATCATGTCGAGGTGACAGCCAACATCGCTTCGCTGGCTGAAGCCGAACAGGCCATGGCGTTGGGAGGCGCGGGTGTGGGTTTGCTGCGTTCGGAGTTTCTATATCTGGATCGCCATCATGCGCCGAGCCAGGACGAGCAGGCCTCCACCTACAGCGCCATCGCCCGAGCTCTCGGGCCTGCGCGTAATCTGGTGGTGCGCACGCTGGATGTTGGCGGTGACAAGCCTTTGGCCTATGTCCCGATGGACAGTGAAACCAACCCCTTTCTGGGCGTGCGCGGGATTCGTCTGTGCCTGGAGCGTCCGCAGCTGTTGCGCGATCAATTCAAGGCAATCCTGAGCTGTGCGGGACTGACGCGTTTGCACATCATGCTGCCGATGGTGACGCAGCTGTCGGAGTTGCGTGTGGCTCGTCAACTGCTCGAAGAGGAGGCGCTGGCCCTGGGCCTCACGGAACTGCCGAAGCTGGGGATCATGATCGAGGTGCCAGCAGCGGCGCTGATGGCTGATCTGTTTGCGCCCGAAGTGGATTTTTTCTCCATCGGCACCAATGACCTGACCCAATACACCTTGGCCATGGACCGCGATCATCCGCGGCTGGCCAGTCAGGCTGACAGTTTTCATCCTGCGGTGCTGCGATTGATCGCCAGCACCGTGAAAGCCGCCCATAGCCACGGCAAGTGGGTAGGCGTGTGCGGCGCCCTGGCCTCCGAAACCCTGGCCACGCCGCTTTTGCTGGGGCTGGGCGTGGATGAGTTGTCGGTGAGTGTGCCGTTGATTCCGGCGGTCAAAGCGGCGGTTCGCACAGTGGACCTGGTGGATTGCCAGGCCATCGCCCAACAGATCCTGGGTCTGGAAAGTGCCGGGCAAGTACGCGAGGTCTTGAGGCTGTATCGCGACGCGACGGTCGAAACTTCACTGGTTATGGAGAACTGAACATGTTCGAGAAAATGCAGCGAGCGTTCTGGAGAGCCTTGACGCCGGATCTGATCGTGGATGAACCGAAGGTGGCTGCGCCATCGGCGCCTGGCCTGGCAGCGAATGTGGTGGCTGCGTTGGGTGGTGTGGATAACCTCAAGTCGCAGCAGCCTGTGGCGCTGACCCGGGTTCGGGTGGAATTGCGCGATGTGGGGCGGATGAATCGACAGGCTTTGAATCTGGCAGGTGTGCCAGGCGTCATGATGCTGGAGGGCGGCGTGGTGCACCTGATCACCGGCCTTCAGCCATAACCGATCCTTCGCCACAGATGATGTGCGTCTCTCGGTCGCCCTTACCGTTTCTCAACCGCAGGTGTATCGTATTCGCCTTTTCCAGGTCCCCGGACCTGTCGCTGATACGTGAGGTAGTTGAGTTCATGTCCTTTACCCGTCGCCAAATCCTCGGTGGCCTGGCCGGTCTTGTTGTCGTTGGCGTCGGTGCGGGGGGCGCGTCGCGTTACTGGCTGGGCAAGATGGCCGACGCCGATGCGGGCCACGACTATGAGCTGATTGCGGCGCCGCTGGACGTCGAACTGGTAGCCGGGCACAAGACCCAAGCCTGGGCGTTCGGCCCATCGGCGCCGGGCACCGAGTTGCGCGTGCGTCAGGGCGAATGGTTGCGGGTGCGGTTCATCAACCACTTGCCGGTGGCGACCACCATTCACTGGCACGGCATCCGCCTGCCGCTGGAAATGGATGGAGTGCCCTACGTCTCGCAGCTGCCGGTGCTGCCGGGCGAGTACTTCGACTACAAATTCCGCGTGCCCGATGCCGGCAGCTATTGGTATCACCCGCATGTGAACAGCAGCGAAGAACTGGGCCGTGGTCTGGTGGGGCCGTTGATTGTCGAAGAGCGCGAGCCGACCGGTTTCAAGTACGAGAAAACCTTGAGCCTCAAGAGCTGGCATGTCGACGAAGTGGGCAATTTCGTCGAGTTCAGCATTCCCCGGGAAGCGGCCCGGGGCGGCACGGCGGGGCGTCTGGCGACGATCAACGGTGTGCCGCAAGCGGTCATCGATTTGCCGGCCGGGCAGATCACCCGCGTGCGCCTGCTCAATCTCGATAACACCTTGACCTATCGCCTCAACATTCCCGGTGTCGAGGCGCAGATCTACGCGTTGGACGGCAATCCCGTCGAGCCGCGTCCATTGGGCAAGGAATACTGGCTCGGGCCAGGCATGCGCATTTGCCTGGCAATCAAGGCACCTGCGGCCGGTGAAGAATTATCCCTGCGCAACGGCCCGGTACGCTTGGGCACGTTCCGCTCTGTGGCGAACACCGATGCCCCAACCGAGTGGCCGCCCGCGCTGCCCGCCAACCCGGTGGCCGAGCCGGACCTGGCCAATGCCGAGAAACTCAACTTCAATTTCGAATGGGTGGGTTCAGTCTCGGTGAACGTCGACAACGGCCGGCCGCCGAGCCTGTGGCAGATCAACGGCAAGGCCTGGGACATCACCGACAAGACCTGCGCCGACCGCCCGATTGCCAAGCTTGAGAAGGGCAAGAGCTACATTTTCGAATTGAAGAACATGACTCAGTACCAGCACCCGATTCACCTGCATGGCATGAGCTTCAAGGTCATTGCCTCGAACCGGCACAAGGTCATCCCGTATTTCACCGACACCTACTTGCTGGGCAAGAACGAGCGGGCGCAAGTGGCGCTGGTAGCGGATAACCCTGGGGTGTGGATGTTCCATTGCCATGTGATCGACCACATGGAAACCGGCCTGATGGCCGCGATCGAGGTAGCGTGATGCGTCAGATTCGTCCCGCCGCGATCATCGACCGCAGTCGTGATCGCGACTTCATGCGCGAAGCGCTGGCGCTGGCCGCACAAGGCGCTGCGCTGGGTGAAGTGCCGGTGGGCGCGGTGTTGGTGCAGGACGGTGAAATTATCGGCCGTGGCTTCAATTGCCCTATCAGCGGCAACGACCCGAGCGCGCATGCCGAGATGGTCGCTATCCGCGCAGCGGCACTGGCCGCCAGCAATTATCGTTTACCCGGCAGTACGCTGTACGTGACGCTTGAGCCGTGCAGCATGTGCGCCGGGCTGATCGTGCATTCGCGCATTGCGCGGGTGGTGTACGGCGCGCTGGAGCCCAAGGCGGGGATTGTGCAGAGTCAGGGGCAGTTCTTTACCCAGGGCTTTTTGAATCACCGGGTGCTGTATGAAGGTGGGGTGTTGGCCGAGGAATGCGGGGCGGTGCTCAGCGAATTCTTCAAGGCCCGGCGCGCGAAACCTACAGACTAACCCCCTGTAGGAGCGAGCCTGCTCGCGATGGTGTGTCAGTCGACATCAACGTATCTGACACTCCATCGCGAGCAGGCTCGCTCCTACAGGGGATGGGTTATTTACGGGCGACGATGACGGCACGCATCGGCGCCGGCAACCCTTCAATCGTCTTGCTGTGATCCTCGGGATCGAGGAAATCACTCAACGACTGATACTTCATCCACTCCGTCCCGCGCTGTTCCTCGACGGTCGTCACGCTGACATCCACGCACTTCACGTCCGTGAAACCGGCACGCCGCAACCAGAGCATCAGCGCTGGCACCGACGGCAAGAACCACACGTTACGCATCTGCGCATAACGATCTTCCGGCACCAGCACCTGCTGTTGATCACCTTCGATCACCAGCGTCTCCAGCACCAGTTCGCCGCCCTTGACCAGGCAATCCTTCAGCGCCAGCAGATGCTCGATCGGCGAGCGGCGGTGGTAGAACACGCCCATGGAAAACACTGTGTCGAAGCCTTCGAGTTCCGCTGGCAGGTCTTCAAAAGGAAACGGCAGGTGCCAGGCATTCGGCTCGGACAAATAGCGCTGAACCGCCTGGAACTGACAGAAGAACAGCCAGTTCGGGTCGACGCCGATCACGCTGTCCGCGCCGGCACCGAGCATGCGCCACATGTAGTAACCATTGCCGCAGCCGACATCGAGGATGCGTTTGCCCTTCAGGTCCAGATGCGGCGCGACTCGCGACCATTTCCAGTCCGAGCGCCATTCGGTATCGACGTGCACGCCGAACAAATCAAACGGGCCCTTGCGCCACGGCGACAAACCCATCAGCGCCGTACGCATCTGCGCGCGGGTCTCAGCGTCGCAATCGGTGTCCAGGGTCAGGCCATTCAGCAGGTCGACTTCACTCGGCTGGATTTTTGGCAAGGCGTCCAGCGCACTCTGCCAGCGCTCCAGGTCGCCATGACCCTTTTCCATTTTCTTGTCGAGTTGCGCCTGCAGGGTGTTGGCCCATTCGGCCAGCGGTGTACCGGCCAGACGGCGGGCGAGGGGGGACAGATCAATCATGGCAAGGCAATCAACGAGGCAAAGTTAAGACACTGGAACCACGGCACGACTTTCGAGAACCCGGCGGCCAACAGGCGCTCGCGGTGTTCTTCGAGGCTGTCGGGCTTCATGACGTTTTCGATGGCGCTGCGCTTCTGGGCGATTTCCAGTTCGCTGTAGCCGTTGGCGCGCTTGAACGCGACGTGCAGGTCGGTGAGCAGCGCGTGTTCTTCTGGGTCGTTGAAGCGCAGCTTTTCCGAGAGGATCAACGCGCCACCGGGAAGCAGCGACTGGCGGATGCGACTCAGCAACGCGGTGCGCTGCTCGGGAGCGATGAATTGCAGGGTGAAGTTCAGCGCCACCACCGAGGCTGGCTGAAAGTCGAGGGCGAGGATGTCGCCTTCGATCACTTCCACCGGCAGCAACTCCTGGAACATCGAATCCTGACCGTTGAGGTATTCGCGGCAGCGTTCGACCATCGCCGCCGAGTTATCCACAGCGATGACGCGGCAGCCATCGGTGCGCACGTGACGGCGCAACGCCTGGGTCACGGCGCCGAGGGACGAGCCGAGGTCGTAGAGCACGCTGTTGGGCTGGGCGAATTGCGCGGCGAGCACGCCGAGGTTTTCGACAATGGTCGGATAACCTGGCACCGAGCGCTTGATCATGTCCGGGAACACCCGCACCACGTCCTCGTTAAAGGCGAAGTCGGGCACCTGGGCCAAAGGCTGGGCGAAAAGGCGATCGGGTTCTTTGCTCACGGCGGTTCCAGCGGCGTATGTGGAAAAGGCCGGCATTTTAGCCAACTTGGCGCGGGGATGCGCGGGTTGTCTGATAAACCGACCGACAGGCTCTGAGGTCTGTGTGTTCAGTGATACTGCTTTCGCGAGCAAGCCCGCTCCCACAGGTTTATCACCGTCCTTGTGGGAGCGGGCTTGCTCGCGATGAATTCAGCGCGGTTTGGTGCCGAACGCGGATGCCGCAATCCCCCATTGCCCCAGCCAGTAACTGAGGATGATCACGTAAGGCGCGGCATGAAACGGCGCAACAAACCGATTGATACCAATCACGCTATCTGAAAACACAAACGCCAACGCACCCGCCGCCGCCAGCAGCGCAGAGCGCTTCGGTACATCGGTGCCCAGACGCGCCAGTGCCCGCCAAAGCATGGCGCTGATGGCCAGACCGTAGACGATCACCGGGATCAGCAATGGGCCCAGACCATTGGCAATCAAAATCCCCAACAGCACCGCGCCGACGCCCAGCGCGAGGATCAACGGCAGCACCGCCAACCGCCGGCAATCACTCAAATAAGCTTTCAGATAGGCAAGGTGCGCGACCAAAAACGCCCCGAGGCCGAACACAAACAAATCCCCCGGCCACGCGAGCAAGACATCGCCGAGCAGGGAAAAGATCAAGCCCAGGCTGATCCAGCGTCGATATTCGCTGGGCGGCGCATCGTGCAGCCAGCCGAGCAAGGCCAGCACGGGCAACGGTTTGACCAGCAGGCAGAGCAGCGCGGCGTGCACGCTCAGGCCGTAAAGAAAGGTCACCGCGCCCATCAGCGCCAGAATCAGCCAGCCCATGATCAGTTAACCGAGATCGCGCAGTCGAAGGTTTCCACCGCCGGCACTTCCGGCGCCCAGGGTTGTTGCGAGGTCAGGCGCAAGCGCCCCGAACCGGCCGCGAACGCCTGAAAGCGCCAGGTCGACACACCGGCTGCGCCCACGACACCGGCATCTTCCGGGTTTCGATAAACTTCTGGCCCCAGAGCGCGTAATACGCCACCGGCCGAATCCTGGATCGCCCAGCGGTAACCCGTGGTCGGGTTGCTCGGCAGGGACAGGATCAGGTTTTGCCCGTTGTGCAGTTGCACGGGGCATTCGCTTTGTTTTTCCACGGTCACGTTCTGTTTCGGTTGCGTGGCGCACGCGGCCAGCAAGGCGAGGGCGAAGGGGACAAACAGGCGGGTGGGGGACATGGGGTCAGTGGCTCCGGCATTCACGACGAACGGCGAGCATAACTGAAGATGAGACAAATTGTGACGGCCTGGGGAGTGATGTTGGCCGTGCAGGCGCCATCGCCGGCAAGCCGGCTCCTACAGGGGATTTGTGCCGCTCACATTTTTTGTGGCTGACACCCATACTTTGTAGGAGCCGGCTTGCCGGCGATGGCGATCTTGCAGGCGCTACATGATTATCAGAACAACACCTTCGCCACATCCGCAAACCGCTTGGCAAAATGCACGGTAATCCCTTCCTTCAGATAATCCGGCAATTCATCAAAGCTCCCACGGTTAGGCTCCGGCAAAATCAATTCAAAAATCTTCTGCCGCCGCGCCGCAATCACCTTCTCGCGCACTCCGCCAATCGGTAAAACATGCCCGGTCAGCGTCAGTTCGCCGGTCATGGCCACGCCTTTTTTCGGCGGCTGATTGCGTGCCAGCGAGAGCAGGGCGCTGGCCATGGTCACGCCGGCGCTCGGGCCGTCTTTCGGGGTGGCGCCTTCCGGTACGTGCAGGTGGACGAAAGCCTCGTCGAAGAACTTCGGATCGCCGCCAAACGACTTCAGATTCGAGCTGACGTAGCTGTAGGCAATTTCCGCCGACTCCTTCATCACGTCACCCAATTGCCCGGTGAGTTTGAAACCACGGTTGAGCGTGTGAATCCGCGTCGCTTCAATCGGCAGTGTCGCGCCGCCCATGCTGGTCCAGGCCAGCCCGGTGATCACGCCGGTACCGGACAGCACTTGCTCGTTGCGGAACACCGGGTGG
Organism: Pseudomonas sp. FW300-N2A2; assembly: GCF_017351735.1. Classification (NCBI taxonomy): domain Bacteria; kingdom Pseudomonadati; phylum Pseudomonadota; class Gammaproteobacteria; order Pseudomonadales; family Pseudomonadaceae; genus Pseudomonas; species Pseudomonas sp. FW300-N2A2. The sequence continues at coordinate 15,702 of NZ_JACNDU010000012.1, read as the reverse complement.
CCGAGTGAGGCTTCGAGGTCTTTCGGGCCGAGCTTGATCACCGCTTTTGGCTCGTCGATCAACTTCATCACCGCCTTGCGCACCAGTTTGCCCAGTTGTTTTTCCAACTGCCGCACCCCGGCTTCACGGGCGTAACCGTCGATCAGCGCCTTCAACGCGGTGTCGCTGATGCTCAGGCTGCCTTTCGACACGCCCGCCTTCTCAAGCTGCTTGGGCCACAGATGACGTTTGGCGATGGCGATTTTTTCTTCGGTGATGTAACCCGACAGGCGAATCACTTCCATCCGGTCCAGCAACGGGCCGGGGATTGAATCGAGGGTGTTGGCGGTGCAGACGAACAGCACTTTCGACAGGTCCAGACGCAGGTCCAGGTAATGGTCGAGGAATTCGACGTTCTGTTCCGGGTCGAGGGTTTCCAGCAGCGCCGAGGCCGGATCGCCCTGGTAGCTCTGGCCCATCTTGTCGATTTCGTCGAGCATGATCACCGGGTTCATCACTTCGACGTCTTTCAACGCTTGCACGAGTTTGCCCGGCATCGCACCAATGTAGGTGCGGCGGTGGCCCTTGATCTCGGCTTCGTCGCGCATGCCGCCGAGGCTGAAACGATAGAACGGTCGGCCAAGGGATTCGGCGATGGACTTGCCGACGCTGGTTTTACCCACGCCCGGCGGACCGACCAGCAGCACGATGGAACCGCTGATCTCGCCTTTATAGGCTCCGACCGCGAGGAACTCGAGGATGCGGTCCTTGATGTCGTCGAGACCGGCGTGGTGCTTGTCCAGCACCTTGCGGGCGTGCTTGAGGTCGAGTTTGTCCTCGCCATACACGCCCCACGGCACCGAGGTCGCCCAGTCGAGGTAGTTGCGGGTGACCGCGTACTCCGGTGAACCGGTCTCGAGGATCGAGAGCTTGTTCATTTCCTCTTCGATGCGTTTCTGCGCCTGCGTCGACAACACCTTGCCGACCAGGCGCTGTTCGAACTGCTCGATGTCGGCGCTGCGGTCGTCCTTGGTCAGGCCCAGCTCTTGCTGGATGACTTTTAACTGTTCTTTAAGGAAGAACTCGCGCTGATGCTCGCCGATCTTGCGGTTAACTTCGGCAGAAATTTCTTTTTGCAGCCGCGCAACTTCAACTTCCTTGCGCAGCATCGGCAGGACTTTTTCCATGCGCTTGAGCATCGGCACGCAGTCGAGCACTTCTTGCAGCTCGCTGCCGGTCGCGGAAGTCAGGGCGGCGGCGAAGTCGGTCAGCGGCGACGGATCGTTGGGGCTGAAGCGGTTGAGGTAGTTCTTCAGCTCTTCGCTGTACAGCGGGTTGAGCGGCAGCAGTTCCTTGATCGCGTTGATCAGCGCCATGCCGTAGGCCTTGACCTCGTCGGTCGGCTCGGTCGGCTGGTGCGGGTACTCGACTTCCACCAGGTACGGCGGGCGATGGTGCTTGAGCCAGGTCTTGAGGCGTACGCGGGTCAGGCCCTGGGCGACGAATTGCAGTTTGCCGTTTTCACGACTGGCGTGGTGCACCTTGACCAGCGTGCCGTAGAGCGGCAGGGCCGAGGTGTCGAAATGGCGCGGGTCTTCCTGGGGCGTGTCCATGTAGAACAGGGCCAGGGAGTGATGATCGGATTTGCTCACCAGATCCAGCGTTTCAGCCCACGGTTCTTCATTGACGATCACCGGCAGCACTTGGGCCGGGAAGAACGGGCGATTGTGGATCGGGATGATGTAGACCTTGTCCGGCAGGTTCTGGCCGGGCAGGGCGAGGCCTTTGCCGGTGGAGTGGTGCGGGGCGTTTTCGGGGTCGGCGTAGTCGCTCGGGTCTTCGGGGAATTCTTGCTGGTCGCTCATGGGGCACCTGCGCAATGGGGTATGGATCTTAGATGGGGCAGGTGGGGGGTGGTTTCAATGGCTGGGGGTGTTTCGTGATGTGCGTTCAGGTTTTCGACAGGGTTGGGGGATTTTTGGTGTTTGTGCGGCCTTATCGCTGGCAGCCAGCTCCTACAAGGTATGCGTAACCTTTGTAGGAGCTGCGATGCGGCGACCCGACTTGCCAGCGATAGCGGATGGTCAGGCACTGCCGAGCTAAACCTTGGCACTCACCTCACTGCGATTGACCAACGCCTCCAGCGCATCGGTCAGACTCGGCGCCTTGTCGCCGACCAACAGATGCCAGATGCCACCGTCCAGTTGACTGACCCCCTGGCAACCCAACGCCTTCAAATCACATTCCGACAGGGCCTTGCCGTCGGCCAGTTGCAGGCGAATCCGGGTCATGGCGACGCAATCCATCTGCAAGACGTTTTCCCCACCACCCAACGCATTCAGCCAGCGCTGTGCTTGCGGGTGCTCCACTGCAGCGGGGGCAGGCGTATCAATCGCAGCCGCCGGTGTCGACACCGCCGCACGACCCAGTGCCGGCATCGCCAGGCGGATTTCATCGGCAATGCTGTCGGCCATCGGCCCGACCACTACCTGCAAACTCCCGCCCTTGCCCGGACGCACCACAGCCATAGCGCCCAGTGCTTTGAGCTCGGCATCGTTGGCCTTGTTGCGATCCACCATGTCCAGTCGCAGTCGTGTGGTGCAGGCACCGACGGTGAGCAAATTCTGCGCACCGCCCAGCGCCTTGATGTACGCCCCGGCCCGTTGGTTTTCTGCCACTCGCGCTTTCTCGGCCGTGGTCACCTCTTCACGCCCCGGCGTCTTCAGGTTGAACCGGCGAATGCAGAAATCGAACACCGTGTAATAAATCACCGCATAGGCCAGGCCCACCGGGATCACTCGCCACCCATTAGTGGATTTCCCCCAGCCGAGAATCATGTTGATGAAGCCGCCGGAGAAGGTGAAACCGAGGTGGATGTTCAGCAGGTTGGTGACTGCCATCGACAGCCCCGTCAGCAGCGCGTGCAGCAGATACAGCAGCGGCGCGAGAAACATGAAGGCGAATTCGATCGGCTCGGTCACCCCAGTCAGGAACGAGGTCAGGGCCATCGACAGGAAGATCCCGCCCATCACTTTGCGCCGTTCCGGCAACGCATTGCGGTACATCGCCAGGCACGCCGCTGGCAGGCCGAAGAGCATCACCGGGAACATGCCGGTAGTGAATTGGCCGCCCTTGGGGTCACCGGCGAAGTAGCGCGAGATATCGCCGGTCACCAGTGCGCCCGTGGCCGGGTCAGTGAAGTTGCCGAAGACGAACCACGCCATGTTGTTGATGATGTGGTGCAGGCCGGTCACGATCAGCAGGCGGTTGAGCACGCCGAAAATGAAGGCGCCCACACTGCCGCTTTCCAGCATCAATACGCCGAAGCTGTTGATGCCGTGCTGGATCGGCGGCCAGATCAGGCCGAACACCACGCCCAGGCCGACTGCGGCGAACCCGGTGATGATCGGCACAAAGCGCCGGCCGCCGAAGAACGCCAGGTATTCCGGGAGCTTGATGTCTTTGAAACGGTTGTACAGCGCGCCGGCCATCAAGCCGCTGACGATCCCCGCGAGCATGCCCATGTTGATGCTCGCGTCGAGCACCTTGAGGGTGGAGATCATCACCAGGTAGCCAATCACTCCAGCGAGGCCGGCGGTGCCGTTGTTGTCCTTGGCGAAGCCGACCGCGATGCCGATGGCGAAGATCATCGCCAGGTTGGCGAAGATGACCTGACCGGCATCGTGGATGATCGCGATGTCCAGCAGGTCGGTGTCGCCCAGGCGCAGCAGCAACCCGGCAATCGGCAGGATAGCGATCGGCAGCATCAGCGCACGGCCGAGGCGCTGCAGGCCTTCGATGAAGTATTGGTACATGGCGGATCTCCCTGGATTCTTGTTATTAGTTGTTCAGCTCAGAGGCCAATGTTGATGACAGGCGTGACGCACCGCGCTGGCGCTGCTCAGCTTGAGCAGGCCGAGGCTGATGCGTCGGCATTCGCTGGCGTCGAGGTGGCGCACCCGGTCCTTGATTTCGCCGATTTGCACCGGGCTGACCGACAACTCGCTGACGCCCAGGCCAATCAGGACCGGCGTCGCCAGCGGATCGGAGGCGAGCGCGCCGCACACGCCGACCCAGCGGCCATGCACGGCGGCACCGGCGCAGGTCTGGGCGATCAGCCGCAGCAGCGCCGGGTGCATGGCATCGACCCGCGACGCGAGGCCGGCGTGGTCGCGGTCCATCGCCAGGGTGTACTGGGACAAATCGTTGGTGCCGATGGACAGGAAGTCCGCGTGTTCGGCCAGTTGCTCGGCCAGCAACGCGGCGGCCGGGACTTCGATCATCACCCCCAGCTCCGGGCGCTCGCTGACACCGAGCTCCGCGCACAAGGCCTCGAGACGCTGGCGGACGTGCAACAGCTCATCGACTTCGGTGACCATCGGCAGCAGGATCCGGCAGCGTGACAACGGGCTGACGTGCAGCAGGGCGCGCAGTTGCTGATCGAGAATTTCCGGACGGGCCTGAGCCAGGCGAATCCCGCGCAAGCCGAGCACCGGATTGGCCTCGGCCGGCAATGGCAGGTAATCGAGCTGCTTGTCGCCGCCGACGTCGATGGTGCGGATAATCACCGATTTGTCGCCCATGGCGTCGAGCACCGCTTGATAGGCGACACGCTGTTCCTCTTCGTCCGGCGCAGTGTGGCGGTCGACGAACAGAAACTCGGTGCGCAGCAGGCCGACGCCATCGGCGCCGTTGGCCAGCGCATCGGCTGCCTCAGCGCTGGAGGCGACATTGGCGGCGACTTCGATCTGCACCCCGTCGAGCGTCAGCGCCTGGGTATGCGCCTGAGATTGTTGCAGCGCTCGACGTTGCTGGTGGTCCCGTTGCGCCTGATGCACGTCGGCCATGCGCTGGGCAGAAGGCGCGAGTTCGAGACGCCCACCGTCGGCATCCAGCACCACCGCCTGGCCCTGTGGCTGATCCAGCAGCGCCGACCCCAGCGCGACCATGCACGGCAAGCCTTTGCCGCGAGCGAGAATCGCCACGTGGGACGTCGCGCCGCCCTCGGCCATGCACAGCCCGGCGACCCCTTGCTGGCTGAGTTGCAGCAGGTCGGACGGGGTCAGTTCATGCGCGGCGACGATGGCGCCGGCCGGCAGGTCGTAGTGCCAGCTCTCACCGAGCAGGGCGCGCAATACCCGTTGCTTGAGGTCGCGCAAGTCGTTGGCGCGTTCGGCCAGCAATGGGCTGCCGAGTTGCTGCAACACGTCGCATTGCACGTCGATCGATTGGCTCCAGGCGTGAGTCGCGGCCACGCCCCGGTCGATGGCGGCGTGCGCTGCATCCAACAGCGCCGGGTCTTCGAGCAGGGCGAGGTGCGCGGCGAAGATCGCTTCTTCTTCGGTGTCCTTGTGCTTCCTGGCCTGAGCCAGCGTGGTGTCGATTTCGCGGCGCACGGCGTTCAGCGCGGTATCCAGGGCTTGGCGTTGTTGCTCTGGAACGTGGTTGCCGGCGTCCTCCGGCAGGCTGATCGTGTTCAAGCGAAATAGCGGTCCGCCGACCAGGCCGGGCGCGGCGCACACACCATGAAGCACACCCGCTTCGGCTGCACGCCCACGCTGGGCAATCGGTGTTGGCGCGATGGCGTGACTGTCTTCGGCCAGCGCGGTGGACAATGCCGTCAACAACGCTTGCAGCGCCGCTTCGGCATCCGTGCCCTGACAGCTGACCTGAACCTCGTCCTGCTCACCGATGGCCAGCCCCATCAGCCCGATCAGGCTGTCGCAGCGCGCCGATTTGCCGGCGAAGTGCAGCTGCGATTTGCTTTTGAAACCTTGTGCGGTCTGGCGGATCAGCGCTGCCGGCCGGGCGTGTAAACCACCCCGATGGGCGATACGGATGTGGCCGACAAACGCTTCCCCGGACAGGTCCGCTTCTGCCTGCGCGCCAGACGCCTGCCGACGAATGATGTGCAGCAACGGTTCGCCGACCTTCACCGATTTCAGCGTGATTGGCCGCGCCTGAAAGTCCTCGCTGTTGGTCAGGATCATCAGGCTGACAAGGCTTTTGCACTGCTGCGCGACCTTGTCCAGGTCATAGCGCAGCAGTGGCTGGCCATTGGCGACGCGCGCCCCTTCCTTGACCAGCATCGAGAACCCGTTGCCCTGCAACTCGACGGTGTCCAGGCCCAGGTGCAGCAGCAATTCGGCGCCGTTGTCGGCGCGCAAGGTGATGGCGTGGCCGGTGCGGGCGACGTGCACCACGACGCCGGCGCACGGCGCGTGCAGGGTATCGTTCAGCGGATCGATGGCGATCCCGTCGCCCATCGCGCCGCTGGCGAACACCGGGTCCGGGACCTTGGCGAGTGTGAGCACCGGGCCGCTGAGCGGGGCGCTGAGGGTCAGCTCTTTATTATTGTTGTGCATGGCTCGGTCTCATCAAAAAACAACAGTTCGTATCAACGCCGTCCCCTGTAGGAGCCAAGCTTGCTCACGAAGGCGGCGTTTCAGCCGCAGATGATGCGTCGGATGTACCAACGTCTTCGCGAGCAAGCTCGGCTCCTACAGGGGGGATGCATTCACCATTCGAATCAATGCGTTCGCGTGACTTTGCTCAGGTGCCGTGGATGGTCCGGGTCCATGCCGCGCGCCACCGCCAGACCGGCGGCCATGACGTAGAAACTCTGGATCGCCAGAATCGGATCGAGGGCCGGGTGTTCGGCGCGGGTCAGGGTGAGGTCTCGTTCGGCGATGTCATCCGGCGCGGCCAGCAATACGCGGGCACCCCGCAGACGCATGTCGGATGCGAGACTGATCAGGCCCGCCTGCTCGGCACCGCGTGGGGCGAACACCAGCAGCGGATAGTGCTCGTCGATCAACGCCATCGGGCCGTGACGGACTTCGGCGCTGCTGAAGGCTTCGGCCTGAATCGCCGAGGTTTCCTTGAATTTGAGCGCCGCTTCCTGGGCGATAGCGAAGCCGGCGCCACGGCCGATCACCATCAAGCGCTGGCAATCGCGCAGGGCATCGATGGCCAGGCTCCAGTCCTGCTGCGCCGCTTCGCGCAGACCTTCCGGCAAGGCGTGGCCGGCTTCGAGCAATTGCTCGTCTTCTTTCCAGTGCGCGATCAGGCGGGCGCTGGCGCTGAGGGTGGCGATAAAACTCTTGGTCGCGGCGACGCTGCTTTCCGTCCCCGCGCACAGCGGCAGGCTGAATTCGCACGCGGCTTCCAGCGGCGAACTTTCGGCGTTGACCATGGAAATGCTCAAGGCGCCGCGTTTGCGCAACAGACGCAGGCTGTTCACCAGATCCGGGCTTTGCCCTGATTGCGAGAAGGCAAACGCCACCTGACCGCTGACCTTCAACGGCGCTTGTTGCATGGTCACCACCGACATCGGCAGCGACGCCACGGGAATTCCCAGTTGCTGCATGGTCAGGTAGGCGAAGTAGCTGGCGGCATGGTCGGAACTGCCGCGTGCGACGGTCATCGCCACTTGCGGCGGCTGACGGCGCAGACGCCCGGCAATCTCGATCATCTGCGGGTCGAGTTGCTGCAACTGCGCCTGCACGGCTTCGAACGAGGACAGCGCCTCTTCAAGCATTTTTGAAGTCAATGTCTTCTCCTTCGACCATGACGGCGGTCAGTGTGAGTGAGCGATCCAGCCGCACGCAGTCGGCCCAGGCGCCGGGTTGCAGGCGTCCGCGTTCGGTGATGCCGAGGTAGTCGGCGGGGAATTGCGAAAGACGTTGCGAAGCCTCGGCGATCGGCAAACCGATCTTCACCAGGTTGCGCAACGCCTGATCCATGGTCAGCGTGCTGCCGGCCAGGGTGCCGTCGGCCAGGCGCACGCCGCCCAGGCATTTGGTCACCGTGTGGCTACCGAGCTTGTATTCACCGTCCGGCATGCCGGCGGCGGCAGTGGAGTCGGTAACGCAATACAGGCACGGTATCGAGCGCAGGGCTACGCGCATCGCACCGGGGTGCACATGCAGCAAGTCCGGAATCAGTTCCGCGTATTTCGCATGCGCCAACGCTGCGCCGACGATGCCTGGCTCGCGATGATGCAGCGGGCTCATGGCGTTGTAGAGGTGGGTAAAACTGCTCGCGCCGGCGGCCAGTGCGGCCACACCTTCCTCGTAACTGCCAAGGGTGTGGCCGATCTGCATGCGCACGCCGCGCGCACTGAGGGCGCGGATCAGGGCATCGTGGCCGGCGATTTCCGGGGCGATGGTGATGACCCGGATCGGCGCCAGGGCCAGGTATTCCTCGACTTCGGTCATCAACGCGGTATGGGCGAAATTCGGTTGCGCGCCAAGTTTGCCGGGGTTGATGTACGGGCCTTCCAGGTGCACACCGAGCACGCGGGCGCTGCCGCTCGGGCGTTGTTCGCAGAACTCGCCGACGGCTTTGAGCACACTGGAAATCTCTTCGCTCGGCGCGGTCATGGTGGTCGCCAGCAACGAGGTGGTGCCGAAACGCACGTGGGTTCGGGTGATGGTTTCGAAGGCGGTCGCGCCTTCCATGATGTCTTTGCCACCGCCGCCGTGAACGTGCAGGTCGATGAAGCCGGGCAGCAAGTAAGGCAGGTCGTTGTCTGCCGGATCGCACGGCACGCCTTCGATCGACAGGACCTTGCCGTGTTCGTGAACCAGCCGGCCGCGTATCCAGCCGCCGGCGGTGAGGATGTTGTCTTCGGACATGATGGGGTCTCGGTTCTTAGCGGCGAAGCTCTTTATCAACGAAGCTCTTTATCTACGAAGCTCTGCGACAAAGTCGTAGTAGTCGTTGCGGCAATAGGTGTCGGTGACTTCGATCGGCGTGTTGTCTTCGAGGTAGCCGACCCGGGTCATCAGCAACATGGCGGTGCCGGGGGCGATGCCGACCAGTGCGGCGAATTCGTCCGAGGCGTTGATCGCCTGGATGTGTTGCAAGGCGCGGACCACCGGTTTGCCGATGCCGTCGAGGTATTCGTAGAGGGAATCGCCCACCGCTTGCGGCTTGGGAATGATCGAGGCGGGCAGGGTGCTCATCTCGATTGCCATTACCGTGTCGTCGGCTTTGCGCAGGCGTTTGAGCCGGGCGACCTTGTCGTTTGGCGACAAGCCGAGGCGAATCAGTTCTTCGTGGGTCGGCGGGGTGATTTCCCGTTCCAGCCATTGCGAGCCGGGGACGAAGCCCTTCAGCCGCAGCATCTCGCTGAACCCCGAGAGGCGCGACAGCGGTTGTTCCAGGCGCGGGGTGATGAAGGTGCCGGACCCTTGATTGCGCCGGATCAGGCCTTGATCGAACAGCACTTCCAACGCCTTGCGGGCGGTGACGCGGGAGATGCCCAGTATTTCGCTGAGGTTGCGTTCCGACGGCATCGCCTGCTCGGCTTTCCACTGGCCGGCGTGGATCGCCGCTTCCAGATTACGCGCCAGTTGCAGGTACAGCGGCGTGGGTTGGGTGTCGTCAGGGCGCAGGGCCTGGAGGTCATTCATGTTGGGTGTCCGATGCGGATATTGGAGTGTTGTCGCCCGGTAGTGCAGCGAAACCTAATACCACTTGAATACCATGTCAATGAGACCACTTTGCTGTTGGCGCGGTAAAACCTGCCTTTGTGGGTGGCATACAGGGTTGTTGGTTTTAAGTGGTATTAGCGGAGAGGTCGTTGCAAGCAAAAATCGCAGCGTTTGGCAGTGCCTGAGGGTGGGAGTGGTATCAACCCAGCAGGCGCCGCCAAAGGCTGCGATCTTTAGAATTTATTTTGTGACAGGCGACCGAAGGTCGGTGTTACGGGCGGATTTCGATCATCGTGCCGTCCGGCACCAGGCCCCATACCTCGCGCATGTCCATGTTGCGCATGGCGATGCAGCCGTCGGTCCAGTCCAGGGTGTGGAACAGGTTTTCAGGGTTTTCTTCGGTGTCCGGCGTGCCGTGGATCATGATCATGCCGCCTGGCTCGACGCCTTCGCGCCGGGCGCGCGCGGAGTCGCTGATGTTCGGGTAGGAGATGTGCATCGCCAGGTTGAATTTATCGCTGACCTTGCGCCAGTCCAGCCAATAGAAACCTTCAGGCGTGCGTTTGTCGCCTTCCATCAGTTTCGGCCCCTTGGGGCGTTTGCCCAGGGAGATGCGGTAGGTCTTCAACGGTTTGCCGTCGTTGATCAATTGCAATTGGTGGGCGGACTTGAGAACCAGAACTTTGTCGATGACTTTGCCGTCCAGCGTTTCCGCTACGGAAGCCTGGGAGATAGCGACGAACGACAAGCAAAACAGGGCAAGCAACCAGCGCATTGAAACGATATCCCTAAGAGGTGTCGCGGCTATTTTATTTATAGATGTTTTTTAGGTGATGGCAGGCTGAGCAAGCGGCGGGATCGACTCGGATCTCACGGGGTAGACCTCGGTCCGCCGGTCAGCGAAGAAGCATTCTAAGGTACGGCCCACCGTGCGGAAAGCCAGGTCGGACCACGGGATGTCGGCTTCGTCGAAAAGTGCCACTTCCAGGCTCTCGGGACCGGCGGAAAAATCCAGGTCCACCAGCTCTGCACGAAAGAACACATGCACCTGACTGATGTGCGGCACATCGATCAACGTATAGATGCTCAAGTTACGCACCCGCGCGCAGGCTTCTTCGGCCGTTTCGCGAATGGCCGCCTGTTCGATGGTTTCACCGTTCTCCATGAAACCGGCGGGCAGGGTCCAGTAACCGAGCCGTGGCTCGATGGCGCGCCGGCACAGCAACACTTTCGAGCCCCAGGTCGCCACGCAGCCGGCGACGATATTGGGGTTCTGGTAGTGAATCGCCTGACAGCTGTCACAGACAAAACGCAGACGCGAATCGCCTTCGGGAATGCGCTGGGTGACCGGGTTGCCGCACTGACTGCAAAATTTCATGCTTGGGTTCCTGAATGCTGCGCCTATCTTGGCGTGCGGCGGTGTCTGTCGGCAAGTTGTCGTTTAGCGACACTCCGCAGTTCGGGGGGTTGGGCGGTCGGTGTGATTGGTGCATGATGCGAAGTAGCGAATAAATCGAGAAGACTCATGCTGGACGAGCTACTGCATCGAGTAAGCAACCACATCCCACGCACACTGGAAACCGACAAGCGTTTCCCGGAGGCTGCGGTTCTGGTGCCCATCACTCGCAGTGATGAACCGGAACTGGTTCTGACCCTGCGCGCCAGCGGGCTCTCGACCCATGGCGGCGAAGTGGCCTTCCCCGGCGGACGCCGCGACCCGGAAGACCCGGACCTGATTTTCACCGCACTACGCGAGGCCGAAGAAGAAATCGGCCTGCCGCCGGGGCTGGTCGAAGTGATCGGGCCGTTGAGCCCGCTGATTTCCCTGCACGGCATCAAGGTCACGCCTTATGTCGGCGTGATCCCGGATTTTGTCGAGTACCTGGCCAACGACGCCGAGATCGCTGCGGTGTTCAGCGTTCCCCTGGAATTCTTCCGCAAAGACCCGCGTGAACATACCCATCGCATCGATTACCAGGGCCGCAGTTGGTACGTGCCGAGTTATCGTTATGGCGAATACAAGATCTGGGGCCTGACCGCGATCATGATCGTCGAGTTGATCAACTTGCTCTATGACGCCAAAATCAGCCTGCACCAGCCGCCCAAGAGTTTTATCAACACCTGAAGCCATCGCTCGTATGGCGTGAAGCCGCGGCTGCCTGAGCCTGAGGACAACACGATGAAATACCGCCTGGGCGACGCCCGCGTCGACACCCATCCGCAAAGCTGGGTTGCCCCCAACGCTGTGCTGGTGGGCAAGGTCAAACTGGAAGAGGGCGCCAACGTCTGGTTCAACGCCGTGCTGCGTGGCGACAACGAACTGATCCTGATCGGCAAGAACAGCAACGTCCAGGACGGCACCGTGATGCACACCGACATGGGCTACCCGCTGACCATCGGCACCGGCGTGACCATCGGCCACAACGCCATGCTCCACGGCTGCACCGTCGGTGACTACAGCCTGATAGGTATTAATGCAGTGATCCTCAACGGCGCAAAAATCGGCAAGAACTGCATCATCGGCGCCAACTCGCTGATCGGCGAAGGCAAGGAGATTCCGGACGGTTCGCTGGTCATGGGCTCGCCCGGCAAGGTCGTGCGCGAGCTGACCGAGCCGCAGAAAAAAATGCTCGAGGCCAGCGCTGCGCACTATGTGCATAACTCCCAGCGTTATGCCCGCGATCTGGCAGAGCAGGAAGAATGAACACGCCCGAACGCCCGGTGCTATCACCCTGCGTGAATATTTGTGCGCTGGACGACGATGACATCTGCACCGGGTGCCAGCGCACCGTGGCGGAAATCACGGGCTGGAGCCGGATGGACAACGAAGAGCGGCGCAAGGTGTTGGGGTTGTGCCATGAGCGGGCGAAATCCAGTGGGTTGCTCTGGATGATCGGGGCAAAACCGGATAATTGAGGTGCGCCCTTCGCGGGCAAGCCTCGCTCCTACAGGGGGAGGGTTGAACCACAATTACGTGTTCGACGCAGATCCGTAGGAGCGAGGCTTGCCCGCGAAGGCATCAGCGCTGACACCACAACCTTCTCTGCAGTACTCTGTGCGCCAAATTGACAGGTACTCTCGCGCCCCATGCTCTTCCTGATCGCCTACATCAGCAGCGTCGTGCTGATCAACTACGCCTTTTCCACCGCGCCGCACCTGGACATCATCTGGTCCGCCTGGGGCGGTTTGGTCTTCGTCCTGCGCGACATGGTGCAAACCCGCTTCGGCCACGGTGCAATCGCGGCGATGCTGGCAGCGCTGGTGCTGTCCTATGTCACCTCCGATCCGTCCATCGCTCTGGCCAGCGCCACCGCGTTCGCGGTCTCCGAATGCATCGACTGGCTGGTGTTCAGCATCACCAAACGCCCGCTGCACGACCGCCTGTGGATAAGTTCGGCCCTGAGCATTCCCCTCGATACCTTCATCTTCTTCGGCATGATCGACGCCTTCACCCCGGCGGTGATCCTCACCGCCATGGGCTCGAAGTTCGCCGGCGTGACCGTCGTGTGGCTGATCATGGCGTGGCGCTTGCGTAAACTGGCCATCGCCGGCTGAAGCCAAACCCTCAGGTTCATGTAAAATGCCGCGCTTTCTCCCCATGGGAAGCGTGCCAGGCACCGCGACCCTCGATGATCCGCTCCTTTGAGGACCTGAGATGACCCGTATCGGAACTCCATTGTCGCCAACCGCGACCCGCGTATTGATGTGTGGCTGTGGTGAGTTGGGCAAGGAAGTGGTGATCGAGCTGCAACGCCTGGGCGTTGAAGTGATTGCCGTTGACCGTTACGCCAACGCGCCGGCCATGCAAGTCGCTCACCGCAGCCATGTGATCAACATGCTCGACGGCGCTGCCCTGCGTGCCGTGATCGAAGCCGAGAAGCCGCACTTCATCGTGCCGGAAATCGAAGCCATCGCCACCGCGACCCTGGTTGAACTGGAAGCCGAAGGCTTCACCGTGATCCCGACTGCACGCGCTGCGCAACTGACCATGAACCGTGAAGGCATCCGTCGCCTGGCCGCTGAAGAGCTGGACCTGCCGACCTCGCCGTACCACTTTGCCGACACCTTCGAGGATTACAGCAAAGCCGTTCAGGACCTGGGCTTCCCGTGCGTGGTCAAGCCGGTGATGAGTTCGTCGGGCAAGGGCCAGAGCCTGCTGCGCAGCGTCGATGACGTGAAAACCGCGTGGGATTACGCGCAAGAAGGCGGCCGTGCCGGTAAAGGTCGGGTGATCGTCGAGGGCTTCATCGACTTCGATTACGAAATCACCTTGCTGACCGTGCGTCACGTCGGCGGCACCACGTTCTGCGCGCCGGTCGGTCACCGCCAGGAGAAGGGCGACTATCAGGAATCCTGGCAGCCACAAGCCATGAGCCCGGTTGCCCTGGCGGAATCCGAGCGTGTGGCCAAGGCGGTCACCGAAGCCTTGGGCGGTCGTGGTCTGTTTGGCGTCGAACTGTTCATCAAAGGCGATCAAGTGTGGTTCAGCGAAGTCTCGCCGCGCCCGCACGACACCGGCCTGGTGACCCTGATTTCTCAGGACCTGTCGCAGTTCGCACTGCACGCACGGGCCATTCTGGGGCTGCCGATTCCATTGATCCGTCAGTTCGCGCCTTCGGCTTCGGCGGTAATTCTGGTGGAAGGGCAGTCGACCCAGACGGCTTTCGCCAATCTCGGCGCGGCATTGAGCGAGCCGGACACGGCGTTGCGTCTGTTCGGCAAACCTGAAGTGAATGGTCAGCGCCGGATGGGTGTGGCGCTGGCGCGGGATGAGTCGATCGAGGCTGCTCGCGCTAAAGCGACCCGCGCTTCTCAGGCGGTCGTTGTAGAGCTGTAACCGAGGCGCGGCCTTCGCGGGCAAGCCTCGCTCCTACAAGAACCGCGTGATTCTGTAGGAGCGAGGCTTGCCCGCGAAGCTTTTTCTATCAGGCCACCCGATTCAAATCGTTGTGACGCGTCTCTTTCAGGCACAGCACCGCAATCAAACTCAGCACCGCCGCCCCCGACACATACCCGCCGACGTAACTCAAACCACCCATCGCCACCAACTTCTGCGCAAAGAACGGCGCCGCCGAGGCTCCGACAATGCCGCCCAGGTTGTAGGCCGCTGACGCACCGGTATAACGCACGTGTGTCGGAAACAGCTCCGGCAGCAGCGCACCCATTGGCGCAAACGTCACGCCCATCAGAAACAGCTCGATGCTCAGAAACAGCGCCACGCCCCAGGTCGAACCCTGGGTCAGCAGCGGTTCCATCAAGAACCCGGACAGAATCGCCAGCACGCCGCCGATGATCAGCACCGGTTTACGCCCGTAACGGTCACTGGCCCAGGCCGACAATGGTGTCGCGGCGGCCATGAACAGCACCGCAAAACACAGCAGCGCGAGGAAGGTTTCGCGGGTGTAGCCCAGCGTCGACACGCCATAACTCAGCGAAAACACCGTCGAGATGTAGAACAGCGCGTAGCACACCACCATCGAACCGGCGCCCAGCAGCATCGGCGCCCAATACTGGCTGAACAGCTCGACCAGCGGGATCTTCACTCGCTCCTGACGGGCCATGGCATTGGCGAACACCGGGGTTTCGTGCAGCTTGAGGCGCACGTACAGGCCGACCATCACCAGCGCGGCGCTGAGCAGGAACGGAATCCGCCAGCCCCACGAACGGAACTGTTCGTCGTTCAGTGTCATTGCCAGCGTCAAAAACAGCCCGTTGGCCGCGAGAAAGCCAATCGACGGGCCAAGCTGCGGGAACATGCCGAACCAGGCGCGCTTGCCCTTGGGCGCGTTCTCCGTCGCCAGCAATGCCGCGCCGCCCCATTCGCCGCCCAGGCCCAAACCCTGGCCGAAGCGCAGCACGCAGAGCAGGATCGGCGCCCAGGCCCCGATGCTGTCGTAACCCGGCAGCACGCCGATCAGCGTGGTGCACACGCCCATCAGCAGCAAAGAGGCGACCAGGGTCGATTTGCGCCCGATGCGGTCACCGAAGTGGCCGAACAGTGCCGAGCCCAGCGGCCTGGCGAGGAACGCGATGCCGAACGTGAGAAACGCCGAGAGCATCTGGGCCGTGCCGGAGGTCTGCGGAAAAAACACCGGACCGATCACCAGCGCGGCGGCAGTGGCGTACACGTAGAAGTCGTAGAACTCGATGGCGGTGCCGATGAAACTCGCGGTCGCCACGCGGGTGGCGGAGTTCGTCGGTTGTGCAGGCGTGGTTTCGGTATAGGTCGTGCTGGTAGTCATGCGGTAATCCCTGACAGTCATGTGCCCCAGTGGAGCGAATT